>NZ_JBFMVT010000002.1:1856035-2165374 GCF_040786275.1 Buttiauxella gaviniae
TTCTCTGATGGATTTCAGTATCGCGTATGCTGGAAATAAAGTCGGCGTGCTGGTCACAACCGAAGGCCGCTGCGGGCTGGATATCGAGATTAACCAATCTTTCGGCAACCTTCCTTCTATCGCTTCAGGGTCAGCGTTTCGCAGCAATGAATCCATCTGGATCAACAATCAAAAAAACCCAGGTGAATCCAAAGCTCAACTGCGCACGCTGCATCAAAGCGCGTTTAAATTGACGGGTTGCGAAGAAAGCTTACAGCTTCTGCCAGGGGCGGGCCGTATTCGCGTTAGCGATCAATCAGAAATTGAAGCAATCAGCGATGTTGAAGGGTTGTTGATATGGGGATGTGTGGTGTCACCTGGCATTGAAAAACTTAATTTGTGGGAGTTTGAAAGCCCACAAAACTGGCATAGTCTATGGGATGTAAAATCTCGCTATCGCGATCCCAACAGCAGCATCATTCGCTTAACCAGTATGTCGTCCGAAAAAGCGTTATCCCCACACTGATCTTTCCTGAACGTCCTGACAAAAAGAGGTATTCATGTCCGACACGTTAAAGATAGTCACGTTATTAGGTAGCCTTCGCCATGGCTCATTCAACGCTATGGTTGCCCGCACTTTGCCAAAAATCGCACCGGCTGGCCTGAGCATCAAGGCGTTACCGTCGATTAAAGACATTCCCCTGTACGACGCCGATATGCAGCAAGAAGAGGGTTTCCCGTCCTCCGTTGAGGCTATTGCGCAGCAAATTCGTGCCGCTGATGGCGTAGTGATTGTCACACCGGAATATAACTACTCGGTACCTGGCGGCTTAAAGAACGCCATCGACTGGTTGTCTCGATTACCAGAGCAGCCGCTGGCGGGTAAACCGGTATTGATTCAAACCAGTTCGATGGGAGCGATTGGCGGGGCACGCTGTCAGTACCACCTGCGCCAGATTTTGGTCTTCCTCGACGCAATGGTGATGAATAAGCCTGAATTTATGGGCGGCGTGATTCAGAACAAAGTGGATACGCAGACGGGCGAAGTGGTGGATCAAAGTACGCTCGACCATCTGACCGGTCAACTGACCGCGTTTGGTGACTATATTCAGCGCGTTAAAAGCTAATTTGCTAATGCACGCCACATAGTTTCAAAACCTAACGCCTTAAAATCGCCAGCACGTTCAGGTTCGCGGCTGGCGAACTCCATCGTTGTTTCTGCCAGTGAAGAAAAAATCGCGTCACTAAATGCACGGTATGGGCCTGACTGAAAAGCCTTTAATATCGACTGCGAACAGATCTCGTGCAGTTCCGGGAATAACTCAGCCACTTTCTCTTTCGTCGCTTCGCCAATCTTGTCGCTCACGGACAATTGGCGGATCGCGCGATGCGCCTGCGGATTGCTGATAGCCCAGTCGATGTAACTGTTCCAGATATAACGCGTATATTCTTTGGGATCGTTCAGGGTTCGGTCGATATTAGCCAGCATCGCCTGGCAAAGGTCTTGTTTTAAAAATAGATAAAGGTCGTTGAGCAATTCATCCTTGGTGGCAAAATAGCGAAACAGAGTCCCTTCAGCGACACCCGCAGCACGAGCAATCTGCGCCGTAGACGCAACGATCCCGGCCAGGGCAATGGCGATGGTCGCCGCTTCCAGTAACGCTAATTTTTTATCTTCACTCTTCGGACGAGCCACAACGCTTTACCTCTTCCATCCTAAAACCCGAATTGAATCACGTGAACCAGGACACTGCAACGCTGATTGTCAGCCTTTGAAAAGCATCTTGACGCTGGTCACTTCCCATCTATAATGAGTGCTTACTCACTCATTATCAAGTTTATCAGCATCGGGCCAGTGGATGGAACGACTATGCGGGCCAGGATATGAAACGTCTCTCCTTATGCACGGTAATAATTATGTTGATTGCAGCAGCAGCCAGTTTACCTTTCGTCCTGAATGCCGGGTTTGGTCAGGCTCCGCAAGGGGAAGGTCTAAGTTTAGTCGAACGCTCGCCAAACTATGTTGATGGGCTGTTCCGCAACCAGGTTCCCACGCTTGGCTATACCGGGCAGAAAAGTAAACTGGCGGCCTGGTGGGGGTTTTTAACCACACGCACTGAAAATGCACGCCCGCAGCAGCCATTGCCGTTGGTCAAAACCGATCTGGCTAGTTTGCCCCTGGGGCAGGACACAATGGTATGGCTCGGCCACTCCTCGTGGTATATCCAGCTCGCCGGAAAACGCATTCTGATTGATCCGGTATTCAGTAATTACGCCGCCCCCTTTTCGTTTCTGAATAAAGCCTTTCCAGGGGATTACCCATGGAAAGCGGAATCGATGCCTGAGATCGATCTGCTAATTATTTCCCACGACCATTACGATCATCTGGATTACGCCACCATAAAAGCGCTGAAACCCAAAATTCGCCAGGTGATCACACCGCTTGGGGTTGGTTCCCACCTGCGCTACTGGGGCATAAATAGCGACATCATTCATGAAAAGGACTGGAATCAGGCGGTAAAAATATCGAACGAGCTGACCGTTCACGTTTTACCTGCACGCCATTTTTCAGGCCGCAGCCTGAAAAGCAATCAGACGTTATGGGCGAGTTTTATGTTCGTAACGGATAGCCAGAAAATCTATTACAGCGGCGACACCGGCTACGGGCCTCATTTCAAAGCGATTGGCGAACAGTTTGGTTCGGTGGACGTAGCCATTATGGAAAACGGCCAGTACGACGAGGACTGGAGCAATATTCATATGATGCCGAATGAGACAGCTCGGGCAGCCGTTGAGCTTAATGCTCGCGCCATATTACCGGGCCATGCGGGTCGCTTTGTTCTGGCAAAACATACCTGGGATGCGCCGTACAAAAGCCTGGCGCAGGCCAGCGAAGGGAAAAACTTTCGTCTGTTAACGCCAAAACAGGGCGAGCCTGTTTGGGTAAATGACAGCACGCAGCAATTTAGCGCCTGGTGGGAATCCACCAGTGCCATGTAAGCGAAACGCGCAGGGGGCTAAATGACAATTTCCGCTCAGGTTATCGACACGATTGTTCAGTGGATTGACGATAATTTGCATCAACCATTACGCATTGATGATATTGCCGATCATGCGGGTTATTCGAAGTGGCATTTACAGCGATTGTTTATGCAGTACAAAGGCGAGAGTCTGGGGAAGTATATTCGCGACCGAAAACTGCTGCTGGCGGCACGCGATCTGCGCGATACCGATAACAAGGTTTACGATATTAGCCTGAAGTATGGATTTGATTCGCAGCAGACGTTTACGCGGATCTTTACGCGAACGTTTCATCAGCCGCCGGGCAGGTATCGCCGGGAGAATCACACGTAGGTCGGATTAGCGCAGCGACATCCGACAAAACAGGCATAAATTAGGGTGGATGTCGCTTACGCTAATCCACCCTGTAAAACCTGTTAGTGTGCGTCGATAAACACGATTTTAAGCACGAACAGCAGCGCCACAACAATCACGCATGGGCTGATTTCACGCCAGCGGCCGGTACCCAACTTCATCACGCAATAAGAGATAAAGCCAAGCGCGATACCTTCGGTGATGGAGAAGCTAAATGGCATCATCACCGCAGTAATGAACGCAGGAACCGCTTCAGTAAGGTCGTCCCACTTCACACGCGAAAGGCTGGATGTCATCAACACGCCAACGTAAATCAGTGCGCCTGCGGCTGCATATGCCGGCACCATGCCCGCCAGCGGTGACAGGAAGATAACCAGCAGGAACAGCAGACCCACGATAACCGCAGTCAGGCCTGTACGCCCACCTACAGAGACGCCTGAAGAACTTTCGATATACGCGGTAACCGATGAAGTGCCGATAAATGCACCCGCAACGGAAGAGACGCTATCCACGTACAGCGCCTGCTTCATGCGTGGGAATTTACCTTTTTCGTCGGCCAGACCCGCTTTATCTGTCACCCCAATCAGCGTGCCGGATGAGTCAAACAGGTTAACCAGCATAAAGGAGAAGATAACGCCTGCCAGCCCGATGTTCAGCGAACCGGCTAAATCAACCTGGCCCACAACGGAAAGCACGCTTGGTGGCGCGGAAACAATACCGTGGTATTGCACATCGCCCATCATCCAGCCGAGCAGCGTGGTCACCACAATGGACACCAGCACAGCCGCATGAATATTACGTGAAGCCAGAATAGCGATGATGAAGAAGCCCAGGGCGCCCAACAGCACGCTGTGCGATGTCAGGTTACCGATGCTCACCAGAGTGTCTTTATTGGCGACGATAATCCCGGCGTTTTTCAGGCCCATCATACCGATGAACAGACCGATACCGCTGGTAATACCCACGCGCAGGCTCATCGGGATATTGGCAATCATCCAGTAGCGCACGCGGAAAATGGTCAGCAGCAGCAGGCCCATGGCACCCCAGAAAATGGCGCCCATACCGACTTGCCATGAAATGCCCATCGCCCCAACAACCACAAAGGCGAAGAATGCGTTCAGGCCCATTGCCGGAGCCAACGCAACTGGCAAGTTAGCGAAAATACCCATCAGGATGCTACCTAATGCGGCAATCAAACAGGTGGTGACAAAAACGGCCTGGGTATCCATACCCGCGGCGCCAAGGATCTGCGGGTTGACGAAGACGATATACACCATCGTCAGGAAGGTCGTAAGACCTGCGATCACTTCTGTGCGTGCCGTGGTGCCGTGTTCGCGCAGTTTAAACACGCGCTCGAGCAGCCCCGGATTCGCGACCGGAGTAGATTGTGGTTGGCTCATTTAGTCTTAATTCCGAACATTGAGAGGGAAAATCCGTCGCTATCCTATACCAAAAATTACAAAACATGATGAACAACGCAGATTTTTTTTCATTGAATTTTCTTATACGGCAACGATTGCGTGCCGCAAAAATTGCGCAAATTGGATAAGATGGTCATTCACTCTTAAATAAGGAAGCGGTATGTCCCGGATAGATGCGGTGTTCTTCGACTGCGATGGCACGCTGGTTGATAGTGAGGTGATTTGCTCCAAAGCCTACGTACATATGTTTGCGCAATACGGCATTGAACTTGCGCTTGAGGAGGTTCATAAGACCTTTAAGGGTATAAAGCTCTACGAGATTATCGACACCATCAATACCCAACACGGAGTGAGCCTGCCAAAAGAGGAGCTGGAACCTGTTTATCGCGCAGAGGTTTCCCGCTTGTTCGAAAGCGAACTGGTGGAAATAGAGGGTGCAGCAGCGCTCATTGCGCAAATCAAGGTGCCGATGTGTATCGTTTCCAACGGCCCGGTAAGCAAAATGCAGCACTCGCTGGGAAAAACCGGCATGCTCAACCATTTCCCGGACAAACTGTTTAGCGGCTACGATATTCAGACCTGGAAACCGGACCCGGCGATCATGTTTCATGCCGCAGATGCCATGCGCGTGGATGTGAAGAACTGCGTGCTGGTGGATGACTCGATGGCCGGTGCGCAATCCGGTATCGCCGCAGGAATGGAAGTTTTCTATTTTTGCGCCGACCCGCATAACAAGCCGATTGATCACCCGAAAGTGACGACGTTTACTGACTTAGCGGACTTGCCGGAACTGTGGCGTGCGCGCGGCTGGGATATTACTGTTTAACGAAAATGGCGGATGGCGCAAGCTTATCCGCCCAACAATTGCCGCACTCAGGTGCTCCGACGTAACTCAATCTGGTAGCTGAATTGCTCAACGCGCGTTTCATCTAATTCATCATCCCGCTCGTCATTCAATAGATCAATCAGCAACTTACCTGCATCTTTACCCATTTTTTTATAATCGACACGGACAGACGTTAGCGTCGGGTGTGTTTGATCGCAGCTATCTGACCCGTCGAGACAAGCCACCGCGATATTTCCAGGGATTTTCAGCAAGCGCCGTTGGCACTCAAACATGATACCCAGCGCAATCTCTTCGTGGCTGCAAATCACGGCATCCAGTTCTGGCTGGCGCAGTAAGATTTCAGATAACGCATAACGCCCGAACTGCAGGCTGGCGGCATCTGGCGTGGTGATAACCTGGTCGGAATTCTGGTAACGATTGAGCATCGCTTTATGCCAGCCGTTTAACTGCTGCCGTTGCAGGCGGTTGTCCATGTGCGCGCCGATAAAACCGATATTCTTATAGCCCTGATCCAACAGGTGTTCGGTCAGTTTATGAGACGCCTCAAAAAATGCCGTCTCAAGCGTAATCCGCGCCTGGCTAAATGGTGAGCCGACAACGTTAATGGTGGGAATGTTCGTCTTTTCGAGAATTTGGTAGGTTTTTTCTGCCAGTTGAGAGCCAAAAACCACCAGCGCAGCCGGGTTGCTTTGCAGCAATGTCATCAAGATTTCAGCTTCTTTATGCTGATTGTGTTCGTGGCAGCCAAGCAGGAGCTGAAACTCATTTTTGTTCAGCACTTGCTGTAACGACTGCATAAAGCGTGAGCTGGATTTGTCGGTCAAAGAAGGTATCAGCACGGCGACCGTATCACTGTGGCCGGAAGCCAGCGCGCCAGCAGCCCGATTGGGGATGTAACCCAACTCTTCTACCGCTTGTTCTATCTTCTCACGCAGTTTGTCAGAAACCTGCTCCGGGGTTCTTAATGCGCGGGAAACTGTCATGGTTCCGACACCCGCAAAATTGGCGACTTCTTGTAGCGTGACTCGTCCGGTGCCACGGCGCTTACGCATCTTTTCCATTCTGGCTCCCGTGACGATTGCAACTCGCTGTTTTCATTATTTTTATTTCACCATTAATCCGTCAACTCTTCGGCCACGGTAGCAAATATCCTGGCTCATTGTATATGCGCGAAACGGATATAGCCAAAATCAGACCGGGAAGAAATGATAGCGCTATCACAAACATTGATAGCGCTATCAGGTAGCGCTATCAAATGAGATGAGCGTCACATTAATTACTGACTTAAAAATCTACTCTCCTGTTAATTATCATCGGGAGTTATCAGTCGCATGTTAAAAAAACTATTAACCGCAGAGGTTGTGCAGGTCGTCGATCAGGCTAAAGACTGGCGCGATGCCGTGGCGATTTCATGCCGTCCGCTGATTGAAAATGGTTCTATCGAGCCGCGTTATGTCGAGGCCATCTACCGCTCGCATGAAGCGATCGGCCCGTACTACGTAGTTGGCCCAGGTATTGCGATGCCCCATGCCCGCCCTGAAGAAGGTGCAAACAAACTCTCTCTGGCACTGACGCTTATCACTTCAGGCGTGAATTTCGATGCCGATGAAAACGATCCGGTGAAATTGTTGATTGTGTTAGCGGCAACCGACAGCACCAGCCACATTGAAGCGATCTCTCAGCTCGCCCAATTATTCGATAACGAACAAGACATTCAGGCCATTTTGCAGGCCAAAACAACGCAAGACATTTTGTCCGTCATTGCGCGCTATTAATCCAGGGGAACAATTATGAAAATTACAGTAGTTTGCGGTAACGGTTTAGGCACCAGTCTGATGATGGAAATGAGCATTAAAAACATTCTGAAAGAACTGGCTGTCCCTGCAGAAGTTGATCATGTCGATCTCGGTTCCGCCAAAGGCACGCCGAGCGATATTTTTGTTGGTACCAAAGACATTGCCGAGCAACTAGTCGCCCAGTCCGTCGCCGGGAAAATCGTCGCTCTGGACAACATGATCGACAAGAAAGCCATGAAAGAACGTCTGTCCGTGGCATTAACCGAATTAGGCGCACTTTAAGTCGAGGTCGTAATGGATTTCTTTCGTTTTTTGATGAGCGATGTGCTTTCCGAACCGGCAGTGCTGGTCGGTTTAATCGCCTTGATTGGCCTGATTGCGCAGAAAAAACCGGTCACCGAATGCATTAAAGGCACCGTCAAAACCATCATGGGTTTTGTGATTTTGGGGGCGGGTGCTGGTTTAGTGGTGTCATCCCTGGGTGACTTCGCCAACATCTTCCAACACGCTTTCGGTATTCAGGGCGTAGTGCCTAACAACGAAGCTATTGTTTCCGTCGCGCAGAAAAGCTTCGGTAAAGAGATGGCGATGATCATGTTCTTCGCTATGGTTATCAATATCTTGATTGCCCGTTTCACGCCGTGGAAATTTATCTTCCTGACCGGCCACCACACGTTGTTTATGTCGATGATGGTGGCGGTGATCCTGGCCACTGCGGGTATGACGGGCGTTACACTGATTGCCGTTGGCTCTTTGGTGGTTGGCGTGGCGATGGTCTTTTTCCCGGCCATTGCTCACCCTTACATGAAGAAAGTCACCGGCTCAGATGATGTCGCCATCGGCCACTTTTCGACATTGTCTTACGTATTAGCGGGTTTCATCGGCAGCAAGTTTGGGAATAAAGAACACTCGACTGAAGACATGAACGTGCCGAAAAGTCTGTTGTTCTTGCGCGATACACCGGTCGCCATCTCTTTTACCATGAGCATTATTTTCCTGGTGACCTGCCTTTTTGCAGGCGCGGATGTGGTGAAAGAGCTGAGCGGTGGTAAGAACTGGTTCATGTTCTCCATTATGCAATCCATCACTTTCGCCGCAGGCGTGTACATCATTCTGCAAGGTGTGCGCATGGTGATTGCGGAAATCGTTCCGGCATTTAAAGGCATTTCCGACAAACTGGTTCCGAATGCTAAGCCTGCGCTCGATTGCCCGGTCGTTTTCCCTTATGCGCCGAACGCGGTGCTGGTTGGTTTCCTGAGCAGTTTCGCCGCAGGCTTAATCGGCATGTTCGCGCTGTACCTGCTGAACATGACGGTCATTATTCCAGGCGTAGTACCGCACTTCTTCGTCGGCGCGGCGGCAGGGGTATTTGGTAACGCGACTGGTGGGCGTCGTGGAGCCATTTTTGGTGCCTTCGCTCAAGGCCTGCTGATTACCTTCCTACCAGTGTTCTTGCTGCCAGTGCTGGGTGATATCGGCTTCGCTAACACCACCTTCAGTGATGCAGACTTCGGTGCGCTGGGCATTCTGTTAGGGATTATCGTTCGCTAGAATTTTGGCCTGAGCATTTACTAACAAAAACGCCAGCAATTAGCTGGCGTTTTTGTCTATTGAAGATTTGACGCCAGGGTTTTTGAATTGCCTCTTATTGTTTGTTTTAGCCTAACTAATATCCGAGTATGTTTTAATACAAATCATAAATTTTATTTACCATTTCTGATGTAGATATCTTTTCCCCTGAAACCAAGACTGTAATCTTTAGCCTTTGTGTTCATAAGGATTTAAATAATGGTTAGAGTATTGGACAGTCTTGGCGGTTGTTGTGAAGCAGGAGCCGCTGACCGTCGCTATATGGTACGTATTAACCTGCCTATTGAGGTGGATTGATTATGCCTGTTTATTATGTTAGCACCCGCATTAACTCGAATGTTCCCCCGAGTTCCATTCTGTATGATTTATGCATTTACCGCATGGATTCAAAAAGAAATAAGTATCCTATTGTGGATGTGAAACAACAACCGCTACAGGATAATTATGAAACCCAGCCTCATGTAACGGAAAATATCAGCGAACCATTTTCAACTATCTATATTATGGAAGTAACACTTTACCGAAAATCGATGCTTAAAACGGTTTGTGTTTCACCTACACCTTTTACCCGCATGTATACACTGGCAGAGTTTGCTTCAGGAAAGGCCTGGTCTTCCGTTAAGCGCGAGAGTCCTTGTTATTTTGAATCGACAGCAACCACAAAACTAAAAAGTGAAGGAGATAATACAGTTACGGTAAACATATCTAAACCGGAAAGACCTTTTATTGCACAGGAATATCCCATTGGTAGCCCTCAGGATCCGTTTGAGAAAGGTATAATCGAAAGAGATATTAAAGACAGGTTTTACCATCGGTCTTATCCATATCAAGCAAGCGCTAGTGTATGTGGCCCTGCTGCATTTTTTTACTGCTTACAAAAAGATCGGCCCGATGTGTATGCACAAATTGCACAGGAACTGTGGCGACATGGAAAAACTAAAATAGGCAAGCTTGAGATAACACCGAGTAATGGCTGCTGCCATCCCGCTGGTCACTTTTACGGAAATATATCTGGTCTTGACTGGATGACCCTGGCAGGGTTGAGGGATTCAGAAAATTCCGTTTTGAGTTTTAATGCACTCGATTCACCGCTCGCAGGAATCACTATGTGGCAAACGCTGACACAATGGTTTGAGAAAGCGGGCTATGAAAAAGTGTTCAGTAATGTTGGAATAACCCAAGCAGGGCCCCAGGGAATAAATGATTTAAATGAGTATGTACGAAAAGGCTACAAGGTTGTTTCACTTATCAATGACAGCTTATTACGGGGTAGTTTATCTGAACGGGCCACTTACCCAACTCACTGGATTGTGTGGGATGGAGCTGTTACGCAAGATACTAACGGACATGTTCATTTAGATTTATTTTCATGGGGTAAAGTTGAAGATCAGATAAAACCTCAAAAGGACCTGTCTTTTTTCATTCATCGATTTTTTGGAGGGGTGGTTTTTAAACCACTGAAATAAAAATGTTGATCTTACGCTTAATTTTCATACTTTGTCTGTCTAGTTTATCTGCATGTAGTCTATTCAGTGCCAAGGCAGAATATATTCCTGATAATGAAATGTTAAAGAACGCAACAGTTGGTGAACCATATTTTTACAAAATAGATATTTTGGGTGGAGGTGTTATTGGAATAATTGGAATGGAAAGAAATGTTGGACTTGTTGTACCTGATGACGCTGGTATTTTTCTGCGTAACTGTCAATTGCCAGCATGGAGAGTCAAAAACATGAAACCAATGGATAGCAATAATTATAACTGTGTAGAGATATATGGCACTCCAACCAAGCCTGGTATTATAAAAATAAATATTAGCGGTGGAATGTATGGGAATATGTTTGTCCCCGCCAGCGAATTCAGCAAGGACTACATATTAAAAATTAATCAGCCATGAATTTTAGTGAGCGAAAGGATTTTCTAAGATCCTTTTGCTCCTTGTGCAACCTCAATAAAAATAAATTTATCTCGCTGGGCCGTTTAGAGTGATTTCACTAACTAGAAATCGCTCTAAGAATAATCTATAAAAAATAGTTATTGGAGGCGTGGTTTTCAAACCACTTAAATAATAATGTTAAAATTAAGCGTAATTTTAATTCCTTGTCTACTTTTCTTGTATGCTTGTACGTTATTAAGCCCCAAAGCAGAATACATTCCCGATAATGAAGTTTTGAAAAGTGCAACCGTTGGAGTTCCTTACCGCCTCAAAATTGACATTCTGGGAGGAGCTGCTTTTAGGGGAACATCGAGAAAACCTGGTTTTGTTTCGCCAACTGATTCTGGCATTTCCATACATTATTGCCAGTTATCCGAGTCGGAAATAAAAGACATGGAACCACGGGATAGCAATAATTATAACTGTGTTGAAATATACGGTACACCAATAAAATCCGGCGTACTGAAAATAACCATAAAAGGAGGGATGTACGGAAGCATGATCGCCCCTGCAAGTCATTTCAGCAAGGACTACACATTAAAAATTAATCAAGCATAAAGATGAGTGCGCGAAAGGATGTTCTAAGATCCTTTCGCACCTTGTGCAACCTCAATAAAAATACATTTAACTCGCTGGGCCGTTTAGAGTGATTTCACTGACTAAAATCACTCTAAGAATAATCTATAAACATAGTCATTGGAGGTGTGGTTTTCAAACCACTTAAATAAAAATGTTAAATTTACGCGTAATTTTCATTCCTTGCCTGCTTTGTTTATCTGCATGTACATTATTAAGCCCCAAAGCAGAATATATTCCTGATAATGGCGTGTTAAAAGATGCGATAGTTGGCATGCCTTATTTTTCAAAGATTAGTATCGTAAGAGGTAGAGTTTTTGGTGGCGTAGAAAGAAAGGCAGGGATTATAGAACCTAATGATTCGGGAATTTTTTTACGGAATTGTCTGTTACCTTCCTGGATGATTACAGAAAACACAAGAGATACCAAGGATCATAACTGTGTTGAGGTTTACGGTACTCCCACAAAGCCTGGTATTATAAATATAAATATCAGTAGCGGAATGTATGGACATATGTTTGCCCCTGCTAGCGAATTCAGCAAGGACTACACTCTGACCGTAGTTAATCCCTAAATGTAGCTAAAGGTTTACGCCGCGTAATCATCATCACTCATCGGTGTTTGAAGCCTTTTTTCCTTTTTGACGGCGCTTAATCTCAGTACGAACAGCGGCAATAATAAACTTAGCTCTTGTCTCATCATCCAGAAGGCACTCATCCATCTCTTCAACAACATCATGTGGAATACGGGCGTTGATTTGTTGAGATTTATTATTGATATAGCCCGTTGCCATGAGTGAATCCCTTGTTCGATGTGATGAAAAATAGTGCTTATACAGTATTGAGGTGTTATTCACTTTACTATAAGGTGAATAACACTAAGGAGCTCTTCCAGACCTTAAAACAACGCTCCGATGTGCGTCAACACATTCGGAGCGTCTAACCAAAACGTTAAAAGGAGTAACGCTATGGCTAACGCCGATAGTAACACAATCGCTCGCCCTGAAATCGAGTCAGCTATCACCATGCAGTTAAAAACCCCGCTTGGTGCCACCCACGATCTTTTTCAGTTACTTGATGGTTGCCAGCGCGATGCTGATGCATTAATTGAAAATGATAACAACACTGAATGCATGGCTCTTTGTGGTCGCTTGCTTGCCGGGCTGGAAGTAATGAAAGGAACACTCAAAGCGCCGCTACCCGATCATCTAATCAAGCGTCTTACGGTCAATAATATCAATGCAGACGACTATCGTTGCCCAATTTCGACGGATTCAGAAACGTTGCGTGAATATTGTGTAGCGCTAACGATAGTGCTGTTAAATCATCAGGAGTCAGCGGAACAGAAGGCGCACATCACGGGAATGTTATTTGAAATGGTAAATCTGCTGGTCGACGATTTAAAAGCACCACGTTTTATTGATACTGGTGAGGGGTTGGCGATGATTAGCGGGGAGAAGGTTTCAGTAATTCATTAAGTTAGAAGAGTGGATAAATCCCCTCTCCCAAAGGAGAGGGAACTGATTAACTCAGATGACGGCAATAAATCACTCTTTCGGATCTTTCCCGGCCAGCAATTTATCCAGCTCGTCGCCGCCGACATGGCGGAAGTCCTGCCCTTTAACGAAGTAGAAGATAAACTCGCAGATATTCTGGCAGCGGTCGCCGATACGCTCGATAGAACGCGCGCAGAACAGCGCGGTCAGCACGCTGGGAATAGTGCGTGAGTCTTCCATCATATACGTCATCAACTGGCGCACGATGCCTTCATATTCCTGGTCAACTTTCTTATCTTCGCGATAGATACGCACCGCTTCGTCGAGATCCATGCGCGCGAATGCGTCCAGCACGTCATGCAGCATTTGCACGGTATGGCGGCCTAATGACTCCAGGCTAACCAGCAGCGGTTGGTGCTGCTGGGAGAATTTCTCCAGCGCCGTGCGGCAGATTTTATCCGCCACGTCACCGATACGTTCCAGCTCAGAAATCGTTTTGATGATCGCCATGACCAGACGCAGGTCGCTGGCGGTTGGCTGGCGTTTCGCGATGATGCGCACACAGGCTTCGTCGATCGCGACTTCCATCATGTTTACTTTCTGGTCGCCTTCAATAACGCGCTTTGCCAGCTCGCCATCCTGATTGTGCATGGCGGTGATGGCATCAGAAAGCTGCTGCTCCACCAGCCCACCCATCGTCATAACCTGGGTGCGGATATATTCCAGCTCGGCGTTAAACTGGCCGGAGATGTGTTTGTTGAGATTGAGGCTATCCATTGTATTCTCCCGGATCAACCGTAGCGGCCAGTAATGTAATCTTCAGTCTGTTTTTTCGCAGGCGTGGTAAACAGCGTATCGGTTTCGCTAAATTCAATCAGCTCGCCCAGGTACATAAACGCGGTGTGATCTGAACAACGCGCCGCCTGCTGCATGTTGTGCGTAACGATAACCACGGTGTAATCCTGTTTCAGCTCGGTGATCAGCTCTTCGATACGACCGGTAGAAATCGGATCAAGCGCTGAGCACGGCTCATCAAGCAGCAACACTTCCGGGCGAATCGCAATGCCGCGCGCGATGCACAGACGCTGCTGTTGGCCACCGGAGAGACTGTATCCGCTCTGGTGTAATTTATCTTTGGTTTCGTTCCACAATGCGGCTTTGGTCAAAGCCCACTGCACACGCTCGTCCATGTCGCTGCGTGACAGCTTTTCAAACAGACGCACACCGAACGCGATGTTGTCATAAATCGACATCGGGAATGGCGTCGGCTTCTGGAATACCATACCGACTTTGGCGCGCAGCAGGGCGATGTCCTGGTTCTGGGTGAGAATATTTTCCCCATCCAGCAGAATTTCACCTTCGGCGCGCTGCTCCGGGTAGAGCGAGTACATTTTGTTGAAGGTGCGCAGCAGGGTGGATTTGCCACAGCCTGACGGGCCAATGAATGCGGTAACCTGGTTCTTAGCGATATCCAGATTGATGTTTTTCAGGGCGTGGAACTTACCGTAGTAGAAGTTCAGATCGCGAACCTGAATTTTGCCTGAGGCTGTATCGACCATACTCATCTGTTTCTTAATCTCCATCCGACGCCGCCGTTGCCGCGCCGTAAAATTTAACCGTGTTTACTCTTTGAGAAAATCACGCGCGCCATAATGTTCAGCAGCAGTACACAAAGCGTAATAATCAGAACGCCAGCCCAGGCTAACTGTTGCCATTCGGCAAACGGGCTCATAGCAAATTTGAAAATGGTGACCGGCAAGTTAGCCAGCGGCTGCATCATGTCGGTGCTCCAGAACTGGTTGGAAAGCGACGTGAACAGCAGCGGGGCCGTTTCACCCGCGATACGTGCAATCGCCAGCAATACCCCAGTGATAATCCCGGAAACAGAGGCTTTCAGCGTAATCGCAGAAATCATTTTCCACTTTGGCGTGCCCAGTGCGTAAGCCGCTTCGCGCAGGCTATCTGGCACCAGTTTCAGCATGTTTTCTGTGGTACGAATGACAATCGGCACCTGCAATAACGCCAACGCAATCACCCCAGCCCAGCCGGAGAAGTGCTGCATTTTCGCCACCACGATGGTGTAGACGAACAAACCCACCACAATTGACGGCGCAGAAAGCAGGATGTCGTTAATAAAACGAATAATTTCAGCCAGAGCGGATTTGCGTCCGTACTCCGCAAGGTAGATACCCGCCATGATGCCCAGCGGCGTCCCAAATACCGTCGCCCACAGGATTAACAGGCCGCTGCCCGCAAGGGCGTTTGCTAAGCCACCGCCTTCGGTATTTGGCGGCGGCGTCATTTCGGTAAACAGTGCAATCGACATACCGTCGATACCGCGCGTCACCGTTGAAAACAGAATCCACACCAGCCAGAACAGACCGAATGCCATGGTTCCCATTGATAGCGTCAGAGCAATGCGGTTTTTGAAGCGGCGACGCGCCTGCATTTTGCGGCGAGATTCAGCTAACGCTGCGCGGCTTTGCATTTCCATTGTTGTCATGAGCGTGTTCCCTCATTCTTCGCGAGGCGCATAACCATAAATTTAGAGATAGCCAGTACGATAAAGGTGATAACAAACAGGATCAGGCCGAGTTCCATCAGCGCTGCGGTGTGCAGGCCAGATTCAGCTTCAGCAAATTCGTTCGCCAGGGCAGACGTAATGCTGTTCCCCGGCATATACAGCGAGGCGCTGTCGAGCTGGTAGGTGTTACCGATGATAAAGGTCACCGCCATGGTTTCACCCAGAGCACGACCCAGTCCTAGCATCACACCGCCAATCACACCATTTTTGGTGAACGGTAAAACAATGCGCCAGATAACTTCCCATGTGGTGCAGCCGATGCCGTAGGCCGACTCTTTCATCATCACCGGCGTTTGTTCGAAGACATCGCGCATAACGGCGGCAATGTAAGGGATGATCATGATCGCCAGGATTACGCCTGCGGCGAGAATACCGATACCGAACGCTGGGCCTGAGAACAGTTCGCCCACAATCGGTACGGAAGAAAGCACGTTGCCAACCGGCTCCTGGAAGTAGGTCGCAAACAGCGGAGCGAAGATAAACAGACCCCACATGCCGTAAACGATACTTGGGATTGCCGCCAGCAGTTCGATAGCGATACCCAACGGGCGGCGCAGCCAGTTCGGAGCCAGCTCCGTCAGGAACAGCGCGATACCGAAACTTACGGGAACGGCGATTAACAGTGCAATAAATGAGGTCACCAGCGTGCCGTAAATCGGCACCAGCGCACCATAAATATCGTTCGGAGCATCCCACTCTTTGGTCCATAAGAACGAGAAGCCAAACTTCTCGATACTCGGCCACGAGGAGATGATCAGGGAGATGATGATTCCGCCCAGCAGAAATAGCACAATCAGCGCAGCCAGTTTTACCAGCGCGCTGAAAATGACATCACCTTGTTTGCCAGGGGCTTTGAACACCGGCTTACTCACTGCCATAACTTACTCTTTTAGTTTAGAAATGTCGGGTAGCGCTGCGCTTACCCGACCTACAGAAGGCTATTGTAGGGGGATAAACGACAACGCCATCCACCAATTTGAAGCAGTTGTAGGGTGGATTAGCGTAAGCGACATCCACCATTTTCGTCAAAATAGACTTAGTACAGCGCCTTACCGGAGCTGTCTTTCACGTTGGTTTTCCATGCTGCACGAACTTGCTCAACAACCGCATCTGGCAGGGAAGCATAATCCAGGTCATTAGCCTGTTTAGCGCCATCTTTATACGCCCAGTCGAAGAACTTCAGCACTTCAACGCCTTGCTCAGGTTTCTTCTGATCTTTGTGAATCAGGATGAAGGTGGTGGAGGTGATTGGCCACACATCATCACCTTTCTGGTTAGTCAGATCCTGAGCGAAAGTTTTGCTCCAGTCAGCGCCTTTAGCCGCGTTGCTGAAACTCTCTTCCGTCGGGCTTACTGGCTTGCCGTCAGCAGAAACCAGCTTGGTGTAAGCCAGGTTGTTCTGTTTTGCGTAAGCGTATTCGACATAACCGATTGAACCCGGCAGACGCTGAACGAAGGCTGCGATACCGTCGTTACCTTTACCACCCAGGCCGGTCGGCCAGTTTACGGTGGAACCTGCACCGATTTTAGATTTCCACTCTTCGTTCACTTTTGCCAGGTAGCTTGTGAAGACGAATGAAGTACCGGAACCGTCAGCGCGACGCACAACGGCGATGTTCTGTTGTGGCAGTTTCATGCCTGGGTTGAGTTTAGCGATCGCTTCGTCATCCCATTTTTTGATTTTGCCCAGGTAGATATCACCCAGGGTTTTACCGTCGAGCACCAGCTCACCGGATTTTACGCCCGGCAGGTTAACGGCCAGAACGACACCGCCGATAACAGTCGGGAACTGGAACAGCCCTTCTTGTTGCAGCTTTTCATCAGACAGCGGAGCATCAGACGCGCCGAAATCCACGGTGTTAGCAATGATTTGTTTAACGCCACCGGAGGAGCCGATACCCTGGTAATTCACTTTGTTACCCGTTGATTTCTGATAGGTATCTGCCCATTTGGCATACACTGGCGCAGGGAAGGTTGCACCGGCACCGGTCAGGCTTGCAGCGGCGTTTGCGCCGAAAGCACTCAGGGATAAGGTCGCGGCGACAACAGTTGCGACAGTGGTACGCATAACTTTCATAATGTCTCCTGCAGAGGTGAACGTAAATCGTTGTTTAGTGGATGCAGGATAGAAAATAGGACAGTTTGGTGACAGTTAAATGTACGAATTATTACAGTTTTATGACAGTGGAGAGTGCGTAGAAAAACAAGAGATTAAATTATTAAATATCAAATGGTTATATTTATTTCATCTCAATAAAAACGTAGAGAAAACTATTAAATCTTTTTCTCTTTAAGACACAATTCTTCATCACTTCTCGCACGTCCCCCGTTTCAATACCGCTTTTCAGTAATACCTCTTATTCGCCATACCACTCATTCATACAAATTATAAAAATCACCCATACCATTACCACCAAAAATGTGACGGACGTCACATAGGTAATCCATAGGGGGTAGATTACTCAATAAAAATTGAGATTAATCACAAATAAAAATGAAACGCCGGTTCATCATCACTGCGTATTGTGATCTTCATAACAAAAACAAGTCCAGGATGGGCCAACCCAGAATCCACGACGTCTTCTGAAGCGCCGCTGATTTTTATCTCCTCTGAATTATTTATTTGCCTGCTGCCTTGCAGCGGTCAGGCCACTTATTGCTTGAAATACGGGACTTAGTTATGCGCAAAACAGGCCACAAGCGCTGGTTTATGCTTTCTCTGGTGACGCTTGGCACCATTCTTTGTTATTTAACCAGAAACACCATTTCTGCGGCAGCGCCAACGCTGCAAAGTGACCTTCACATCACTACCCAGCAATATTCTTACATTATTGCGACATTCTCCGCCTGCTATACCATCGCGCAGCCGATTGCCGGTTATCTGCTTGATACATTGGGCACTAAAGTGGGTTACACCATTTTTGGCCTGCTGTGGGGCGCGTTCTGTATCGGGGCCTCGTTTGCGACCGGCTGGAAAGGCCTGGCAATGTTCCGCGGCCTCGGTGGTTTTGCTGAAAGTGCGATGATTCCCGCAGGTTTAAAATCAGTAACCGAATGGTTCCCGGATACCGAACGTTCCGTCGCGGTGGGTTACTTCAACGTAGGTTCATCTATTGGCGCGGTAATTGCGCCTCCGCTGGTGGCGTGGGCAATCTACATTAAGGACTGGAGACTGGCGTTTATTATGGTTGGCATCATGAGCATGATGTGGGCTATCGGCTGGTATTTCACCTATAACCGCCCGGCAAAAACCAAATCGCTGTCTAAAGAAGAGTTTCTGTATATCACTAACGGACAGCCACAAAAGCCGAAGGTGGAAAAAGTCCGTATTGGTCGCCTGCTGAAACAGCGTAAATTCTGGGGGATCGCTTTACCGCGCTTCCTGGCTGAACCGGCATGGGGAACATTTAACGCCTGGATCCCACTGTTTATGGTGCACAGATACGGCTTTAACCTCAAAGATATCGCCATGTTTGCCTGGATTCCGATGCTGTTTGCCGATTTTGGCTGCATTATTGGCGGTTATCTGCCGGGTATGTTCCAGAAGGTATTCGGGGTGAATATCGTGGTTTCCCGCAAACTGGTGGTCACCATGGGTGCCACGCTGATGATTCTCCCGGGGATGGTCGGTTTGTTCGGTAGCCCAATGGTGGCTATAGGCCTGTTATGCGTTGGTGGGTTTGCTCATCAGTCACTGTCTGGTGCGTTGATCACACTGTCTTCTGATATGTTCGACTCCAACGAGGTCGCTACCGCTAACGGATTTACCGGCATGGCAGCCTGGACCGCCAGCACCATGTTTGCACTGGTTGTCGGTGCGCTGGCCGATACCGTTGGTTTCAGCCCGCTGTTCGCGGTGCTTTCTGTGTTTGATGTTATCGGGGCGATAATCTTATGGATTCTGCTGAAATCCCCGGAACAACCAAAGCTGGTGACGCAGGAAGAAGTTTGATTTAAAGATAAAAAAAGTCCGGTGCAAAACCGGACTTTTTATTTATACATTAATAGTTAGAACGGCTTATTCGACCGTTACTGACTTCGCCAGGTTACGTGGCTGGTCAACGTCGGTGCCTTTAATCAGCGCAACGTGGTAAGACAGCAATTGCAACGGCACGGTGTAGAAGATAGGCGCGATCACTTCTTCGACATGTGGCATCTCAATGATGTGCATATTGTCGCTGCTGGCAAAACCAGCATCTTTATCAGCAAAGACATACAGATGACCGCCGCGAGCACGAACTTCTTCGATGTTCGATTTCAGTTTTTCCAGCAGTTCGTTGTTTGGAGCGACAACGATAACCGGCATATCTGCATCAATCAGCGCCAGCGGGCCATGTTTTAGCTCGCCTGCCGCATACGCTTCCGCGTGAATATAAGAGATCTCTTTGAGCTTCAGCGCGCCTTCCATTGCGATCGGGTACTGATCGCCACGGCCTAAGAACAGCGCGTGATGCTTGTCGGAGAAATCTTCAGCCAGAGCTTCGATGCGCTTATCCTGAGACAACATCTGCTCGATACGGCTCGGGAGCGCCTGCAAACCGTGAACAATATCTTGCTCGATGGATGCATCAGCACCTTTCAGACGGCTCAGTTTCGCCACCAGCATCAGCAGAACGGTAAGCTGAGTAGTAAACGCTTTGGTAGACGCCACGCCGATTTCAGTACCCGCGTTGGTCATCAGCGCCAGGTCTGACTCACGCACCAGCGAAGAACCTGGAACGTTACAGATAGCCAGTGAACCTAAATAGCCCAGTTCTTTAGACAAACGCAGCGCCGCCAGGGTATCCGCCGTTTCGCCAGACTGAGAAAGGGTGATCATCAGGCTGTTGCGGCGAACCGCTGATTTGCGGTAGCGGAATTCGGAGGCAATTTCCACGTCGCAAGGTACGCCTGCCAGGGATTCAAACCAGTAACGCGAAACCATACCGGAGTTATAGGAAGTCCCGCACGCCACAATTTGAATGTGCTCAACCTGGGAGAGCATTTCGTTCGCTTTAGGGCCAAGCTCAGTAAGATCGATTGCACCGTGGCTAATACGGCCAGTCAGGGTGTTTTTAATCGCGTTTGGCTGCTCGTAAATCTCTTTTTGCATGTAGTGGCGGTAAATGCCTTTGTCGCCCGCGTCATACTGCAAATTAGATTCGATGTCAGGGCGTTTAACCTGCTCACCTTTGGTATCGAACACGGTGACAGAACGGCGAGTCACTTCGGCAATATCACCTTCTTCGAGGAAGATGAAACGACGCGTGACCGGCAGCAGTGCCAGTTGGTCAGAGGCGATAAAGTTTTCGCCCATGCCCAAACCTATAACCATTGGGCTACCGGAACGCGCAGCCAGCAGAACGTCTGGGTTGCGGGTGTCCATGATAACGGTGCCGTAAGCGCCACGCAGTTTAGGAATGGTGCGCAGCACGGCTTCACGTAGAGTACCGCCTTGCTCCAGTTCCCAATGGACCAGGTGGGCAATAACTTCGGTGTCAGTCTGGGAAACAAACGTGTAGCCACGACCCTGTAATTCTTCGCGCAGCGGCTCATAGTTTTCAATAATACCGTTGTGAACCACTACGATATGGTCAGAAACATGAGGGTGAGCATTTACTTCGGAGGGTTCGCCGTGCGTCGCCCAACGGGTGTGAGCGATACCGGTGCCGCCATGCAGCGCAGTTTCTGCCGCCGCTTCAGCCAGTTTGTTCACTTTACCCAGACGGCGCAGACGGGTCATATGACCTTTTTCATCTACTACAGCCAGGCCCGCAGAGTCATAACCACGGTATTCCAGACGACGTAATCCTTCGAGAAGGATTTCAGCGATATCACGTTGCGCGACCGCGCCAACAATTCCACACATAAGATTAGATTCCTGATAATGGCGTTATGCCATGTGTTGTCGCTGACCTGTATGTTCCCGGTTATCCGGGGCCCCGAGCCTTGTAGAGAGTGGGGTTATAGTTTTTTTGTACTACATGGGCGGAGGAATATATTTTCCCCTCACCAAATTTTTATTGCCCGAACTGTCGGGTGGCGCTGCGCTTACCCGACCCACGCGGTGTTCGTAGGGTGGGTAAGCAAAGCGCCACCCACCACAGTTGCATTACTTCTTCTTCACCGGACGCTGCCAGCCCTGGATATGCTTCTGCTTCACGCGACTAATCACCAGTTCATCTTCACCCACGTTACGAGTGACCGTGGTGCCCGCAGCGATGGTTGCGCCACGCGCAACGGTGACAGGGGCAACCAGTTGGCTGTCAGAGCCTACAAACACGTCATCGCCGATGATGGTTTTAAATTTGTTCGCACCATCGTAGTTACAGGTGATAGTGCCGGCGCCGATATTCACGTTATCGCCAATTTCGGCATCGCCCAGGTAGCTCAGATGGCCCGCTTTGGAACCTTTCCCCAGACGCGCTTTTTTCATTTCCACGAAGTTGCCAACGTGTGCCCCTTCAGCCAGCTCAGCGCCAGGGCGCAAACGGGCAAATGGGCCGATGGTGCAAGTCGCAGCAAGCGTTGCATCTTCCACCACGGTGTAAGGGCTGATTTCGCAATCATCGCCAATCACACTGTTTTTAATCACGCAGCCGGTGCCAATTTTGACGCGGTTACCTAGCGTTACCGCGCCTTCAATAATGACATTAGTATCAATTTCAACATCGCGCCCGTGCGTCAGTTCGCCGCGCAGGTCGAAACGCGCCGGATCGCGAAGCATAACACCCGCCAGCAGCAGTTTATCAGCCTGCTCGCTTTGATAGACGCGCTCAAGACGTGACAGTTGCAGGCGATTGTTCACCCCTTCAACTTCGCTTAAACGATCGGGATGCACCGCTGTAATTTCGCGGCCTTCATGATGCGCCAGGGCGATAATGTCAGTGATATAGAATTCACCCTGAGCGTTGTTGTTATCGAGTTTCGCCAGCCAACGTTTCAGGTCTGCGCCGTTCGCCACCAGAATTCCGGTGTTAATTTCGTCAATTTTGCGTTGTTCTTCAGTCGCGTCTTTATGCTCAACAATGCCGACCACGTTGCCGTTTTCACGCGCAATACGGCCATAGCCCGTTGGATCAGCCAGTTTTACCGTCAACAATCCAATGCCACCCTGCGGTTTGGCGTCACGCAAGCGCTGCAAAGATTCAACAGAGATGAGCGGCACATCGCCGTAAAGCATCAGAACGTCTTCGTCGTCAGCAAAGAAAGGGGCTGCTTGCTGCATGGCGTGACCGGTGCCTAATTGCTCTGCCTGTAGAACCCAGTTAAGGGAACCATCGCTAAGCGTATTTTTAAGCAAATCACCGCCGTGACCGTAAACCAGGTGCACGCGCTGTGCGCCTAATTTATTCGCGGCATCAATAACATGCTGAACCATCGGCTTCCCGGCAAGGGTATGTAATACCTTCGGGAGATCTGAATACATGCGGGTCCCTTTACCTGCGGCTAGGATAACCACGCTCATTGCACTGTTTGACATACGCGTCCTGACTTTAAATTGTGAGTGAAGTAAAACGATTTCACGTTGAAAATTCTACATATTTTGCAACAAAAAACGTGGCGCCTAAAAAACAGACGCCGACCGTGCTTTTTGATTGCCCATGCGCTCAATTGTAGGTGGATCAGTACGGAAAAAGTACTTCCAAAATGATAAAAGCCATATATCTCTATGGATTAACACTTCTTTTCAGCGGGAAACAAAGCCCCCCCACATATTTTGTTGTTCCTGTTTTAAAAAACGACATTTGTGACAAGAACAAAAGAAACGCTGTTTCATTTTTATACATAATGACGCTGACATTGATAAGGAGAATAAGAATGGCGTCAAAAATACCTCTGGCTCTTACGCTTTGTGGTGCGGCTTTATCGCTGCCCGCGATCGCACAGCAACAACCTGTCTGGCATGCAATTGCTTTTGGGCAATCAACAGACGTTAACTTTTCATCCAACGTGTTACCTGAAAAAATCGGTGTGAATAACGTTACGATCGATGGCAAAAAGCTGACCACCGCCGATGCCGCAGATCTTTCCAAACCCATAACCATTGAGAGCCGCGGCGGTAAAATCGCGAACTCTCATGACGGATTAACGTTCTTCTATACCGCACTACCGGCCAGCGAGAATTTTGTATTACAGGCGACGGTCACCGTCGATCAGTTTGGTCCTGAAAATGGTGCGAAACCTGCCGCTCAGGAAGGTGCTGGGCTGCTGGTCAGGGATGTAATAGGTAACCCGCGCCAGGAGCCGCTAAAAGAGGGCTACGAAGAGTTTCCTGCGGCATCAAATATGGTGATGAATGCCATTATGACGCAGGATAAAAAAGATGCGTCGCGAGTTAAAATGCAGGCGATTGCACGGGATGGTATTACCCAACCGTGGGGAAACACCGGCTCGACCATTTCTCGTAAAAGCTATCAGGAAGCCATTGATCTAAGCAAAACGCCGACGTTCCGCATGAAGCTTGAGCGCACCAACGAAGGCTTTGTCACGTCATGGGCACCAGAGGGCAGCGATGTCTGGGTTTCTGAAAATGTGAAACGCGCTGACATCATCACTTCCCAGGATAAAAACCAGTATTACGTCGGTTTCTTTGCCTCACGCAACGCCAAAATTACCGTTAGCGACGCGTCTTTAGAAACCAGCGAGGCAAAAACGATCTCCTCCGCGCCGTTCGTGCCGAAAGCCTGGCCTGTAGTTATGCAAATAGCTTCGCCACAGAAAAGCACCACCAGCGATTACGTTGTGCAGGCGCGAGCTAACTATGATGGCAACTTCACCGTTCGTCAGGATGAAGTGGTGATTGGTCAGGAAAAAACGGCGAAAGCCGGGGAAATGTTCTCCCTGCCAACCAAACTGAAAGAGCAAAATAGTTTTACGATCACTTTTACGCCCACCAGCGGGAAAGACAAAACGCCGGTAAGCCAGAGTTTCACCGTCGAGCACGTCAAAAATATGCAGGGTAATACGCTGTATGTCGCTCCGAATGGCGTCTCCAGCAATGAGGGATCTAAGACTGCGCCGTTAGATTTGGCCAGCGCGATTTCACTTATCACCCCCGGCGGGAAAATAATTCTTAATAGCGGTGAGTACCCACTTACTACCATTCCTACGGCTGCTAGCGGGCTAAAAGACAAACTGAAAACGCTTGAAGCAGATGGCAAAGTCGTTATCCATGGTTTGCTGCTGGATGGTAATTACTGGCATGTAAAGGGCATTGAGGTTACCGATAAGAGCCTGCGCGTGCAGGGTAGTAATAACCTTATCGAAAACGTTATCGCCTATAAAAATGATGATACCGGTATCCAGATTTCATCCCCTGCAGATGTTGGCCGCCCGCTATGGGCAAGCTACAACAGGGTTGTTAACTCCGAATCTTTCAGTAATGAAGACCCGGGTAAGATCAATGCGGATGGCTTTGCGGTGAAGATGCGAGTTGGTGAAGGTAATCGGCTTGAAGGTTGCTACGCCCACGACAACATTGATGATGGCTACGACCTGTTTAACAAGATTGAAGACGGTGCAAATGGCGTTGTGGTGATCGAGAATTCAATTGCTCGCAACAATACCAGCAACGGTTTCAAACTGGGTGGGGAAGGGCAGCCTGTCGCGCATGAAATCCATAACAGCGTAGCAATTGGTAACCTTCTCGATGGCTTTACCGATAACTTTAACCCTGGCGCGCTGGTGGTGGCGAACAACGTGGCGGTGGATAACCAACGCTTTAACTATATCTTCCGTCCAAGCCCATACGGCAGCGCCGAAACGCAGGGCAAGTTCACCGATAACATTTCATTGCGCAGTTCAGAAGGCAAATACGATGACGCTATTTCCGGGCGCGTAGATAGCAGCAACTATTTCATTCGCGATGGCAAAACAGAGAACAGCGAAGGGAAGCAACTGAGTGTTAAGGACTATCAATCTTTAACCCTGCCGGTGCCTCTGCAACGTAATGCAGATGGTTCGTTTAAAACCGGCGAGTTTCTGACGAAGCAGTAAAAGAGTTCAGACGAAAAAAATGCCAGTCAGGGAAGCCTGGCTGGCATTTGTCTTTTCAAGCAGGTAGTTACATCGCTTTTCTGGTCAACTCGATAACACGAAGTTTCGCGATCGCTTTAGCCAGTTCAGCAGAAGCCTGAGCGTAGTCCACATCACCGTGGGAGCTGTGGATGCGCTCTTCCGCTTTACGCTTCGCTTCCAGGGCTCGAGCTTCGTCGAGATCCTGACCGCGAATTGCGGTATCTGCCAGCACGGTTACCGTGCCAGGCTGCACTTCCATCACACCACCGGACAAGTAGATGTACTCTTCATGTCCGTGTTGTTTCACGATGCGGATCATACCAGGCTTAATGGCGGTGAGCAGCGGGGCGTGGCCAGGATAAATACCCAGCTCACCTTCGCTACCCGTTACCTGGATCTTCTCGACCAGACCGGAGAACATTTGACTCTCCGCGCTGACGACGTCCAGGTGATAAGTCATTGCCATATCACCCTCCGATTAAGGCGTTAAAGTTTTTTAGCTTTCTCAACGGCTTCGTCGATAGTGCCAACCATGTAGAACGCCTGCTCTGGCAGATGGTCGTACTCGCCGTCCATGATGCCTTTAAAGCCACGGATGGTATCTTTCAGCGAGACGAACTTGCCCGGAGAACCGGTAAAGACTTCTGCTACGAAGAACGGCTGAGACAGGAAGCGCTGAATCTTACGCGCACGTGCTACAACCAGTTTATCTTCTTCAGAAAGCTCATCCATACCAAGAATGGCGATGATGTCTTTCAGTTCCTGGTAACGTTGCAGAATAGACTGCACGCCACGCGCGGTGTCGTAGTGTTCCTGACCAACAACCAGCGGATCTAACTGACGGCTGGTGGAGTCCAGTGGATCTACCGCAGGATAGATACCCAGAGACGCGATGTTACGGCTCAGTACCACGGTTGCATCCAAGTGTGCAAAGGTGGTTGCTGGAGATGGGTCAGTCAAGTCATCCGCAGGTACGTATACCGCTTGAACAGAAGTGATTGAGCCAGTTTTGGTGGAGGTAATACGCTCCTGCAAAACACCCATCTCTTCTGCCAGAGTTGGCTGATAACCTACCGCAGATGGCATACGACCCAGCAGCGCAGATACTTCTGTACCGGCCAGGGTATAACGGTAAATGTTATCAACGAACAGCAGAACGTCACGACCTTCGTCACGGAACTTCTCAGCCATGGTCAGACCGGTCAACGCAACGCGCAGACGGTTACCTGGTGGCTCGTTCATCTGGCCATAAACCAGTGATACTTTGTCCAGAACGTTGGAATCGGTCATTTCGTGGTAGAAGTCGTTACCCTCACGAGTACGCTCACCCACGCCTGCAAACACAGAATAACCGGAGTGCTCGATCGCGATGTTACGGATCAGCTCCATCATGTTTACAGTTTTACCAACACCCGCACCGCCGAACAGACCCACTTTACCGCCCTTAGCGAACGGGCAAATCAGGTCCATTACTTTGATACCGGTTTCCAGCAGATCCTGGGAGCTAGACAATTCTTCGTAGCTTGGCGCAGGACGGTGAATAGCCCAACGTTCTTCTTCGCCAATATCGCCTTTCATGTCGATAGGCTCGCCCAGGACGTTCATGATACGACCCAGAGTTGCTTTACCTACCGGCACTTCAATTGGGTGATCGAGGTTAGAAACTTCCAGACCACGACGTAAACCATCAGAAGTACCCATGGCGATAGTACGAACTACGCCACCACCTAACTGTTGCTGAACTTCCAGCACCAGACGGTCATTACCATTTGTAACCTCAAGAGCGTCGTACACTTTTGGTACGGCATCCTGAGGGAACTCGACGTCCACCACGGCGCCGATTACCTGGATAATCTTTCCAGTAGCCATCTCGAATCCTCTAAATACGTAAACCTGGTTATACCGCGGACGCGCCACCGACGATTTCGGTGAGTTCCTGAGTAATGCTGGCCTGACGAGCTTTGTTGTAAACCAACTGCAGCTCTTTAATCAGGCTGCCGCCATTGTCGGTAGCGGCTTTCATCGCCACCATACGTGCGGCCTGCTCGCTGGCCAGGTTTTCTACGACGCCCTGATAAACCTGAGATTCCACATAACGGCGCAACAAGGTGTCCAGCAGCGCTTTAGGATCAGGTTCATACAGATAATCCCAGGATTTCTTTTTCAACTCGCCGTCTTCTGCTGGCGGTAACGGCAGCAGTTGGGTAATCGTTGGAACCTGAGACATTGTGTTAATAAATTTGTTGCTGACAACATACAGCTTGTCCAGACGGCCTTCATCGTAGGCCTGCAACATCACTTTCACCGGGCCAATCAACTCGGACAGAGAAGGGTTATCACCCATACCCGTCACCTGAGCAACAATATTGCCGCCTACAGAGTTGAAGAAAGAAACGCCCTTAGAGCCGATCATTGCGATTTCGCTTTGAACGCCTTTATCGGACCACTCTTTCATGTCAGCCAGCAGCTTTTTGAACAGGTTAATGTTCAAGCCACCACACAGACCACGGTCAGTGGACACCACCAGGTAGCCCACGCGTTTAACTTCG
The DNA here is from genome assembly GCF_040786275.1 of Buttiauxella gaviniae. Classification (NCBI taxonomy): domain Bacteria; kingdom Pseudomonadati; phylum Pseudomonadota; class Gammaproteobacteria; order Enterobacterales; family Enterobacteriaceae; genus Buttiauxella; species Buttiauxella gaviniae. The sequence continues at coordinate 1,884,183 of NZ_JBFMVT010000002.1, forward strand.
CGTTCATCCAGGTAAGGGTGTTTGTATTCAAGATTACCCAGAGCAAGGTGACCAATCACTTTACGCATGGTGTCTGCATAAGGACGGCTGGCTGCCATGCGTTCCTGCGATTTACGCATTTTGGACGCGGCGACCATTTCCATTGCTTTGGTGATCTTCTGCGTGTTCTGGACGCTTGCGATCTTACTACGTATCTCTTTTGCGCCGGCCATGAGCTTCTCCTCAATGCCTTGCGGCTTGCCCTAAGACAAGCCGCCAGACTTTACCAGGACTGAGTTGCTTTGAAGGAATCGAGGATGCCTTTCAGCTTGCCTTCGATTTCGTCGTTATAGCCACCAGATTGGTTGATTTCTTGCATCAGTGGAGCATGGTCACGGTCAACGTAAGCCAGCAGAGCGGCTTCGAAGCTACCGATTTTAGCCAGTTCCACATCTTCGAGGTAACCACGTTCAGCAGCGAACAGAACCAGAGACTGCTGCGCAACAGACATTGGCGCATACTGTTTCTGTTTCAGGAGCTCGGTCACTTTCTGACCATGGCTCAACTGCTTACGGGTCGCATCGTCAAGGTCGGATGCAAACTGAGAGAACGCAGCCAGTTCACGATACTGTGCCAGAGCGGTACGAATACCACCGGACAGTTTTTTCATGATCTTGGTCTGAGCAGCACCACCCACACGAGATACGGAGATACCCGGGTTAACCGCAGGACGAATACCGGCGTTAAACAGGTTGGATTCCAGGAAGATCTGACCATCGGTAATGGAAATTACGTTGGTCGGAACGAACGCGGAAACGTCACCAGCTTGCGTTTCGATAATCGGCAGCGCAGTCAGGGAACCTGTTTTACCTTTCACTTCACCTTTGGTGAATGCTTCAACGTATTCGGCGTTAACACGCGCAGCACGTTCCAGCAAACGGGAGTGGAGGTAGAAAACGTCGCCTGGGTAAGCTTCACGACCTGGTGGACGACGAAGCAGCAGGGAAATCTGACGGTAAGCAACGGCTTGTTTAGACAGATCATCATAAACGATCAGTGCATCTTCGCCGCGGTCACGGAAGTATTCACCCATTGCGCAACCGGAGTACGGTGCCAGGTATTGCAGTGCAGCAGATTCTGATGCAGTTGCAACAACAACGATGGTGTTTGCCAGTGCGCCGTGCTCTTCCAGTTTACGAACCACGTTAGAAATAGTGGACGCTTTCTGGCCGATAGCCACATAGATACATTTGATGCCGGAATCACGCTGGTTGATGATGGCATCGATCGCCAGAGCAGTTTTACCTGTCTGACGGTCACCGATGACCAGTTCACGCTGACCACGACCGATTGGGATCATGGCATCAACGGACTTGTAGCCTGTCTGCACAGGTTGGTCTACGGATTGACGTTCGATAACGCCAGGTGCGATCGCTTCAACAGCGGAGAAGCCGTCATGGTCCAGAGGACCTTTACCGTCGACGGGTGCACCCAGGGTGTTCACCACGCGGCCCAGCAGGCCACGGCCAACCGGTACTTCAAGAATACGGCCAGTACACTTAACTTTCATGCCTTCGGCAAGGTCAGCGTACGGACCCATTACTACTGCACCTACAGAGTCGCGCTCGAGGTTCAGTGCAATGGCGTAACGGTTTCCCGGCAGGGAAATCATCTCACCCTGCATAACATCGGCCAGGCCGTGTACGCGGATGATACCGTCACTTACAGAAACAATTGTACCTTCGTTATGAGCTTCGCTCACAACACTGAACTGAGCAATGCGCTGCTTGATCAGTTCGCTGATTTCGGTGGAATTCAGTTGCATGCTCCAGTCCCCTTAAGACTGCAAGACGTCTGTCAGGCGATCAAGACGGCCGCGTACGCTACCATCAATGACCATATCACCCGCACGGATGATGACACCCGCCATTACAGACTTATCGATTTTGCAATTCAGCTTAACTTTGCGTGACAGACGTTTTTCCATCGCGGCGCTGATTTTCGAAAGCTGGGTTTCGTTTAACGCGCTAGCAGAAGTCACTTCGACTTCAACCGTAGCTTCACGGGCTGCACGCAGTTGAACGAATTGCTCAAGTACATCAGGAAGAACCTTCAAACGACCGTTTTCAGCCATCACCTTAATCAGGTTCTGACCGTTGGCGTCTAACTGGTCACCACAAATAGATATAAACGACTGAGAGAGCGTTTCCGGAGCTAAAGCACCGGAGAGAAGCTCTGCCATTTGTTCGTTTTTAGACACCTCGGCGGCGAAAGCTAGCATGGACTGCCAGTTATCAATGCTTTGGTGTTCGACGGCAAAGTCAAAAGCTGCTTTGGCGTAGGGGCGAGCTACAGTTACAAATTCAGACATCAGCCCCTCCCTCCTTACAGTTCAGCGACCAGTTTATCAACGATGTCGCTGTTAGCAGCTTCATCTACGGAACGTTCAATGATCTTCTCGGCACCGGCGATAGCCAGCAGAGCCACTTGCTTACGCAGTTCTTCACGAGCGCGTTTACGCTCTGCGTCGATTTCTGCCTGAGCCTGTGCAACGATTTTGTCACGTTCCTGCTCTGCCTCAGTTTTAGCTTCTTCAAGGATCTGAGCGCGGCGTTTATTCGCCTGCTCGATAATCACCTGAGCTTCACCTTTGGCTTTTTTCAGCTGGTCGGTCGCGTTGGCCTGTGCAAGGTCAAGGTCCTTTTTGGCACGTTCTGCAGAAGAGAGACCGTCAGCAATTTCTTGTTGACGCTTCTCGATGGCAGCCATGATTGGCGGCCATACATACTTCATACAGAACAGAACAAACAGGACAAACGCGATGGCCTGGCCGAGGATTGTTGCGTTAAGATTCACAGCACAATGCCTCTTTGTTAGTTAACGTTCTGATATTGCTTAGAATAATAAGCAATGCTTACTACGCGACGGCGAACATCACGTACAGACCCAGACCAACAGCGATCATCGGGATAGCATCCACCAGACCCATAACGATAAAGAACTGAGTACGCAGCAGAGGAATCAGATCAGGTTGACGCGCTGCGCCTTCCAGGAATTTTCCACCGAGGATGCCGATACCGATCGCCGCACCGATTGCCGCAAGGCCCATCATAATCGCGGCAGCCATGTACAGCAGATCCATATTCAGGTTTTCCATGACAGTCTCCAGTTTGTTTCAGTTAAAACGCAGTAGTGGTAAGTAAAATCAATGCTCTTCTGATGCCATCGACAGATAGACAATCGTCAGAACCATGAAAATGAAGGCTTGCAGCGTAATGATCAGGATGTGGAAAATGGCCCAAGGCACACTAAGAATCCACTGTGACCACCACGGCAACAGACCAGCAATCAGAATGAAAATCAATTCACCGGCATACATGTTGCCGAACAGTCGCAGACCAAGTGATATAGGCTTGGACAGCAGGCTTACCCCTTCAAGGATTAAGTTGAATGGTATAAATGCCCAGTGATTGAACGGCTGCAGCGTCAGCTCTTTCGTGAAGCCGCCAATGCCTTTCATTTTGATGCTGTAGAAAAGAATCAGGATAAACACGCCGAGCGCCATAGATAGCGTGATGTTCACGTCCGCAGACGGCACCACACGCAGGGCTGGCAAGCCTAAAACGTGTTCGCCGATAAACGGCAGGAAATCGATTGGCAGCAGATCCATCAGGTTCATCAGGAAGACCCAGACGAAGACGGTCAGCGCAAGCGGTGCAATGACCTTGCTTTTGCCATGGTACATGTCTTTGACACTGCCATTAACAAAGCCGATGACCAACTCAACTGCTGTCTGGAATTTCCCTGGTACACCACTGGTGGCGCTTTTCGCTACCTTACGGAAGATAACCAGGAACAAGAGACCCAGGACCACTGAGAAAAACATGGAGTCAATATTGAGCGTCCAGAAGGTGGCCGGGGGGTTTTGCGGATCCACCAGCGAGAAAGTACGCAGGTCCAACTGAAGGTTATTCAGATGGTGGCCTATATACTCCTGCGGTGTAGAGATTTCTCCTGCAGACATGATGCCTCTTACCCTTTGTTGTTAATTACAGCTGGTGCGAGTATCTGCACAACCAGCACCGAAACCCACGTCACAATAAGCGGCAACAATACCGCCTTAAAACCAGCTAACGCCACCACCAGTATGGTAAAGCTCGCAATAACCTTTAACACTTCGCCGATGGCAAAAGTCCAGGCCACGCGGCCTTTTGAAGGTGTATGCACTTGGTGACGCCAGGCAAAATTCATAAATACAGCATTTGGCAACCAGGCTGCCAGCCCCCCGCCAAAGGCAGAGGCTCCCCATGCAGGGTCTTTGAGGAAAAACAGCAATCCCATTGCTACCACTGCAAGAAGCTGAAGAACCACAAGCTTACGAGCAACGTTTCGACTCAAGAGCGACACAGACATGGCGTATTCTTACTCCTGCTCCCTTTGGGGTATGCCGCGCTGGTATAAAACTGCCTTTACGACTTTGAGTCAAGCCTCAAAAAGCGAGCAAATTATACGGTGCGAGCCCGTGATTTCAAACAATAAGTAGCAAAAAGGTGAACAAATGTTTAAAAAAATTCCATCGCAGTTATTTTTAAACTTTTGCTGAATACCGATTATTTTCCAGAAAACTGCAAACAACCGAAATAACCGCATAATAAAGCGTGCACAAGATCACAAATCAAACATCTCATGGCCGTCAGGCTTTTGTCTGTCTCATAAAGTGCGAAACACAGATGCCTGATAAATAAGCTGATTACTGTCTACTCTATTGAAAATAGCCTGAAACACCATTAAAACAATTCGTTGACATTTTTATTAATATTTTAACATCTGATTTAGCTTAGTCATTCCGCAATATTTAGCAGAGTTATATTTTCGTTCTTGACTAGTTACAAAATCAATTAAGCGTTCAGCGTTAAATTTCGCACCCACAAAAGTTAACGCTGCGTTAAATGTAACCAGAGATTTCAGGCGTTTTCTCCGGTACTTTTAACGTTAAGGAAACAATCCTTTTTCGCCTTTTTTTGATAAATATTAATTTTTGTTTGGTTTAATCATCACCAGATGACGCTCACCATCAAGTTCAGGCACCTGTAAACGAATCACTTCTTCAACGGTAAAGTCCGCTGATAAAGCGGCAATTTCATCATCCGGGCGTAAACCTTTCAGAGCGTAGAAGCGACCATTCTCAGCTGGCAGATGTTTACACCAGGTCACCATGTCAGTCAGAGAAGCAAACGCACGGCTGATTACCCCATCAAATGGCGGTTCAGCCGGGAACTCTTCCACACGGCTTTGTACCGGAGTGATATTCTCGAGGTTAAGCTCATGCTGCACCTGGCGCAGGAAACGCACGCGCTTACCGAGGCTATCGAGCAGGGTGAAATGCGATTCAGGACGCACGATAGCCAGCGGAATACCCGGCAAACCAGGGCCTGTTCCTACGTCGATAAAACGCGAACCCTGCAAATGTGGCTCCACAACAATACTGTCGAGAATATGGCGCACCAGCATGTCAGCAGGATGACGCACTGAGGTCAGGTTATACGCTTTGTTCCACTTGTGAAGCAGTTCTACATAACCCACCAGCTGTTGTTTCTGGTTTTCTGGCAGCGTAATACCTGCGTTATCCAGCAGGCGATTTAGTTTGTTAAGCACGGTGATCTATACCCATCAAAAAAAGAGGCCAGGAAAATCCTGGCCCTGAAATGTATCTATCAGGCGCTACGGCGTAGCAGGCCTTGTTTTTTTAACCAGACCAGCAAAATGGATATCGCCGCCGGGGTTATACCCGAAATGCGCGATGCCTGCCCGATTGAGACTGGTTTATGATCGTTAAGCTTGGCGATCACTTCGTTAGAAAGTCCGCTAACCTGCTTATAATCGAGCGTTGCTGGCAACAACGTGCTTTCGTTACGTTGTTGTTTTTCAATCTCTTCTTGCTGACGCGCAATGTAACCTTCGTATTTGACCTGAATTTCTACCTGCTCGGCAGATTGCGGATCTTCAAGCCCTGGTGCGAACACCGATAATTGCATCATTTCAGCATAGGTCATTTCCGGACGACGCAGCAGATCTTCGCCGTTGGCTTCACGAGACAGCGGAGCACTCAGCTTAGCGTTCACTTCTTCGACACTTTCAGAATGAGGATGCAGCCAGATGTCTTTCAGACGTTGACGCTCAAGCTCAATGCTTTCTAGTTTTTCGTTGAAGCGTGCCCAACGTTCGTCGTCCACCAGGCCCATTTCACGGCCAGCCGCGGTTAAACGCAGATCGGCATTATCTTCACGCAGCATCAGGCGGTATTCGGCGCGAGAGGTAAACATGCGGTACGGTTCTTTAGTGCCGAGAGTACAAAGATCGTCAACCAGAACGCCCAGATAAGCCTGATCGCGGCGTGGCGCCCAGCCCTCTTTCTCAGCAGAGAAACGAGCGGCGTTAAGACCGGCCAGCAAACCTTGTGCCGCCGCTTCTTCGTAACCGGTGGTGCCGTTGATTTGACCCGCGAAGAACAGCCCCTGGATATATTTACTTTCCAGCGTCGGTTTGAGATCGCGAGGATCAAAGAAATCGTACTCAATCGCATAGCCAGGACGCACGATCTTCGCATTTTCCATGCCTTGCATCGAGCGGACGATCTGCATTTGGACATCAAATGGCAGGCTAGTAGAGATGCCGTTCGGATAAATTTCGTTGCTGGTTAAGCCTTCTGGCTCAAGGAAAATTTGGTGCTGGTTGCGATCGGCAAAACGCATCACCTTGTCTTCGATAGACGGGCAATAACGTGGCCCAATCCCTTCGATAACGCCTGCATACATTGGGCTGCGATCGAGGTTATTACGAATAACGTCGTGCGTTTTTTCGTTGGTATGCGTGATGTAGCAAGGGACTTGCGCAGGATGCTGGTTCACATTTCCCATGAACGAGAATACCGGCATTGGGTTATCCCCATGCTGCTGAGCAAGAACGCTGAAATCGATAGTACGAGCGTCGATGCGCGGAGGTGTGCCTGTTTTCAGGCGGCTGACACGCAGTGGCAGCTCACGCAGACGACGAGAAAGCGAAATAGACGGCGGATCGCCAGCACGGCCACCGCTGTAGTTATCCAGTCCGATATGAATTTTGCCATCCAGGAATGTGCCGACTGTCAGCACCACGGATTTAGCTCTGAACTTCAGGCCCATTTGCGTTACAGCGCCGACAACCCGATCGTTCTCAACAATCAGATCTTCAACAGCCTGTTGGAAGATCATCAGGTTTGGCTGGTTTTCCAGAGCGGTACGCACCGCCTGACGATACAGCACACGGTCAGCCTGAGCACGAGTAGCCCGTACCGCAGGCCCTTTGCTGGCGTTTAGTATCCTAAACTGGATGCCTGCCTGATCGATCGCTTTCGCCATCAAACCGCCCAGTGCGTCCACTTCTTTAACCAGATGTCCCTTGCCAATACCGCCGATCGCTGGGTTGCATGACATTTGTCCGAGCGTGTCGATATTGTGTGTCAGAAGAAGGGTTTGTTGGCCCATCCGTGCAGCGGCCATTGCAGCCTCGGTGCCTGCATGACCCCCGCCAATGATGATGACGTCAAAAGGATCTGGATAAAACATGGTACTGCCTCACGGTTTTGCAAATGGGGGATGACTGATTCCCGGGGTTGGCGATTCTACTTAACTTTAGCCTTTCGAGAAAGTGTCGGGATCGTCGGTAATTAAAAGAAGATCTTTTTTATTTAAAGATCTCTTTATTATGATCTCTTATTAGGATCGGCCTGTTCTGTGGATAACCACTTTTAAGGTAAAGAGATCAATTAATTAAGGAGGATCGTTAGCTGTGAATGATCGGTGATCCCAGAACGTATAAGCTGGGATCAAAAGAGGTAGTTATGCACAACTCAAAAAGTGAACAGGAGTTGTTATTGGGATAACTACTGCTTAACCCAAGCTTTTAAGCATACTTATACACAGATAAAAGTGAGATCTTTACAAATCCTGGAGTAAATTCTTCCATGATCCGACCCAAATCTCGGCTGGATCTTCAGGAATATCGTGATCGAGGATGTTCACTTTCAATAAAGAGCCCACTCTTTTGGCACCACATTCCGTCAGAAGGGTGTCCAGTTTCTCAATCGCACCGCAAAAAGTGTCATATTCACGGCTGCCAATCCCGACTGCACCATAATGAAGAGCACTCAGATCCGGGCGTTGTTCATTTATAGCGTTAAAGAAGGGTTGCAGATTGTCAGGAAGATCTCCGGCACCATGAGTAGAAGAGACAATCAGCCATATTCCACTTGTTTGCAGATCTTCTAACTCAGGCCCATGCAGCGTCTGGGTGGTAAAACCCGCCTCATCCAGCTTCTCAGCTAAATGTTCAGCCACATATTCGGCACTGCCCAGGGTACTGCCGCTAATCAGAGTAACTTCTGTCATTGCTGCCCACCTTTTCGAAACGATGGGCATTGTACGCTGTGTAAGGCCTGCGATCTACCTGTGGATAATATGGGTATTAAAAATAGCTGTCAGGGCTTAATGGTACGCATGATTGGGTTCTGGAGGGAGATCAATGTTTCGGTGGACTGAATTTCATCGATTGTTTGGATCTTGTTGATAAGTACCTGCTGCAGCGCATCGATAGATCGACACATCACCTTAATAAAGATGCTGTAGTGGCCGGTGGTGTAATACGCCTCGGTCACCTCTTCCAGGCTTTCGAGTTTTGCCAGCGCAGAAGGATAGTCTTTGGCGCTTTTTAAAATGATGCCGATAAAGCAGCAAACATCGTATCCCAACTGCTTAGGACTGATGTCGATTCGCGCCCCGGTAATAATTCCAGCCTGCTTCATTTTCTCTACGCGAACGTGAATGGTGCCAGGGCTTACACCAAATTGTTTAGCCAATTCGGCATAAGCAGTGCGGGCATTTGCCATTAAAGCGTCAAGAATGCCGCGATCGAGATTATCGATCTGATAATTATCCATCACTTTTTCCTATGATTAGTAACGATAGTTCAGCTTTTATAGCCTTAAATTAGTCGATTAAAAACAGGCAAGCCTTTTTTATTGTTGATTATTGAATGTTAGGCCATGTTTGTTGCTTAATCATCTTCAGTAACACAACACAATAAAGAGAAAGCCATGAAAACTGCCTACATCGCTAAACAACGCCAGATTAGTTTTGTGAAGTCCCATTTCTCCCGTCAACTGGAAGAAAAGCTTGGTCTGATGGAAGTCCAGGCTCCGATTCTTAGCCGCGTGGGTGATGGTACTCAGGACAATCTATCTGGCTGCGAGAAAGCGGTGCAGGTTAAGGTGAAAACCTTGCCTGAAGCGCAGTTTGAAGTGGTGCATTCGCTGGCCAAATGGAAAAGAAAAACACTCGGCCAGCACGACTTCAGCGCGGGTGAAGGGCTTTACACGCACATGAAAGCCCTTCGCCCCGATGAAGACCGTTTGACCCCGATTCACTCTGTGTATGTCGATCAGTGGGATTGGGAACGAGTAATGGGTGAAGGCGAGCGTCATATCGGCACGCTAAAGCAAACGGTAGAAAGCATCTGGGCGGCAATGAAAGCCACGGAAGCCGCAGTGAGCGAGCAGTATGGATTGACGCCTTTCCTGCCTGAACAAATTCACTTTGTTCATAGCGAAGAATTACAACAACGCTTCCCGGATCTAGATGCAAAAGGCCGTGAGCGAGCGATAGCAAAAGAGCTGGGGGCGGTTTTCCTGATTGGCATCGGCGGTAAGCTGGCTGACGGGAAACGTCATGACGTTCGTGCCCCGGATTACGATGACTGGTCAACCGTCAGCCATGGCGATTTTAAAGGCCTGAACGGCGATATTATGGTATGGAACCCGGTGCTGGAAGATGCTTTTGAGCTTTCTTCTATGGGGATCCGTGTGGATGCCGAAACGTTGAAACGCCAGTTAGCCGTAACCGGTGATGACGATCGTTTGAAACTTGAGTGGCACCAGTCGCTGCTGAAAGGTGAAATGCCGCAAACGATCGGCGGCGGTATCGGCCAGTCTCGTCTGGTGATGCTGATGCTTCAACAGCCACACATTGGCCTGGTGCAATGCGGCGTGTGGCCTTCTGAAGTTCATGCCAGTGTTGAATCATTGCTGTAAAGCTTAACGCCGCCAGCGACGCAGCAGGCGGCTACGCATCCCGGTATCAAAGCGCCAGATATGATCGAAAATGCGCATGATGCCGGGTTTGCCATGTGCCGACATAGCAACCGCGTGAAAACGGTGCAGATGTATGCGCTGCAGATCCTTTACTTGCTTCACAACATCATCTGGCAACCGCTGGGCGATAAAATCAGAAATCACCACCGCATCGGCGTCATGCCATTCACTTCCCTGCATCTTTTCTGCGATCGCCCGAAAACAACTGGCGAGATCGGTACCGCCGCGAAAACGTTGACTCAGAAAACGGATCGCCTGCTCAATACCCTCAGAGCTACTCAGCTCGTACCGCACAACTTCGCTGGAAAACAGCATAATGAAACAACGGCGGTTATCGGCCAGCGCAACACGCATTAACGCCAGACAAAAGGCCTTGGCACATTGTTCGTTAAAGCCGCCCATTGAACCTGAGGTGTCGACACAAACAATAAACGGCCCACGGGGCTGTTCATCAAAATCCTGATGAACGACAGGGCGTTCAACGATTTTCTCGCGCCATGAATCCCCATGGAGTCGATAGGTCAGCAACTGTTTTTCCACCAACCGGCGATAAAACTCAAATTCCAGCTCGCTAATGCCCAGCGTGGCCAACTCCGGTGGTAGCAAACGCAAGATGTCATCGCTGCGCTGTAGGCCATCAACTTGTTCAGGAACCGTGGCGGGCTCCCGTACTAACATGCGCCAGGTTTCGGTTGGGGCATCTTTTCTTGGAACCGCTTTGGCTTCTTTGGAACGGCCTAGCTGTTCGGCAAGAGTTAACAATTCAGGCTGGCTTGCGAGAAATTCACCGTACTGAACGATAAGCTGATAATCCCCACGTTGAAGCGAACCGGCGCTCATGTCCCACAGCCGACCGGCTGCGTTATCGCTATCGACCAAAACCGGTTCAAGCTGGCCGCTTAATGCCAGGCGCTGCTGAACTTCTGCCAGAAGCTGATCGCGCTCGTCTTCCAACAACTGTTGATTAAGGGAGGTTGCCTGCACTACCAGACTAAGCCGCCAGCGTTGTAGAAAAAGCGTTTGTTGAGCGGGTGTCAGGTGCGGGGTTTCAGCCACCAGCGTTTGTGCCTGCCCGTAGAACGGTGAGTCGACGCTTTGTAACAGGCGCAAAATTTCTGGAAGTTTTGCCGATAACTGGCTGGTGGTGAGCAACTGACTTTCCTGAAAACACATCACTTCACGGGTTAACTCTTGCGGGACGCTGGTGTCGTGCAGCCTGGCTTTGAGTAATTCGCGCCAGCGAGGAATATCTTTTGTTACGGCGTTTTTTAACCGGGGGAATTTCTCAAAAAATACCGCCAACTGCGGGGCGGCTAAGAGCGTAATAATGATCTCTTCTATTAATTCACCCTCGCCGATCGCGAGGATGAGATCGAGAGCTTCAACGCTGAGCATCAGTGACGAGCCTGTTTAATTTGTTCGGCCACGTCTTGCAGGCTGGCTTCAATTTTTCCCAGCCATTCATTGTGGATAAACAAACATTTTTGCTGATCGTTAAAACGTTCATGCTGCTGGTGGAGAGTGGCTTCCAGGTCGTCAAATTGTTTTTTGATCTCATCCGGCATCCCTTCTTGCTGTTGGCCGGGCAGAACCAGACGTGTACCTTGCAGGCTGACATCGCGCAGCACCAGGTGCTGGCTGGAGTCGACTTCCATATTCAGTACCTGAGCAAAACCGATCCCATTAAGTTTGCCGCGGAGTTCGCCTCCTTTTATTAGCCACTGCGCGCAGGCTTCACGGGAGATAGAAACATGGATAACTTCAATATCGTGCAGTTTCAACGGTTGCTGAAGCAGCAGCGTCAGCGTCTCTCCGGTCAGGGAATCTGGTAACTGATACTGCGGACGGCGGCTGAACATCCCGCCTTGTTTGTTGACGGTAAGCGCCTCGCGGTCGCTATGTTGCTGTTGCAAATGAATACGACGCTGCACGATGGCGCCTAATTTACCGAGCATGGCGTGTTGCTGCCACGCGTGTCCGGTCATCAATATTTCCAGCTGCTGTTGCATCAAATTCATGGCGGCGGTGTCATGCCACAAGCAGTCTTTTAGCAGGATCAAATCAATCGGTGCGACGGCTGTTCGGCCATTAAAATAGGCGCTGGCCTGCAGCAGGCGAATGGCTTTCTTCCAGCGACGGTCTGAAACATAAGGCGCCCCGGCGGTATTTTCGAGTTGCTGGCGTAAGGTGAAGATCAGTTCAAAGACGTTATCGGGTAAACCGACAGTGCCTATTTCCTTCTGCCAGGCGAAATACTCGTCGTCAGTAACCTGTAGGTTTTCTGGCACCGGATTGTCATTTTCATCATGCTGGCTGGTGAGCATTGAACGGAAATTGCCTTTGTCCTGCACTTTATCGAGCCACAGGCGAATCAGCATACGGTCATACAGCGCTTCAAGGCTGCTATCGGCTTCTGGCAATTCGTTGGAGGCTGCCACCAGCAAACGCATCGGGATTTTTTCTTCGCTGGCCCCGTTACGAAAACGCCGTTCATTTATTGCGGTCAGCAGAGTGTTCAGAATGGCGGGGCCTGCTTTCCAGATTTCATCAAGAAAGACGATTTCAGCTTCCGGCAAATAACCGGCGGTCAGGCGTTCATAACGGCCTTCATCTTTTAACGCTTGAATGGATAACGGGCCAAACACCTCTTCAGGCGTTGAGAAGCGCGTCATAAGGTATTCAAAGGCACGGGCGTGCTGAAAGGCAAATTTTAAACGTCGGGCTATCAAACTTTTCGCGATACCCGGCGGGCCAAGCAAGAAAACGCTTTCGCCGCTCAACGCCGCCAATAAACACAGGCGTACCGCGTGGCTTCGTTCAAACAGTCCTTTTTCCAGAGCCTGGCTAAGCCGTGAAATTCTTTCAGCCAATAAATGTGATTGAGCCATAATTAGCATTGCATCCTTACGCGGTTATCGCTGAGCGAAAAACGAATATCTCGTTCCTCTATATTATCGTTAATGGATTGAGGTGCGGCTCTTTTTTCCCTGACATAAGTTAAGCCTGTTGTATTTAGGGGTACGATTTCATTCATTATCGTGCATACTGTGCGCCTTTTTGTGGGCCAAGGGACTAAGCACACGCTTTCAGGATTCCAACAAAAGATTAGTCTATGAGCGCTGATAATAAACAATCATTGCCTGCGATAACGCTGGCTGCAATTGGGGTAGTGTACGGGGATATCGGTACCAGCCCGCTTTATACTCTTCGAGAATGTCTGTCTGGCCAATTTGGATTCGGCGTAGAACGTGACGCTGTATTTGGCTTTTTGTCTTTGATTTTCTGGCTGTTGATCTTAGTCGTCTCTGTAAAATATCTCACCTTTGTTATGCGGGCGGACAACGCCGGTGAAGGGGGGATTTTGACGCTGATGTCTTTGGCCGGGCGAAATACGTCCGCGAGAATGACGTCGGTGCTGGTGATCATGGGATTGGTCGGCGGTAGCTTCTTCTATGGAGAGGTGGTCATTACGCCTGCAATATCGGTTATGTCGGCGATAGAAGGCCTTGAGATAGCCGCGCCGTCGCTTGATGCCTATATCGTTCCGTTGTCGATAGTCGTGTTAACGCTGCTGTTTATGATTCAGAAGCACGGTACTGGCATGGTCGGTAAACTCTTTGCTCCTGTCATGCTGCTGTGGTTCCTGGTGCTGGCCGTTTTAGGTGCGCGCAGTATTATCGCAAACCCTGAAGTGCTTCATGCGCTGAACCCTGCATGGGCAGTGCATTTCTTCCTGGAATACAAAACCGTTTCGTTCTTCGCGCTCGGTGCCGTGGTGCTTTCTATTACCGGTGTGGAAGCGCTGTATGCGGATATGGGCCACTTCGGTAAATTCCCGATTCGTATTGCATGGTTCTCGGTTGTTCTGCCGTCTCTGGTGCTGAACTATTTCGGCCAGGGCGCTTTGCTGCTTAAAACGCCGGAAGCGATTAAGAACCCGTTCTTTTTGCTGGCCCCTGACTGGGCGCTGATTCCGCTGATGATTCTGGCAACGCTGGCAACGGTTATCGCTTCTCAGGCGGTAATCTCCGGTGTGTTCTCTTTGACTCGCCAGGCTGTGCGTCTGGGGTATCTGTCGCCAATGCGTATCATCCATACGTCGGAAATGGAATCCGGGCAGATCTACATTCCGGCGATTAACTGGATACTCTATATTTCCGTTGTGATCGTCATCGTGAGCTTCGAGCATTCCAGTAATCTGGCTGCGGCATATGGGATAGCGGTAACCGGTACCATGGTACTGACCTCTATTCTTTCTTGTACCGTGGCGCGCAAAAACTGGCACTGGAACAAAATTGGCGTGTTGCTGATGGGGGCTTGCTTCCTGTTCATCGATATTCCGTTGTTCTCCGCTAACGCCGTTAAGATTTTCTCCGGCGGTTGGCTGCCGCTCTGCCTGGCACTGCTGATGTTCATCATCATGACGACCTGGAAAAGCGAGCGTTTCCGTCTGCTGCGCCGTATGCACGAGCACGGAAATTCACTGGAAGCGATGATTGCCTCTCTGGAAAAGTCGCCGCCGGTACGCGTGCCTGGCACGGCGGTGTATATGTCCCGCGCGCTGAACGTGATTCCTTTTGCGATGCTTCATAATCTCAAGCACAACAAAGTGCTGCATGAGCGTGTGGTATTGCTGACTCTGCGAACCGAAGATGCACCATACGTTCATAACGTGAAACGTGTTTCTATTGAGCAGTTGTCGCCAACGTTCTGGCGAGTGGTGGCGAGTTACGGCTGGCGTGAAACGCCAAACGTGGAAGAGGTATTCCACCGTTGCGGCCTGGAAGGGTTAAGCTGCCGAATGATGGAGACATCGTTCTTTATGTCCCATGAGTCGTTAATTATCGGCAAACGTCCATGGTATTTACGACTGCGCGGCAAGCTGTTTATGGCGTTACAACGAAATGCGTTACGCGCCCCTGACCAATTCGAAATCCCGCCAAACAGGGTTATTGAATTAGGAACGCAGGTCGAGATTTAACATCTACGCCCCTTCAATCGAAGGGGTGTTTTTTTGTTCTGTTATGTACGCGCTCTCATTTCATTCCTTTTGAAACAGAACAGCGAAACGTTTCGATGTTGATCACAATTTCGTAACGCACTGGTTGTTTTCCCATCACGACATTTTCTACACTTTAGGTCAGCGAAACGTTTCGCTAGTGGAGTAAGAAAATGAAGAAAGGCAAAGTTCTCAACGCTGATATCTCGTCCGTAATTTCTCGTCTTGGCCACACTGACACGTTAGTGGTTGGCGATGCCGGGTTGCCCATTCCACGCAATACACCGCGTATTGATTTGGCACTGACTCATGGCGTACCGGGTTTTATGCAGGTCGTTGAAGTCGTAACGCAAGAGATGCAGGTTGAAGCGGCGATCTTAGCTTCGGAAATCCAACAACATAATCCCCAACTCCACGAAACGTTGCTCAAACACATCGAGCAACTGCAACAACACCAGGGAAACACCATTTCTATTCGTTACATCAGTCATGAGCAGTTCAAGCTTCACACCGCCGATAGCCAGGCGGTTATTCGCAGCGGGGAGTGTTCCCCGTATGCGAATATTATTCTCTGTGCTGGCGTGACCTTCTGAGGCCGGTATGGAAACGTTACTGCAACTTAAAGGGATCAATAAATCGTTCCCCGGCGTAAAAGCCCTTTCAGGCGCTGCGCTGAACGTTTACGCGGGGCGCGTAATGGCGCTGGTAGGCGAAAACGGCGCGGGCAAATCCACCATGATGAAAGTGCTGACCGGCATTTATCAACGTGATGCGGGTTCGCTGTTATGGCTTGGCAAAGAAACCACTTTTAACGGCCCAAAATCTTCGCAGGAAGCGGGCATCGGTATCATTCACCAGGAACTCAACCTGATTCCGCAGCTCAGCATTGCGGAAAACATCTTCCTGGGCCGTGAGTTTGTAAACCGCTTTGGCAAAATCGACTGGAAAACGATGTATGCCGAGGCGGATAAATTACTCGCCAAACTTAACCTGCGTTTTAACAGCCAGCGGCTGGTGGGCGATTTGTCGATTGGCGATCAGCAGATGGTCGAAATCGCCAAGGTTCTGAGCTTTGAATCTAAAGTCATCGTCATGGACGAACCAACCGATGCGCTGACTGACACCGAAACGGACTCTCTGTTCCGGGTGATCCGCGAACTGAAAGCGCAAGGGCGCGGCATCGTCTATATCTCTCACCGCATGAAAGAGATCTTCGAGATCTGTGATGACGTGACCGTCTTCCGCGACGGGCAATTTATTGCCGAGCGCGAAGTGGTGACGTTAAGTGAAGATTCGCTTATTGAAATGATGGTCGGCCGCAAACTTGAAGATCAATATCCTCGTCTGGATAAACAACCCGGTGAGACGCTGCTGCGTGTAGATAACCTTTCCGGACCGGGCGTGCATGACGTCAGCTTTACTCTTCGTAAAGGTGAGATCCTCGGCGTTGCCGGTTTGATGGGCGCAGGCCGCACCGAATTAATGAAAGTGCTGTATGGCGCGCTGCCGCGTACCGGCGGCTATGTAGCGCTGGATGGCCGTGAAGTCGTGACGCGTTCGCCGCAGGATGGCCTGGCAAACGGCATTGTTTATATTTCTGAAGACCGTAAGCGCGATGGCTTAGTGCTTGGGATGTCGGTCAAAGAGAATATGTCGCTGACTGCGCTGCGCTATTTCAGCCATAACGTTGGCAGCCTGAAACACAAAGATGAGCAGCAGGCGGTGCAGGATTTTATCCGTTTGTTCAACGTTAAAACCCCGTCTATGGAGCAGCCTATTGGCCTGTTATCCGGTGGCAATCAGCAAAAGGTCGCTATTGCACGCGGGTTGATGACGCGCCCGAAAGTGCTGATTCTTGATGAGCCAACGCGTGGCGTAGACGTTGGCGCGAAGAAAGAAATTTATCAGCTAATCAATCAGTTCAAAGCCGATGGGCTAAGCATCATCCTTGTTTCATCCGAAATGCCGGAAGTCCTCGGTATGAGCGATCGAATTATGGTGATGCATGAAGGGCATTTGGGCGGGGAATTTACCCGAGAAGAGGCCACCCAGGAAATTCTCATGGCGGCAGCCGTCGGCAAGCTAAATCGCGTGAATCAGGAGTCTGTAAAATGAGTACCCAGTCTATTGCTGGCCGTCGCTGGTTCACTAAAGCGTGGCTATTAGAGCAAAAATCATTGATCGCACTGCTGGTGCTGATTGCTGTTGTTTCGAGCCTTAGCCCGAATTTTTTCACCGTCAATAACCTGTTCAATATCCTGCAACAAACCTCCGTGAACGCCATTATGGCGGTCGGTATGACACTGGTCATTCTGACTTCCGGGATCGACCTGTCCGTCGGTTCTTTACTGGCGCTCACCGGAGCAGTGGCCGCCTCAATTGTTGGCCTGGAAGTGAATGCGTTGGTAGCCGTTGCCGGGGCGCTAGCGCTAGGTGCTGCAATCGGGGCTGTGACGGGCGTTATTGTCGCGAAAGGTCGGGTGCAGGCGTTTATCGCCACTCTGGTGATGATGCTTCTGCTGCGCGGCGTGACGATGGTGTACACCAACGGGAGTCCGGTCAACACCGGCTTCTCTGACAATGCAGACGTATTTGGCTGGTTTGGGATCGGTCGCCCGCTGGGTATTCCTACACCGGTGTGGATTATGGGCGTTGTGTTCCTGGCTGCGTGGTACATGCTGCACCACACGCGTCTGGGTCGTTACATCTATGCGTTGGGCGGTAACGAAGCGGCGACGCGTCTTTCCGGCATCAGCGTTAATAAAGTCAAAATTATTGTCTATTCACTCTGTGGTCTGCTGGCTTCGCTTGCCGGGATCATCGAGGTGGCGCGTCTTTCCTCTGCGCAGCCTACGGCGGGTACCGGCTATGAGCTGGACGCTATTGCCGCCGTTGTGCTTGGCGGAACCAGCCTTGCAGGCGGGAAGGGGCGTATTGTTGGGACGCTGATCGGCGCGCTGATCCTCGGCTTCCTGAACAACGGGCTGAACTTATTAGGTGTTTCTTCTTATTACCAGATGATCGTCAAAGCAGTGGTTATTTTGCTGGCGGTGCTGGTGGACAACAAAAAGCAGTAAATCATAACCCTACAGGACATCTGACTATGAATATGAAAAAGCTGGCTACCCTGGTTTCCGCTGTTGCACTGAGCGCCACTGTTAGCGCAAACGCGATGGCAAAAGATACCATCGCGCTGGTCGTTTCCACGCTCAACAACCCGTTCTTCGTTTCCCTGAAAGATGGCGCGCAAAAAGAAGCGGATAAATTGGGCTACAACCTGGTGGTGCTGGATTCGCAAAATAACCCGGCGAAAGAGCTGGCAAACGTGCAGGACCTGACGGTTCGCGGCACCAAACTGATGCTCATCAACCCAACCGATTCTGATGCGGTAGGTAATGCGGTGAAAATGGCGAATCAGGCTAAAATCCCTGTTATTACCCTCGACCGTATGGCGAATCAGGGAACTGTAGTCAGCCATATCGCTTCTGATAACGTCGCAGGCGGTAAAATGGCCGGTGACTTTATCGCGAAAAAACTGGGTGAAGGCGCGAAAGTGATCGAATTGCAGGGAATTGCGGGGGCGTCTGCTGCGCGTGAACGTGGTGAAGGCTTCAAACAGGCAACCGCTGCGCACAAGTTTACCGTTTTGGCGAGCCAGCCTGCAGACTTTGACCGTACAAAAGGTCTGAACGTGATGCAGAACCTGCTGACCGCGCATCCTGACGTGCAGGCTGTGTTTGCTCAGAACGACGAAATGGCATTGGGCGCATTGCGTGCACTGCAAACTGCCGGTAAATCTGACGTTTTGGTGGTGGGTTTTGACGGAACGGCTGACGGTGTGAAAGCCGTTGAAGGTGGCAAACTGGGGGCAACGGTTGCTCAGATGGCTGACCAGATTGGTGTTATCGGTGTAGAAACCGCAGACAAAGTATTGAAAGGCGAAAAAGTCGACTCCAAAATCCCGGTTGACCTGAAGCTGGTTACTAAATAAGACGACAATAGAAAAGCAGGGCACCGCGCCACTCCTGAGTCTGGAGTGGCGCACTTAACTGGACTGATAAATATGAAAACGAAAGGCAATCTCGTCGTCCTGGGCAGCATTAATGCTGACCATATTCTTAACCTCGAACATTTTCCTACGCCGGGTGAAACTGTCACCGGGCATGAGTACCAGGTCGCGTTCGGTGGAAAAGGCGCAAACCAGGCTGTTGCAGCCGGGCGCAGCGGCGCAGACATTGCCTTTATTGCCTGCGTAGGCGACGATGATACCGGTAGCCGCGTTTGCAAACAGTTAATCAGCGACAAAATCGATACATCCCCCATCAGCACAATTAAATATGCATCAACGGGCGTTGCGCTTATTTTTGTGAATAGCGCCGGTGAAAACGTGATTGGTATTCACGCCGGGGCGAACGGGGCATTAACGCCGGAGCTGGTGGCGGAACAGAATCAAAAAATTGCACAGGCCTCTGCGCTTTTAATGCAACTCGAGTCACCGCTGGAAAGCGTGCTGGCTGCCGCGAAAATTGCCCATCAGAACAAAACCAAAGTGGTGCTCAACCCTGCGCCAGCGTGTGAGCTTTCCGACGAACTGCTCGGGCTGGTGGATATGATTACGCCAAACGAAACCGAAGCGGAAAAACTCACGGGCGTGCGCGTCGAAAATGACGACGATGCGGCGAAGGCGGCTCTCGTTCTTCATGATAAAGGCATTGAAACCGTCATTATTACGCTCGGCAGCCGTGGTGTTTGGCTGAGTGAAAAGGGCAAAGGGCTGCGCGTTCCGGGTTTTAAAGTTAAAGCCGTGGATACGATTGCCGCAGGCGATACCTTTAATGGGGCATTGGTTACCGCGTTGCTGGAAGACAAGCCAATGAATGAAGCGATTCGTTTCGCACATGCTGCCGCCGCAATTGCCGTGACGCGTAAAGGGGCACAACCTTCCGTGCCGTGGCGCCATGAAATCGACGAGTTTTTGCAACAGCAAGGATAATCATGGCTACCATGAAAGACGTCGCGAAAATGGCGGGGGTTTCGACCTCAACAGTTTCGCACGTCATTAATAATGATCGTTTCGTGAGTGATGCCATTCGCGTCAGGGTCGATGCGGCAATCAAAACGCTTAACTATGCGCCATCGGCATTGGCGCGTAGTCTCAAACTCAATCAAACACACACTATTGGGATGTTAATCACCGCCAGTAGTAACCCGTTTTACTCAGAATTAGTGCGCGGCGTTGAACGAAGCTGTTTTGAGCGTGGGTATAGTTTGGTGTTGTGTAATACCGAAGGTGACGAACAGCGTATGAACCGCAACCTGGAGACGCTTCTGCAAAAACGCGTCGATGGGCTTTTACTGTTATGCACCGAAACCCATCTGCCTTCGCCAGAAATAATGAGCCGTTATCCATCTATTCCTACCGTGATGATGGACTGGTCGCCCTTTGAAGGCGAAAGCGATGTGATTCAAGATAACTCTTTATTAGGTGGCGAAACGGCAACGCAACATCTTATTGATAACGGTTATACCCGCATCGCCTGCATTACTGGCCCGCAGGATAAAACACCCGCGCGCTTGCGCCTGGAAGGTTACCGCAATGCGATGCATCGCGCAGGGCTGGAAATTATTGAAGGGTATGAAATTATCGGCGATTTTGAGTTTCAGGGTGGTTTCACCGCCATGAATTCCCTGCTCGCGCTTGGTCAACCGCCTCACGCCGTCTTTACTGGCAACGATGCGATGGCGGTCGGGGCGTATCATGCGTTATATCAGGCGGGTTTGACGGTGCCGAGGGATATGGCCGTTGTCGGCTATGATGATATAGAGCTTGCGCGTTTTATGACGCCGCCGCTCACGACCATTCATCAGCCTAAAGATGAACTGGGTGAGTTGGCTGTCGATGTTCTGATTCATCGCATGGCGCAACCCACCCTGAGCCAGCAGCGTCTGTGTCTGACGCCTGAGCTGGTGGTGCGAAGTTCAGTTTAGCGCTTAATCATATTGCGCCCATCTTTCGGGCGTAATAATGCAAACACCAGAGCCGAAACGAGGGTTACGGCACCCATCGTCAGGAACGTGTAGTGGAACTGCTCAACGGTATTAATATTATCGAACCCTTCATATAAACGAAGTACCGCTGCACTTACTGCAACCCCCAGACTAATGGCAAGCTGCTGCGTCACGGCTAACACACTATTACCGCTGCTGGCGTTTTCATCGGTGAGATCGGCAAGTGTGATGGTATTCATCGCTGTGAATTGCGTAGACATCGCCATCCCAAGAATAAACAGCGGTAAAATCAGCAGCCACACCTCCATTCCCGGCGACTGCAATGAGAATTGCCCAATCAGCAAACCAATCACCAGCGTTACGCCCACCAATGTTTTTCTGTAACCCCATCTACGTAATACCTGCGTGACGGTCGATTTCGCCAGCAGCGATCCAATAGCGGTTGGTGCCATCATGCATCCGGCGATCAATGCCGAATAACCAAAACCCACTTGCAGCATTAAAGGCATCAAGAACGGGACACATCCGGTTCCGAGACGTGAAGCGAGATTTCCTACAATACCAATCGAGAAGGTTCTGGTGCGAAACATCGGGAGGGCGATCAAAGGCGTCGGGTGGCGACGAGCGTGTGCGATATACGCGGCCAGAAGAATAAATCCGCCGAGAATGGTCAGAATTCCAATATAGCTGGCAACAATACGCTCGCCGAATAACTCCATCCCGCTTGAGATCAGTACAAGGCTTAAACCAAATAGAAGAAAGCCTCCCATATCAAAGCCGCGACGTGGGGTCGTAAAGTTCGGCATATACTTGCGGGCGTAGATCAGTCCAAGAATGCCGATAGGTATATTAATGAGGAAAATCCAGTGCCAACTCGCCCACGTAACCAACACACCGCCCAGAAGCGGGCCTAAAATTGGGCCGACAAGCCCAGGCATAGTGACGAAGTTTAAAACTGGCAGTAATTCACTGCGCGGGTAGGCACGTAATAAAGCTAAGCGGGCGACCGGCATCATCATCGCGCCACCAATGCCCTGAATGACGCGGAAGACAACTAATTCTCCGAGCGAGTTGGACATAGCACAGGCAAACGAGCCGAGAGTAAACAGGGTTACCGCAAACATAAACACGCGCCGCGTACCAAAGCGATCAGCAAGCCAACCGCTGACGGGGATAAGCATTGCGACAGTGAGGGTATAACTGATAATCGCGGATTGCATTGCCAGGGGGGAACGCCCAAGGCTGTGGGCAATGGCGGGAAGCGCGGTGTTCAGAATAGTGGCATCTAGTGCCTGCATAAAGAAAGCCATCGCCGCAATCCACGGTAACCCGGCCATACTGCGAGCAGTTTTAGTCATTTTTTTCCTGATGTTTTAAAGCACCGAGGAGAATGTGAGACTTTACCCGTGAGAGAAAGGTTCTTTTAAGAGTGCCTGACCGGCGTCTAGCGCGGCCTGGCTATCACCCTGGGTAATGGCATCAACGATTGCCTGGTGCAAATCGAGCTTAACAACGTCGTTATCGGTTATAGCGGTAAAGTAATTGTAATAAATAGAACGGAATAAGTTAGCGAAAGAACAGAGGAAAGGGTTACCACTCATTGCATAGATTTGTTCGTGGTAGGCCATATCAACTTCTATCCAGCGTTGACGGTCAAATGCACTTTTCATTTTTACCATTTCGCTCATCATTTCACTGAGAAGTGCTTTTTGCTCGCTGCTTCCATTTATCGCGGCAAGTGCACAGGCTTGTGGCTCCAGGCTATTGCGCATAACAAGGAAGTATTCCACTACATCGTTAAAGTTCTCCTCGGTCATCCACCAGGTCAGCAGTTCCTTATCAAGGAAGTTCCAGTGACCGCGAGGCATTACGCGAGTGCCAATGCGTGGGCGGGGTAAAACCATTCCTTTAGCTGTTAATGTCTTTACCGCTTCTCGTACAGCTGTGCGACTCACACCGAAGAGTTCTCCTAATTCAATTTCACCGGGCAAAATACTTCCTGCTTCGTATTCGCCTCTGAGGATGCGTTGTGCGAGTTTTTCTGCAAGAACATAGGATAGGTTCTTCTGTGCCGCGAGTTTTTGTGCAGAGAGAGACATAAATGCAATTCCTTGAGCGTTGTTTCTATTATTAGTATGCCACCGGGTCTCTTTTTCTGATGCTTAAAACAGCAAATATCCGGTGTTATGCGGCTTCAGGAGTGTTTTTGGCGAAAAAAACGCGGACGGTAATATTTTTGCAATAAACACTTGTCAGCCTCCAGAAAATCCCTATACTGCGCCTCCACTGACACGGCACAACGGCTTACAAACCGGCCCGTCAGGCAGACGAAAAGCGAAAATAAACGCTTGACTCTGAAAGAGGAAAGCGTAACATACGCCACCTCGAGTTAGCAAGCGAAAGCGCGTAACTCACTGCTCTTTAACAATTTATCAGACAATCTGTGTGGGCACTCGCAGGATTGATATCTCAGATACCTCCGGGTATCAAAAAAATATCAAGTCTTGAAGAGTGACCAAGCAGTAATTCATTTAGTTGAATTATTACGAAAGTTAATTTTTGAGCACCGCTTACTCATTGTAAGCAAATCAAGCTTTTAATTGAAGAGTTTGATCATGGCTCAGATTGAACGCTGGCGGCAGGCCTAACACATGCAAGTCGAGCGGCAGCGGGAAGTAGCTTGCTACTTTGCCGGCGAGCGGCGGACGGGTGAGTAATGTCTGGGAAACTGCCTGATGGAGGGGGATAACTACTGGAAACGGTAGCTAATACCGCATAACGTCTTCGGACCAAAGAGGGGGACCTTCGGGCCTCTTGCCATCAGATGTGCCCAGATGGGATTAGCTAGTAGGTGAGGTAATGGCTCACCTAGGCGACGATCCCTAGCTGGTCTGAGAGGATGACCAGCCACACTGGAACTGAGACACGGTCCAGACTCCTACGGGAGGCAGCAGTGGGGAATATTGCACAATGGGCGCAAGCCTGATGCAGCCATGCCGCGTGTATGAAGAAGGCCTTCGGGTTGTAAAGTACTTTCAGCGAGGAGGAAGGCATTGTGGTTAATAACCGCAGTGATTGACGTTACTCGCAGAAGAAGCACCGGCTAACTCCGTGCCAGCAGCCGCGGTAATACGGAGGGTGCAAGCGTTAATCGGAATTACTGGGCGTAAAGCGCACGCAGGCGGTTTGTTAAGTCAGATGTGAAATCCCCGGGCTCAACCTGGGAACTGCATTTGAAACTGGCAAGCTTGAGTCTTGTAGAGGGGGGTAGAATTCCAGGTGTAGCGGTGAAATGCGTAGAGATCTGGAGGAATACCGGTGGCGAAGGCGGCCCCCTGGACAAAGACTGACGCTCAGGTGCGAAAGCGTGGGGAGCAAACAGGATTAGATACCCTGGTAGTCCACGCCGTAAACGATGTCGACTTGGAGGTTGTTCCCTTGAGGAGTGGCTTCCGGAGCTAACGCGTTAAGTCGACCGCCTGGGGAGTACGGCCGCAAGGTTAAAACTCAAATGAATTGACGGGGGCCCGCACAAGCGGTGGAGCATGTGGTTTAATTCGATGCAACGCGAAGAACCTTACCTACTCTTGACATCCACAGAATTCGGCAGAGATGCCTTAGTGCCTTCGGGAACTGTGAGACAGGTGCTGCATGGCTGTCGTCAGCTCGTGTTGTGAAATGTTGGGTTAAGTCCCGCAACGAGCGCAACCCTTATCCTTTGTTGCCAGCGGTCCGGCCGGGAACTCAAAGGAGACTGCCAGTGATAAACTGGAGGAAGGTGGGGATGACGTCAAGTCATCATGGCCCTTACGAGTAGGGCTACACACGTGCTACAATGGCGCATACAAAGAGAAGCGACCTCGCGAGAGCAAGCGGACCTCATAAAGTGCGTCGTAGTCCGGATCGGAGTCTGCAACTCGACTCCGTGAAGTCGGAATCGCTAGTAATCGTAGATCAGAATGCTACGGTGAATACGTTCCCGGGCCTTGTACACACCGCCCGTCACACCATGGGAGTGGGTTGCAAAAGAAGTAGGTAGCTTAACCTTCGGGAGGGCGCTTACCACTTTGTGATTCATGACTGGGGTGAAGTCGTAACAAGGTAACCGTAGGGGAACCTGCGGTTGGATCACCTCCTTACCTGAAAGATACGAACTTGCGTAGTGCTCACACAGATTGTCTGATAGATGTAAAGAAGCAAGGCGTCTTGCGAGTGAGACTTCAGTGTCCCCTTCGTCTAGAGGCCCAGGACACCGCCCTTTCACGGCGGTAACAGGGGTTCGAATCCCCTAGGGGACGCCACTTGCTGGTTTGTGAGTGAAAGTCGCCGACCTCAATATCTCAAAACTGACTTAGCAGTCACGTTTGAGATATTTGCTCTTTAAAAATCCGGAACAAGCTGAAAATTGAAACGACACACTGTTTCCTTTCTCCGTAATAAGAAAGGAAGTGAGGTGTGTTCGAGTCTCTCAAATTTTCACGACACCGATTGTGTCTCACGAGACACCTTCGGGTTGTGAGGTTAAGCGACTAAGCGTACACGGTGGATGCCCTGGCAGTCAGAGGCGATGAAGGACGTGCTAATCTGCGATAAGCGTCGGTAAGGTGATATGAACCGTTATAACCGACGATTTCCGAATGGGGAAACCCAGTGTGATTCGTCACACTATCGTTAAGTGAATACATAGCTTAACGAAGCGAACCGGGGGAACTGAAACATCTAAGTACCCCGAGGAAAAGAAATCAACCGAGATTCCCCCAGTAGCGGCGAGCGAACGGGGAGCAGCCCAGAGTCTGAATCAGTTTGTGTATTAGTGGAAGCGTCTGGAAAGTCGCAGGGTACAGGGTGATACTCCCGTACACAAAAATACACATGCTGTGAACTCGAAGAGTAGGGCGGGACACGTGGTATCCTGTCTGAATATGGGGGGACCATCCTCCAAGGCTAAATACTCCTGACTGACCGATAGTGAACCAGTACCGTGAGGGAAAGGCGAAAAGAACCCCGGCGAGGGGAGTGAAACAGAACCTGAAACCGTGTACGTACAAGCAGTGGGAGCCTCTTTATGGGGTGACTGCGTACCTTTTGTATAATGGGTCAGCGACTTATATTCTGTAGCAAGGTTAACCGTATAGGGGAGCCGCAGGGAAACCGAGTCTTAACTGGGCGTTAAGTTGCAGGGTATAGACCCGAAACCCGGTGATCTAGCCATGGGCAGGTTGAAGGTTGGGTAACACTAACTGGAGGACCGAACCGACTAATGTTGAAAAATTAGCGGATGACTTGTGGCTGGGGGTGAAAGGCCAATCAAACCGGGAGATAGCTGGTTCTCCCCGAAAGCTATTTAGGTAGCGCCTCGTGAACTCATCTTCGGGGGTAGAGCACTGTTTCGGCTAGGGGGCCATCCCGGCTTACCAACCCGATGCAAACTACGAATACCGAAGAATGTTATCACGGGAGACACACGGCGGGTGCTAACGTCCGTCGTGAAGAGGGAAACAACCCAGACCGCCAGCTAAGGTCCCAAAGTCATGGTTAAGTGGGAAACGATGTGGGAAGGCACAGACAGCCAGGATGTTGGCTTAGAAGCAGCCATCATTTAAAGAAAGCGTAATAGCTCACTGGTCGAGTCGGCCTGCGCGGAAGATGTAACGGGGCTAAACCATGCACCGAAGCTGCGGCAGCGACGCTTATGCGTTGTTGGGTAGGGGAGCGTTCTGTAAGCCGTCGAAGGTGGCCTGTGAGGGCTGCTGGAGGTATCAGAAGTGCGAATGCTGACATAAGTAACGATAAAGCGGGTGAAAAGCCCGCTCGCCGGAAGACCAAGGGTTCCTGTCCAACGTTAATCGGGGCAGGGTGAGTCGACCCCTAAGGCGAGGCCGAAAGGCGTAGTCGATGGGAAACAGGTTAATATTCCTGTACTCGGTGTTACTGCGAAGGGGGGACGGAGAAGGCTATGTTGGCCGGGCGACGGTTGTCCCGGTTTAAGCATGTAGGCGGGAAGTTTAGGTAAATCCGGACTTCTGTATAACGCTGAGGTGTGACGACGAGGCACTACGGTGCTGAAGTGACAAATGCCCTGCTTCCAGGAAAAGCCTCTAAGCATCAGGTAACATCAAATCGTACCCCAAACCGACACAGGTGGTCAGGTAGAGAATACCAAGGCGCTTGAGAGAACTCGGGTGAAGGAACTAGGCAAAATGGTGCCGTAACTTCGGGAGAAGGCACGCTGTCGGTAAGTGAAACCCCTCGCGGGTGGAGCTGAAGGCAGTCGAAGATACCAGCTGGCTGCAACTGTTTATTAAAAACACAGCACTGTGCAAACACGAAAGTGGACGTATACGGTGTGACGCCTGCCCGGTGCCGGAAGGTTAATTGATGGGGTTAAGCGCAAGCTGAAGCTCTTGATCGAAGCCCCGGTAAACGGCGGCCGTAACTATAACGGTCCTAAGGTAGCGAAATTCCTTGTCGGGTAAGTTCCGACCTGCACGAATGGCGTAATGATGGCCAGGCTGTCTCCACCCGAGACTCAGTGAAATTGAAATCGCTGTGAAGATGCAGTGTACCCGCGGCAAGACGGAAAGACCCCGTGAACCTTTACTATAGCTTGACACTGAACACTGGTCCTTGATGTGTAGGATAGGTGGGAGGCTTTGAAGCGAGGACGCCAGTTCTTGTGGAGCCAACCTTGAAATACCACCCTTTAATGGCTGGTGTTCTAACGTAGACCCGTAATCCGGGTTGCGGACAGTGTCTGGTGGGTAGTTTGACTGGGGCGGTCTCCTCCTAAAGCGTAACGGAGGAGCACGAAGGTTAGCTAATCACGGTCGGACATCGTGAGGTTAGTGCAAAGGCATAAGCTAGCTTGACTGCGAGAGTGACGGCTCGAGCAGGTGCGAAAGCAGGTCTTAGTGATCCGGTGGTTCTGAATGGAAGGGCCATCGCTCAACGGATAAAAGGTACTCCGGGGATAACAGGCTGATACCGCCCAAGAGTTCATATCGACGGCGGTGTTTGGCACCTCGATGTCGGCTCATCACATCCTGGGGCTGAAGTAGGTCCCAAGGGTATGGCTGTTCGCCATTTAAAGTGGTACGCGAGCTGGGTTTAGAACGTCGTGAGACAGTTCGGTCCCTATCTGCCGTGGGCGCTGGAGAATTGAGGGGGGCTGCTCCTAGTACGAGAGGACCGGAGTGGACGCATCACTGGTGTTCGGGTTGTCATGCCAATGGCATTGCCCGGTAGCTAAATGCGGAAAAGATAAGCGCTGAAAGCATCTAAGCGCGAAACTTGCCCCGAGATGAGTTCTCCCTGAGCCTTTAAGGCTCCTGAAGGAACGTTGAAGACGACGACGTTGATAGGCTGGGTGTGTAAGCGTAGCGATACGTTGAGCTAACCAGTACTAATGATCCGTGAGGCTTAACCTTACAACACCGAAGGTGTTTTGTTTGAGAGACAGAGATTTAATTTTCAGCTGAATTCCGGATTTAGGTTAACGGTCACCCGGGAGGTGACGGTTAATGAAACAGAATATGCCTGGCGGCACTAGCGCGGTGGTCCCACCTGACCCCATGCCGAACTCAGAAGTGAAACGCCGTAGCGCCGATGGTAGTGTGGGGTCTCCCCATGCGAGAGTAGGGAACTGCCAGGCTCCAATCAAGTAAGAAGCCCTGCACTGACGTGCAGGGCTTTTTGCCGTCTGCGGTTTATGGAAATTGATACCCCACTTCGCCATAGCCTTCTGTAAAACCCTCAAGTATCAGTATCTTTCTACTTTTTGAGCCAGTTAATAATGAAATCTGCGATCTGTTCAGGCTGATTAATATCCAGAGCAGGCAATGCTACGCTCAAATTGACATCACTTGCGATAGCAATAACATGGCTATCAATCACTAGTTCATCCGAACGCTGAGAAACACCTTCTCTGTAGAGCAAAATTTTCGGCACTGATTCGTGCTTAAAGCCCTCAACCAATATGATATCCAGCGAAGACTCATCCATTCGGCTGGCAAGATAATAAAGATCTAACTCATTTTCATCGGGAGTCTCAGTCATCAGGGCCCAGCGCTGTTGGCTTGCCACAAGCGTTTGTGCTGCTCCGGCTTTGCGTAACTCATAGCTGTCCTTTCCGGGTTTATCGACATCCATATCGTGATGTGTATGCTTTATCAGACCTGGACGAATACCACGTTGGTTCAACAGGGGTATTACCTTCTTCAACAGCGTCGTTTTCCCTGTTCCGCTACTGGCTGCGAATGCTAACAGTGGCAACATCTATTCCTTCTCCCATTGAGCAAGATCTTCAGGTGTATTTACGTTGGCAAAATTTTGCATTTGGTTTGGAAACTCGACTGCTTTCCCACCTATTTGTCTCAGAAAGACCATCACCCGTCGCTCTCCTGAAGCCAGATACTGCTCGAGATCCGTCGCTAATCTGCGATGCATAAGCGCAATAGTCGGATGATCACGTTCACCATCATTTACCCATACGGCTATTGAATCCCCTTTCTGCTCCCACAATTTATATGCCAGATCGCCCGGGATATTGGGCGTATCACAAGGGCAGAATAGAAACCACTCTTCACTCAGATGCTGCATTATTGATAACATTCCGGCCAATGGCCCCGGAAAGTCGGCTAACGTATCACTCAAAACACTTAACCCAACAGACTGATATTTTTCTATATTTCTATTAGCGCTAATCACCACATTGTTAACCTGCGGCGCGAGCTTACTGATGACGTGTTCAAACAACGGTTGGCCATTAAAGTTAATCAGCCCCTTATCCTGGCCACCCATTCTTGTTGCTCTTCCGCCAGCCAACACCACACCAGTCACTTCTGTTAAACAACTCACTTATATCGCCTCTTTTAATGTGGGTTTGAGCCTGCTAACGTGTGACATCTCTCATGTGAATGGAGCACAATCATGAAATGTAAACGCCTTAACGAACTGCTCGAGCTACTTCAGCCCGCATGGCAGAAAGAGCCGGATCTCAATTTGATTCAATTTTTGCAGAAACTCAGCAAAGAGTCAGGTTATACCGGCGAATTAACCGATCTCACCGATGATGTGCTTATTTATCATCTAAAAATGCGTGACTCTGCAAAAGATGCCGTCATTCCTGGCATCCAGAAAGATTACGAAGAAGATTTTAAAACGGCCCTATTGCGCGCTCGCGGCGTAATTAAAGAGTAAAAGCTTGTAAGCCAGGCCACTTTAACGACGATGAAATGTTATCCTAAACTATTCGTATTTACAGTCGGTTGCCTGGATGACAGACAGCGCTTTCAATTTTCAAACATTACATCCGGATACCATCATGGATGCCCTTTTTGAACAGGGTATACGGGTGGATTCCGGCTTGACCCCGCTAAACAGTTTTGAGAACCGCGTCTATCAATTTCAGGACGAGGATCGCAAACGTTATGTGGTTAAGTTTTATCGACCCCATCGCTGGTCCCCGCAGCAAATAGAAGAAGAACATCAGTTTGCGCTTGAGCTATTAGCTGATGAGGTTCCGACCGCAGCACCCATGCATTTCAATGGCAATACAGTTCTGCACCATCAAGGTTTTATGTACGCAGTGTTCCCAAGCTTAGGCGGAAGGCAGTACGAAACAGATAATCTTGATCAAATGGAATGGGTTGGTCGCTATCTTGGCCGTATCCATCAAACGGGTCGCCGAAAGCTATTCAGTGCACGCCCTGATATAGGCTTACGTGAGTACTTATTTGAGCCGCGTGAGCTATTCGAGCATACACCACTGATTCCATCCACCCTCAAGAAGAGCTTTCTTAGCGCAACAGATGCATTAATAGAGGAAGTGAAGCTTCACTGGCACACAGATTTTCAGCCATTACGTCTGCATGGCGATTGCCATCCGGGAAATATTCTCTGGCGTGATGGCCCGCTATTTGTCGATCTCGATGACGCTCGTAATGGTCCGGCAATCCAGGATATCTGGATGCTTCTCAATGGCGATAAGGCCGAGCAGAGAATGCAGCTGGAAATGATTATCGAAGCATATGAAGAATTTGCCCCTTTTGAATCAGATGAAATCGCTCTTATAGAACCTTTACGCGCCATGCGTATGATTTATTATCTCGCGTGGATAGTTCGACGCTGGGATGATCCTGCTTTCCCCAGAAATTTTCCGTGGCTTACCGACGAAGATTACTGGCGAAGACAAACTGCGACTTTTACAGAGCAGGTCCGGGTTCTACGTGAACCACCACTAACATTAACGCCAATGTATTAATCAGTATTTATTCAGGAGAGATTTGATGATGAAAAAGATTTGGCTGGCGCTGGCGGGGATGATCCTGGCATTCAGCGTGTCTGCTGCGCAGTTTAAAGACGGTAAAGAGTTCGTTACTTTGGAAAAACCTGTTGCCGGTGAGCCACAAGTATTAGAGTTTTTCTCTTTTTACTGCCCACACTGCTACCAGTTTGAAGAAGTTCTGCATGTGTCTGATACAGTGAAGAAAAAACTCCCAGAAGGCACAAAAATGACCAAGTACCATGTTGAGTTCCTGGGCCCATTGGGCAAGGATTTAACGCAGGCATGGGCTGTTGCAATGGCGTTGGGCGTGGAAGACAAAATTACTGCGCCAATGTTTGAAGCAGTGCAGAAAACTCAGACTGTTCAGAATGTTGCCGACATACGAAAAGTATTTATTGATGCTGGCGTTAAAGCAGAAGAGTACGATGCCGCATGGAATAGCTTTGTGGTGAAATCACTGGTTGCTCAACAAGAGAAAGCTGCAGCAGATCTGCAATTGCAGGGCGTGCCAGCTATTTTCGTGAACGGAAAATATCAGTTAAATCCACAGGGTATGGACACCAGCAATATGGACGTTTTCGTCCAACAATATGCTGATGTGACCAAATTCCTGGTTGAGAAAAAGTAATTAAAAAAGCCGGTCATTGACCGGCTTTCAACTGTTTATGACTCGAATTACTGTTCGAAGCTCGTTAGCACCGCATCTTTCTCATGCCACACCGCGTTTAGCCACTGCTGGAAGTGTCGTTTAAAAACTTTATCATTCATATAATCGCCATGCAGATCCTCTGCAATTGGTAATAGCGACACTCGCACAACAATTCGCGTCATCTTTCCGGTTAACATGTCGTAAAACGGGCTTTGCGCATTATCCGGATAACACAGCGTTACGTTGAGTAGTTTATCGAACTGTCTCCCTAGAACATTGAGTGCCATTGCAATGCCTGCAGCCTTAGGGGGAAGTAGATTGTGAAATGCCGAACGCGTCTCTAAACGTTTATCTGGTGTGAACCTTGAGCCCTCAACGAAATTCACAATTGTTGTTGGGTGAGTACGGAATTTCTCGCAGGAACGACGCGTTGTTTCAACGTCTTTACCGCGTTGATCCGGGTGACGTAATAAATAACCACGTGAATAGCGCTTCATAAAAGGCATATCCAGAGCCCAACATGCCAGCCCCATAAAAGGTACCCAGGCGAGCTGCTGCTTTAAAAAGTACTTATTCATTGGGATATGTTTGCGAAACAGTACGCACAAAATAACGATATCCGCCCAGCTTCGATGATTACATATTAATAAGTACCAGTTCTTCTTACTGAGCTCATCCAGCCCTTCAACATCCCATTTCAAATGCGGGTTAAGCTTGAGTAAAAATGCTAACCCTTCGCACCAGCAGGACATCATGAAATCAGCAAATCCCGAGATTGATCGCCAGATGGCTGGTACAGGTAAAAGCAGCTTAATAATACCAGCAATAATTATGGGTACTGAGCACGCTACTGTGACCAAAATGGTGAGAGCGACACTCAGAATCAAAGTTATCGCGGTGAATAATCTCGACATAAATAAATTTTTCAGAAGGTTAGAGGAGGAAAATAGTAAGAAAAGGGTAATAAGGCGTGAATTTTATCAGAAATTTGTTGGCAAGGAGGAAACTAAAATAACTCACTAAAAAATGCCATTCGGAAGGCTTTGTTTGTTATCGGTCTATAACATAATTTATTTTTATATCCACATTTGTCGATCTACGATGAAATCTCTTCTCTTTGAAGGGGTAAATCACAACTGCATGAAAATTATAAGTATTTATCATTGTTAAAGTTTCATCTTCGCACAATAATCAATTGCTTAAAGAATTATGCACAAACTTATCCACAATATTGATCTTGAGGCGGATCTCGAAGATCAACAAAACTTTTCACCTTATCTTCCTCAAAAGTTCATGTTTTCAGCCAGGCTATGGCATCCTTTAGCGATAAACTAAAATCAGTCACGGAACGGAACATTATGGTTCAGATCGCGCAAAACCCACTTATCCTCGTTGATGGCTCATCCTATCTCTATCGTGCCTATCATGCTTTCCCACCGCTGACCAATAGCAAAGGTGAACCGACCGGGGCAATGTACGGCGTGCTGAACATGCTGCGCAGTCTGTTATTGCAGTACCAACCGACGCACGCAGCAGTCGTCTTTGATGCCAAAGGTAAAACCTTCCGTGACGAGCTGTTTGAGCACTACAAATCTCACCGTCCGCCAATGCCAGACGATCTTCGTGCACAAATCGAACCTTTGCATGCCATGGTTAAAGCGATGGGTTTGCCGCTGCTTGCTGTTTCAGGCGTGGAAGCCGACGATGTGATCGGTACGCTGGCGCTTGAAGCTGAACGTGTTGGCCGCCCTGTGCTTATCAGCACTGGCGACAAAGATATGGCGCAGCTGGTTACACCGGGCGTTACGCTTATTAACACCATGACTAACACCATTCTTGGCCCGGATGAAGTTCGCACTAAATATGGCGTGCCTCCAGAACTGATCATCGACTTCCTGGCGCTGATGGGAGATTCCTCAGACAACATTCCTGGAGTGCCGGGCGTTGGCGAGAAAACCGCGCAGGCACTGCTTCAAGGGTTAGGTGGTCTGGATACGCTGTATGCCAACCCTGAAAAAATCGCAGAATTGACATTCCGTGGCGCGAAAACCATGGCGGCTAAGCTCGAGCAAAGCAAAGATCTTGCTTATCTCTCCTATCAACTGGCTACCATCAAAACGGATGTGGAGCTGGAGCTTGGCTGCGAGCAATTAGAAGTGCAGCAACCGGCGGATGAAGAACTGCTTGGCTTGTTCAAACAGTATGAATTTAAGCGCTGGATTACTGACGTTGAAGCGGGAAAATGGTTGCAGGCTAAGGGCGTAAAACCTGCGGCACAGCCACAGAAAGCCATTGAGGTAGAAGCTGAGGCTGAAGCAGAAGCAGAAGAGCCAGCCACTGCACTCTCTTATGAAAACTACGTCACCATTCTTGAAGAAAGTGTGCTTGAAGAGTGGATTGCCTGCCTGAAAAAAGCCCCGGTTATTGCCTTTGATACCGAAACCGACAGCCTGGATAACGTCAGTGCGAATTTGGTCGGCCTCTCATTTGCTACAGAGCCGGGTGTTGCCTGCTACATTCCAGTCGCACATGACTATTTAGATGCACCGGTACAAATTCCGCGTGAACGAGCGCTCGAACTGCTGAAACCCTTACTTGAAGACGAAAGCGTGCTTAAAGTTGGGCAGAACCTCAAATATGACCGCGGCATCATGCAGAATTACGATATCGAGCTGCGCGGTATTGCCTTCGATACCATGCTCGAATCCTACATTCTTGATAGCGTCGCAGGCCGCCATGATATGGATAGCCTCTCTGCGCGCTGGCTTAAACACACCACGATTACGTTTGAAGAAATCGCCGGTAAAGGTAAAAAACAGCTGACCTTTAACCAGATAGATCTGGAGCAGGCTGGGCGTTATGCCGCAGAAGATGCAGACGTAACGTTACAGTTGCACCTGAAAATGTGGCCGCAGCTTGAAAAGCGCGAAGGGCCGCTAAGCATCTTTAAAAACATCGAAATGCCACTGGTACCAGTGCTGTCTCGCATTGAACGTAATGGCGTGAAGATCGACCCGGCCGTGTTACATACCCATTCTGAGCAGCTCACAAAGCGTCTTGCGGAGCTGGAAATTAAAGCCCATGAAATTGCGGGCGAGCCGTTTAACCTCTCTTCGCCAAAGCAATTGCAGACTATTTTATTTGAAAAGCAGGGTATTAAACCGCTGAAGAAAACACCAGGCGGTGCACCGTCCACGTCTGAAGAAGTTCTGGAAGAGTTGGCTCTGGATTATCCGTTGCCAAAAGTTATTCTTGAACATCGTGGTCTGGCGAAGCTTAAATCGACCTACACAGATAAATTGCCGCTGATGATCAACCCGAAAACCGGGCGTGTACATACCTCTTATCATCAGGCGGTTGCAGCGACCGGGCGTCTGTCTTCTACCGAACCGAACCTGCAAAATATTCCGGTGCGCAATGAAGAAGGGCGTCGCATTCGTCAGGCCTTTATTGCCCCAAAAGATTATCTGATTGTTTCTGCGGACTACTCGCAAATTGAATTGCGCATCATGGCGCATTTATCCCGCGATAAAGGTCTGCTTACCGCATTTGCGGAAGGGAAAGATATCCACCGTGCAACCGCCTCTGAAGTCTTTGGCACGCCTTTAGATAGCGTTTCAGGCGAACAGCGCCGCAGCGCAAAAGCGATTAACTTCGGCCTGATTTACGGTATGAGCGCATTTGGCTTGTCACGCCAGCTCAACATTCCGCGTAAAGAGTCGCAGAAGTATATGGATCTCTACTTTGAGCGCTACCCTGGCGTGCTGGAATACATGGAGCGTACCCGCAAGCAGGCGAAAGAGCAGGGCTACGTCGAAACGCTGGATGGCCGTCGTCTTTATCTTCCGGACATCAATTCCAGTAATGCCGCCCGTCGTGCTGGAGCTGAACGCGCAGCGATTAACGCCCCTATGCAGGGAACGGCGGCAGACATCATTAAACGCGCGATGATTGCGGTCGATGCCTGGCTTGAAGCTGAGAAGCCACGCGTGAAAATGATCATGCAGGTACACGATGAATTAGTGTTTGAAGTGCATCAGGATGATCTCGATGCAGTATCGAAGAAAATTCACGAATTGATGGAAGGCAGCATGAAACTGGATGTGCCACTACTGGTGGAAGTCGGAAGCGGCGCAAACTGGGATGAAGCTCACTAATTAAAGCGATTTATGTAACTAAGCAACATAAGTCATATCTTTTTGTGATGATGCTTCAAGATCGGTGTGTAAAGGGTGAAAAAAAACTACAAAAAATGCTTTTTCAACCGAAAAAAAAGGAGTAGAGTTATTTGCGTAGGGTACAGAGGTAAGATGTTCTATCTTTCAGACCTTTTACTTCACGTAATCGGATTTGGCTGAATATTTTAGCCGCCCCAGTCAGTAATGACTGGGGCGTTTTTTATTGCGCGCGAGTCAGGAAAAGTACGGGCGAACCCGCGCTTTTATTATTCGCCAGAAGTTTCGTCGTCTTCTTCAACACCGTCTTCTTCAGTTGCTGGTGGGATGTCGTTGTACCAGCCATCAAGTTTATGACGCAGCACATCGACACCGATTTTCTTCAGTGACGAAAACGCCTCAACCTGAATATCACCGTTAAAGTCTACCACCGCTGCACGCACCATATTTAGCTGTGCTTTACGAGCGCCAGACGCCAGTTTGTCAGCTTTGGTCAAAAGCAGCATCACGGGGATATTGCTCGCAACAGCCCAGTGAATCATCTGCTGATCAAGGTCTTTAAGCGGGTGACGGATATCCATCAACACCACCAGGCCTTTCAGGCTATTACGTTTTTGCAGATACTCGCCGAGCGCACGCTGCCATTTCAGTTTTACTTCTTCAGGCACTTCGGCGTAGCCATAGCCTGGCAAATCCACCAGACGTTTACCGTCAGCCACTTCAAACAGGTTAATGAGCTGAGTACGGCCAGGGGTTTTACTGGTACGCGCCAGAGCTTTCTGATTGGTCAGCGTATTTAATGCGCTGGATTTTCCTGCGTTAGAGCGGCCTGCGAAAGCAACCTCAATACCGGTATCAGAAGGTAAATGGCGAATATCCGGTGCGCTAAGCACGAAGTGGGTCAGTTGATAATTCCAGTTTGTCAAAACGGTTGTCTCCCTCAGGATGAGCATTGTGGGGGATTATACCTGAACCTGGGGAAAACGCCGTGTTTCTCGGCGCGGCTGACAGGATTACAGAAATCCGCCCGCGGTTTGTAAGACATTGACCATTCATATTGACAGACAACGTAGTGTTGTTTGATGCGGAAATAATTAAAAGTTTTTATAAAACATGAAGTTAAAGAAATATCTTTGGATTACCTACCAGACTTAATGCAAATAGTAATCTTGTAGAATCAAAGGGTAAGAGTAAAGTAAGCGGCACAGGCAAAGGAGAGCCACAAAGGATAGCAACTCAGGATGAGGGTTCAGGATCGTCAGGAAGGCGAAGAACCAAGGAAATGCCAGGAGGCAACGTCAGGAGACGTTTAATAGGGACAAGGAACTACACGGAAGTTGTTTGCAAGGGAAAGACAGGGCGTCGAGTGCAAACAGGGATTGTGTGACCTATGAAGGGTCCAGAGACAAGAAAAAGGCGACAGGTTAACCTGCCGCCTTTTTTCTTTGCTTGCTTTCTGCTAGATTCCGCCGCAATTCTATACTGAATAAAAACGGCTCAAGACAACTTATTATGAAGCAACAAAACTCAGCAGCACCTGGCTCCAAACCTTCGAAAGTACGTCGCAAAACGCGCGAAGAGATCGATCGCGAAGCGCGCGACCGTAAACGTGAGAAAAAACACAGCGGACACGCTGCGGGCAGCCGTGCAACTGGCGGCAGTCAGGCAAAAAGTGGAAATAGCAGCTCTCAGACTAAAGATCCGCGTATTGGTAGCAAAAAACCTATTGCCCTGGGCGTAACGGAAGTTCAGGTCAAGAAACCTAAACAGCACAAACCTAAAGTCGAGAAACCTATGCTAACACCACAGGCTGAACTGGATTTGCTGGAAAACGATGAGCGCCTGGATGCGCTGCTGGAACGTCTTGAAGAAGGTGAAACACTCAACGCAGAAGAGCAGGCTTGGGTTAACGCCAAACTCGATCG
Source organism: Buttiauxella gaviniae (assembly GCF_040786275.1). NCBI lineage: Bacteria > Pseudomonadati > Pseudomonadota > Gammaproteobacteria > Enterobacterales > Enterobacteriaceae > Buttiauxella > Buttiauxella gaviniae. The sequence continues at coordinate 1,922,387 of NZ_JBFMVT010000002.1, forward strand.
CATTGATGCGCTGATGGAAGAACTCGGCATCTCTTATGAAGATGACGAAGATGAAGAAGAAAAAGAGAAGGGTGATGATTTAATGCGCCTTCTCAAAGGTGGTAACTAAACGTTATCTCAATGGGATTACCTGCTCTTTTCGTGGTTATTCCACTGGTGTGTTATCTGCTGTGGTTATTCGTTAAACTACGGCGGTTGTCGCGATTGCAAAAATCGTTGCGCCGTCAACGAATGCGGCATCACCGGAGGAAGTGATTATGTCTGAGCAGTTAATCGATTGGGATCTGGCCCTGATCCAGAAGTATAATTATTCAGGGCCGCGTTATACCTCTTACCCCACCGCGCTGGAATTCTCCGAAGAGTTCGGCGAGGCGGCGTTTCTGCAAGCGGTTGCTCGTTATCCCGAGCGCCCGCTGTCGCTATATGTTCATATCCCGTTCTGCCATAAGCTGTGCTATTTCTGCGGCTGCAATAAAATCGTTACTCGCCAGACGCACAAGGCCGATCAGTATTTAGATGCGCTGGAGCAAGAGATAGCCAGCCGTGCACCGCTCTTTAAGGGCCGTCACGTCAGCCAACTGCATTGGGGCGGTGGTACACCGACTTACCTCAGTAAAGCGCAGATAAGCCGTCTGATGGGGCTTCTACGGGGTCATTTCAATTTCAACGAAGATGCTGAGCTGTCGATTGAAGTCGATCCGCGTGAAATTGAACTCGATGTGCTGGATCACCTGCGTAACGAAGGTTTTACTCGCCTGAGCATGGGTGTGCAGGATTTCAATAAAGAAGTGCAGCGCCTGGTTAACCGGGAGCAAGACGAAGAGTTTATTTTTGCGCTGATTCAGCGCGCGCGTGACCTGGGCTTTACCTCGACCAATATCGATTTGATCTATGGGCTGCCAAAGCAGACGCCAGAAAGTTTTGCCTTCACGCTCAAACGCGTTGCAGAACTTAGCCCGCACCGCCTGAGCGTTTTTAACTACGCGCACCTGCCGACATTATTCGCGGCACAACGAAAAATTAAAGATGCTGATTTGCCGAGCGCCCAGCAGAAGCTGGACATTCTGCAAGAAACCATCGGCTCTCTGACTCGCGATGGCTATCAGTTTATCGGTATGGACCACTTTGCCCGCCCGGATGACGAACTCGCGATTGCCCAGCGCGAAGGGAAATTGCATCGTAATTTCCAGGGCTACACCACCCAGGGCGATACTGATTTACTCGGCATGGGTGTTTCCGCAATCAGCATGATCGGCGACTGCTACGCGCAGAACCAAAAAGAGCTGAAGAGTTATTATCAGCAGGTTGATCAGCAGGGCGATGCGCTGTGGCGCGGGCTGGCATTAACCCGCGATGACTGTATCCGACGCGACGTTATCAAAGCGCTTATCTGCAATTTCCAGCTTAAATTTGCCGAAGTAGAACAGCTTTGGGATCTGAACTTTGCAGAATACTTCGCAGAAGATCTGAAATTGCTGGCGCCACTTGCGAAAGATGGGCTGGTGGATATCGACGGCAAACACATTCAGGTGACGGCCAAAGGCCGCTTGCTCATTCGTAATATCTGCATGTGTTTTGATAGTTACCTGCGCCAGAAGGCGCGGATGCAACAATTTTCACGCGTAATATAAAAAAACGGGCCAAATAAATGGCCCGTTTTAGTTTGATAGTAAACTTTTTTCGTAGGTCGGATTAGCGTAGCGACATCCGACTATTCCATACCCAATTCTTTCAGTTTACGCGTCAGGGTATTTCGTCCCCAACCGAGTAACCTTGCCGCTTCCTGCTTATGGCCTTGCGTGTGTCGCAACGCCGTTGTCAGCAGCGTGCGCTCCATTTCCGGTTGCGCCTCGGAAAGTAAATTCTGATGACCGGAGCGAAGTGCACGGTCTGCCCACTGCGCCAGAAGCGTCGCCCAGTTATCTGACTGAGAATGTGTCGGGCTATCCGGAATAGTGGTCTCGAACAACTCGGCGGGTAAATCCTGAATCAACACTTCCTGACCGGCAGCCATCACCGTTAACCAACGACAGGTGTTTTCCAGTTGGCGAACGTTTCCGGGCCAGGCCACTCGAGTTAACGCATTTTCCGTTTCTGGATGCAGCAGCTTTGCTTCAACGCCCAATTCCTGAGCCGCAACTTGCAAGAAATGACGCGCAAGGCGTGGAATATCTTCCCGACGTTCACGCAGCGGTGGTAAGTGCACGCGAATAACGTTCAGGCGGTGGAACAAATCCTCACGGAATTTCCCTTCCTGCACGCGTAATTCGAGGTTCTGATGCGTTGCGGCAATAATTCGGACATCGACTTTGACTGGCGCATAACCGCCAACGCGATAAAACTGCCCGTCTGCCAGGACACGTAACAAGCGAGTTTGCACATCTAACGGCATATCACCGATTTCATCAAGGAATAGCGTGCCGCCGTCGGCTTGTTCAAAACGGCCCTGACGAATTTGATTCGCGCCGGTAAATGCCCCTTTCTCGTGGCCAAACAGCTCGGACTCAATCAAATCCTTTGGGATAGCCGCCATATTTAGCGCGATAAAAGGTGATTTCACACGCGGGCTATGGCGATGCAGAGCATGGGCGACCAGCTCTTTGCCCGTACCCGATTCACCATTAATTAGCACGCTTATTGATGACCGGGACAGGCGACCAATAATGCGAAAGACATCCTGCATCGCTGGAGCTTCACCGATAATATCTGTGGTCGGCCCGTTAACCTGCACATTGCGCGGTTGCTGCTGTTCCTGATAGTGGCTGATGGCACGTTCAACAAGTGCTACGGCTTCATCAATATCAAAAGGTTTCGGCAGATAATCAAACGCACCTTGCTGATAGGCGCTAACCGCGGCTTCAAGATCTGAATGCGCCGTCATTATGATGACCGGAAGCATAGGATGGCGCTGTTTAATCTGTTTGAGCAATGCCAGACCGTCCATGCCGGGCATACGAATATCAGATAACAAAACGTCCGGGGTCTTGGTTGCAAGTGCATTCAGGACTTCATTGCCACTTTCAAATGTAGTGCAGGTTAAACCAGCTCCGGTCAGGGCGCGTTCCAGCACCCAGCGGATGGAGCTATCGTCATCAACGATCCAAACTATCCCTCGTTGCATAAAGACCTCTACTTACGAATAGGCAGGTAAACCGAAAACTCGGTATGGCCTGGCCAACTGTTAAATTCGATTTTTCCCGAATGCTGATCGATCAAGTTGCGTGCAATAGAAAGACCTAAACCTGTCCCTCCCTCACGTCCGCTCACCATCGGGTAGAATAGCGTGTCCTGCAGATGGGCCGGAATACCCGGACCGTTGTCTTCAACATCAATGCGTGCAGCCAGACGGTAGCGCGCGCCATGCAGCGTAAGCTGGAAAGCGGTACGCGTACGTAACACAATCTCGCCGCCATCACTGCCCAACGCCTGAAGCGCGTTGCGCACAATATTCAGTAAAATCTGTTCAATTTGGTCGGGGTCGTGTGCCAGTTCCGGCAGGCTTGGATCGTAATCTCTCACCAGCGTCACGTTAGCTGGCAGTTCCATCGACACCAGTTTCATCACCCTTTCGGTGACTTTGTGAATGCTTTCAGTAACGTGCATCCCCGGTTGCTGTGGGCCTAACAGGCGATCCACCAAATTTCGCAAACGGTCGGCTTGCTCAATAATCACTTTGGTGTATTCAGTGAGCGACGGGTCCGGCAAAGCTTTTGCCAGAAGTTGCGCTGCACCCCGTAACCCACCGAGAGGATTTTTAATCTCATGCGCCAGCCCACGGACTAAGTCACGAGCGGCAATTTGCTGCGCATGCTGTAACTGCTCCTGACTCAAACGACGTTGGTTATCCATCGGCGCCATTTCCATCAGGATGTAACCTTCCGGTAAACGTTGAGCGGTCAGGGAAAGAATGTGGGAGCGGCTATCAATAACCAATGTGACTTCGTTATCGGTAAAACCCTGGCCTGCGGTCAGGCTTTCCTGCATTAAGCCAATATTGAGCGAAAAATAACTCAACAGCTCTGGTAGCGGCGTGCCGTACAGCTTGCGCGAACTCTGCGCCAAAAGTTGCTGTGCAGCGGGGTTGGCGTAATGCACCGCCAGTTCGTCATCGACCAGTAAAATGCTGTTGATTAAAGAATTCAGGATCTGCCCAGCATCGGGCAGCGTGCCGGTTGCCATAAAGCAGTCTCCGATAATTTGCACTGTGATGGTGCATTATAGTTTCCTGTTGGCAAAATATATTGCTGTAACAGGTTATTTGTGGAGAAAAAAGCCCATCCGAAGATGGGCTGAAAGTTTCCACGGCAACAAAAAACGACTCTGATTAAACGCTGTAGTACAACTCAAACTCTACCGGGTGCGGAGTCATACGCACACGGTCGTTTTCTTCGATACGCAGAGCGATGTATGCGTCGATGGCGTCATCAGTGAACACGCCGCCCGCAGTCAGGAACTCGCGGTCTTCGTTCAGGCAGTTCAGTGCTTCTTCCAGAGAGCCTGCAACTTGTGGGATCTCTTTCGCTTCTTCTGGCGGCAGGTCATACAGGTTTTTGTCCATCGCTTCGCCTGGATGGATTTTGTTCTTGATACCATCAAGACCAGCCATCAGCAGTGCTGCGAAGCACAGGTATGGGTTAGCTGCCGGGTCTGGGAAGCGCACTTCGATACGGCGTGCTTTCGGAGACGCAACCACTGGGATACGAATAGAAGCAGAACGGTTACGGGCAGAGTAAGCCAACATAACAGGTGCTTCATAACCTGGGACCAGACGCTTGTAAGAGTTGGTTGTCGGGTTAGACAGGGCGTTGATGGCTTTAGCGTGTTTGATAACACCGCCGATGTAGTACAGCGCTTGCTCAGACAGGCCAGCATATTTGTCGCCAGAGAACAGGTTTACGCCGTTCTTGGACAGAGACATGTGGCAGTGCATGCCGGAACCGTTATCGCCAAACATTGGTTTTGGCATGAAGGTCGCAGTTTTGCCGTATGCGTGAGCAACGTTATGAACCACATATTTGTAGATCTGAATTTCGTCTGCTTTTTTGGTCATGGTGTTGAAGCGGGTAGCCACTTCGTTCTGACCAGCAGTTGCCACTTCGTGGTGGTGAGCTTCAACAACCAGGCCCATTTGCTCCATGGTCAGACACATTGCAGAACGCAGGTCCTGGGCTGAGTCGACCGGTGGAACCGGGAAGTAACCGCCTTTAACAGCAGGACGGTGGCCTTTGTTGCCGCCTTCGTATTTGGTTCCGGTGTTCCATGCGCCTTCGATATCGTCGATAGCAACGTGAGAACCGGAAATAGAGCTACCGAAACGGATGTCGTCAAACAGGAAGAATTCTGGTTCTGGCCCAAACAGTACGGTATCGGCAATGCCAGTGGAGCGCAGGTAATCTTCAGCACGTTTTGCGATGGAGCGCGGGTCACGGTCATAACCCTGTAAGGTGCCTGGCTCAAGAATGTCGCAACGAATGATAAGCGTCGAGTCTGCGAAGAACGGGTCAATGACCGCGGTGGATGCGTCTGGCATCAGAACCATATCGGATTCGTTAATACCTTTCCAGCCACCAATCGAGGAGCCATCAAACATTTTGCCTTCTTCGAAGAATTCAGCATTCACCTGGTGAGCAGGGATTGTGACGTGCTGTTCTTTACCTTTAGTGTCAGTGAAGCGCAAATCAACAAATTTCACTTCATGCTCATTCAGCATCGTCAATACGTGTTCAGCGGACATACTTAACTCTCCCGGATTGGTCATTGTCGTCGTGGTAACGAGTGTTCAATACATTCTTCATTGGCTTTTCGCCTTGAAAGTATTAAAGCGAAAACTGTGCCAACTTTTAAATTACCCTAAAAAGGCGCTATCATGCGCACCATAGTGCAAAAGGGATGCACCATGATGGATAGTTTGCACCAATGTAGTGCTTCAGTCTGAGATTTGAGCACCATATTGGTGCAATTTTCGTTATGGCTCCCTTTTTTGCTCCGTGAAAGCGATCACAAACCCTTACTTTCAACATTGTTTGTAAAGGTTCTTTGTGATCCTGTTCTGTCCTTCGATTAATACGTGTACAATAACGCGCTATTTCTAATGCCTGAGGCAAAGTTGTGATCGAAAATCTGCGTAACATCGCCATCATCGCGCACGTTGACCATGGTAAAACTACCCTGGTTGATAAGCTGCTGCAGCAATCTGGTACTTTCAGTAACGAACGTGCTGAAGCTACCGAACGCGTGATGGACTCCAACGATTTGGAGAAAGAGCGTGGGATTACCATCCTCGCTAAAAACACCGCTATCAAATGGAATGACTACCGTATCAACATCGTTGATACCCCTGGGCACGCCGACTTCGGTGGTGAAGTTGAACGTGTAATGTCCATGGTAGACTCCGTTCTGCTGGTCGTTGACGCAATGGATGGCCCAATGCCGCAGACGCGCTTCGTAACCAAGAAGGCATTTGCCCACGGTTTGAAGCCAATTGTTGTTATCAACAAAGTTGACCGTCCTGGCGCGCGTCCTGACTGGGTTGTTGATCAGGTCTTCGACCTGTTCGTAAACCTCGACGCAACCGACGAGCAGCTTGATTTCCCAATCATCTATGCATCAGCATTGATGGGTATCGCGGGTAACGATCACACTGATATGGCGGAAGACATGACCCCGCTGTACCAGGCGATTGTTGACCACGTTAAAGCACCAAGCGTTGATCTTGATGGTCCGTTCCAGATGCAAATCTCCCAGCTTGATTACAACAACTATGTTGGCGTTATCGGCATCGGTCGTATCAAGCGCGGTAAAGTGAAGCCTAACCAGCAGATCACTATCGTTGATAGCGAAGGCAAAACGCGTAACGGTAAAGTCGGTAAAGTACTGACTCACCTCGGTCTGGAGCGTATTGAATCCACCGAAGCGGAAGCGGGCGACATCATCGCAATCACCGGTCTGGGCGAGCTGAACATCTCCGACACCCTTTGCGATACGCAAAATGTTGAAGCGCTGCCAGCACTGTCTGTTGATGAACCAACCGTTACCATGTTCTTCAACGTCAACACCTCTCCGTTCTGTGGCAAAGAAGGTAAATTCGTTACTTCTCGTCAGATCCTTGACCGCCTGAACAAAGAGCTGGTGCACAACGTTGCACTGCGTGTTGAAGAAACCGAAGATGCGGATGCATTCCGTGTCTCTGGTCGTGGCGAACTGCACCTGTCTGTACTGATCGAAAACATGCGTCGTGAAGGCTTCGAACTGGCTGTGTCCCGTCCGAAAGTAATCAACCGTATGATCGATGGCCGTATGCAAGAGCCGTTCGAAAACGTGACTCTGGACATCGAAGAACAGCACCAGGGTTCTGTCATGCAGGCGATGGGTGAGCGTAAGGGCGATGTCAAAGACATGATCCCTGACGGCAAAGGTCGTATCCGTCTGGATTACCTGATCCCAGCACGTGGCCTGATCGGCTTCCGTACTGAGTTCATGACCATGACTTCTGGTACTGGTCTGCTGTACTCCACATTCAGCCACTACGACGACGTGAAACCAGGCGAAATCGGCCAGCGTCAAAACGGCGTGCTGATCTCTAACGGTCAGGGTAAAGCGGTTGCGTTTGCTCTGTTCGGTCTGCAAGATCGCGGCAAGTTGTTCCTGGGCCACGGCGCAGAAGTTTACGAAGGCCAGATCATCGGTATTCACAGTCGTTCTAACGACCTGACTGTAAACTGCCTGACCGGTAAGAAACTGACCAACATGCGTGCGTCTGGTACTGACGAAGCGACAACTCTGGTTCCTGCACAGAAGATGTCTCTGGAGCAAGCTCTGGAATTCATCGATGACGACGAACTGGTAGAAGTAACGCCTACTTCTGTACGTATCCGTAAACGTCACCTGACTGAAAACGACCGCAAACGCGCGGGTCGTGGCGGCAAAGAAGCGTAAGTTTCTTTCTTCGCTAAAAAGTATTGAAGCCCTGCCTGTTTAGGCGGGGCTTTTTTTCGTCCTTTCTTTTGTTGAAAATAATTTTTATTCTTTGTCGATTATTGTTAACCCTGGCCTGTTTTTATTATTGAATATCTCATTAAATAGTCATCCATAAAGTGGTTATTATATTTGCACTGTAAATGGGATTTTATAAAATATAATGGAGGTATATGTATGAGGGCGAAATTAAACAGTATAGAACTAACTATGTCATTGCCCTGTATTGTGTTTTCTACAGCAAATCGTTTTGATGATTATTCTGCCGATGATATGCAGTGTGGGGATTTAGACAGTGCTCAGTTAATAAACCTTGGTCTTGATGATATATCAGAACGGGTTGATCCCTATAAATTATTGAGATATGACTCTCCGCTAAAACCCAGTTATAGCGGAAATTATTTTGGTACATCCCCTTCGTTTCCTAAAGCAACGCCAATTACTCTGCAAGAGTGCAAAAGTATTCTGTTTAATGAAATGAAAGAGTTATCAACAATGTTTGCTAAGGGTCAGTACGCTTATCTCATTAGTGAAATGATAGATAACTTTCAGAACGGAAATGGTGCGGCATATCATCACATGGGTCTGGACCGCGCATTTTTGGATCTTATACAACCGCCTTCAGATAGCAATGTTCTGGATGTAATAAAGTCAACTATAAATAACGAGATAGGGAAAGTTAATAACCTATCTTTAACACATGCTATTTCGAGTGGAATTTATAACTCAAGGTTACCAAAATTCAATCGTATTAAAGATAATTATAACGGACTTGGGATTACGATTCATGATGTACATGCGCAAGAAATTAAACTTTTAACTCTCAATCGGTCAGGGTACTCGTGGAGTGCGGTGGTTAATTTTAAGGCCCAGGATCATTTCGGACTCGATAAAATAGATATCTCCAATCCTTTATTTAAGAATCACCGTTTTTTCCGTATCTGGTTTTTTCTACAGCGCCACAAAAGCTATGCATTTAAGCCGTTTTTCACCAATTTTAGTACAAGTATTACCATTGATGGTAACGTATGAAAATAAAATGGAAAAGATTCAATAAAATAGCGGTTGTTATATTTTTAACAATCACTGTCTGTAATTCATGGACATTACGCCCTGTGAATATAATCCATACCAGCAAGCAGAGAGAAACAATATATGATGTTGTTGTCGATCACTTTCCGTTCACCGACAGGGATAGAATACATTGGTATGTAGATCATAAATCGGAGTTGCGAGAAAAATATGGCATACCTGGGAAGTTAGGTTATGCAATAACCATTTGGAATGTTGGGGATGGTTTTCTAAGTTTTAAAGATAATGCAAGACGGATTGATGATTTATATTGCTTCGGTGATATAGAAAGCGATGAAAGGTGTATAGATAAAAGCATCCCTTTAGTAGTCTATTTATCTGAAAATAATAAAGAATTTTTTGATATGGGTTATAACGGTTATTCATATACTCTCGACAAAGACGGAAAGCTTTCGGCAGCCAAAGATAGGGAGCTGCTGGATCGTATGAAGGGTAGATATTAATAGAGTATTGATGATCGTTCAAAAGCAAGTTTGTTGAGTTATGGGTTTAGTGCCAGCATGATACAAAAATGACATTGGTGGAATTCGCTTCGCAGTTTGCCGTCTGCCCACTATCTACCTTCTCTGATTACCGCTACAGTTATTTGTCCATGCGCAAAGGAGAGGCTTATGTTGTATATCTTTGATTTAGGCAACGTCATTGTTGATATCGACTTCAACCGCGTGATGGGGGTATGGAGCGATTACAGCCGTGTGCCACTAGCGAATTTGCAAAAAAGTTTTGTAATAGGAGAGGCGTTTCACCGCCACGAGCGCGGGCAAATCACCGACGAAGAATTTGCCGCAGCGGTGTGTGAGGAAATGGGCATGGCGCTGAGCTTTGATCAGTTCTCCGCAGGCTGGCAGGCTATCTTTGTGGGCTTACGCCTGGAAGTTATCGCTGTCATGAACACGCTCAGGGAGCAGGGGCATCGCGTTGTGGTACTTTCAAACACCAACCGCCTACATACTTATTTCTGGCTGGGCGAATACCCGCAAATTGCTCAAGCGGCAGATAAAATCTATCTGTCTCAAGAGATGGGGATGCGTAAACCAGACGCTGAGATTTATCAAAAACTCCTCGAAACAGAAGGATTTTCGGCCAGCGATGCAGTCTTTTTTGACGATAACGCCGATAATATTAAAGGAGCTCAACAGTTGGGAATCACCAGTATTTTGGTGACCGGAAAAGAGACCGTGCCCGGGTATTTCGCAAAAAACCTATGATAAAAAACGTTCATCGCAAAACGAGTCAACACCTCAGGCCGTATTTGGCCTGGGGAAAACTACTCTGGCACCGCATCGACCAGGACAATATGACCACGCTTGCAGGTAACCTTGCCTACGTGTCATTGCTTTCGCTTGTGCCTTTGGTTGCGGTTGTGTTCGCCCTGTTTGCGGCTTTTCCAATGTTTGCCGACGTTAGCATTCAACTCCGGCATTTTGTTTTCTCAAACTTTCTGCCCGCGACGGGCGATATCATTCAGCGCTATATCGAACAGTTTGTGGCTAACTCCAACAAGATGACGGCGGTGGGAGCATGCGGGCTTATCGTCACCGCATTGCTGTTGATGTACGCCGTGGATAGCGCGCTCAACACTATCTGGCGCAGCACGCGCACCCGACCCAAAATCTATTCGTTTGCCGTCTATTGGATGATTTTAACGCTTGGGCCCTTGTTAGCCGGGGCGAGCCTCGCCATCAGTTCATATTTACTTTCTCTGCGCTGGGTGACGGGCTTTAACAGCACCATTGATATCGTGCTGCGTATCTTCCCTTTGCTGCTTTCCTGGCTGTCATTCTGGATGTTATACAGCATCGTTCCCACCACTCGGGTTCCCGTACGTGATGCGCTAATTGGCTCGCTGGTGGCAGCTCTTTTATTTGAGCTGGGGAAAAAAGGCTTTGCCCTCTACATCACCATGTTCCCCTCTTACCAATTGATTTACGGCGTATTAGCCGTGATCCCCATTTTATTTGTCTGGGTCTACTGGACCTGGTGTATCGTGTTGCTCGGTGCCGAAATTACTGTCACTCTCGGCGATTACCGAAGGCTTCGCACCGAAGCTCAGCAGGAAGAATTGGACGAACCATGATTGCATTAATTCAGCGCGTCACCCACGCTCGCGTCACCTTGGACGGTATCGTGACGGGTGAAATTGGCCCAGGACTTTTGGTGTTATTGGGTGTCGAAAAAGAAGATAACGAGCAGAAAGCGAATCGCCTTTGTGAGCGGGTTTTAGGTTACCGAATTTTTGGCGATGAAAATGACAAAATGAACCTTAATGTTCAGCAAGCCGGTGGCAGTGTACTGGTGGTGTCGCAGTTTACCCTCGCAGCAGATACCGAGCGTGGTATGCGCCCAAGTTTCTCGGGTGGCGCCGCACCGCAGCTTGCAGAAGAGTTATATGAATACTTTGTAGAACGCTGTCGACAACAGGGTATTGTGGCCGAAACGGGGCGCTTCGCCGCCGATATGCAGGTCAGCCTGACGAATGATGGTCCTGTGACGTTTTGGTTACAGGTCTGAGTCCGCAGCATTTACGGTCCCGCGTAACAAGAGAGAGTACATGTATGTATCACCTTCGCGTACCGCAAACCGAAGAAGAGCTTGAGCTCTATTACCAGTTTCGTTGGGAAATGTTGCGCAAGCCGCTGCATCAACCCAAAGGCTCCGAGCGTGACGCGTGGGATGCCATGGCCCACCATCAGATGGTGGTGGACGAAGAAGGCAATCCGGTCGCCATTGGCCGCCTGTACATCAATGCCGACAACGAAGCGGCTATCCGTTTTATGGCGGTTCACCCTTCTGTGCAAGATAAAGGCTTGGGGACGCTGGTGGCGATGACGCTGGAATCTGTCGCGCGCCAGGAAGGGGTCAAACGCGTCGTGTGTAGCGCGCGTGAAGATGCCGTAGAGTTCTTTGCCAAATTAGGTTTTGAGAACCAGGGCGAAATCACCACACCGTCGACCACGCCCATCCGCCATTTCCTGATGATAAAACGGGTCGCCTCGCTGGATGATATTCTCCATCGGGCTGACTGGTGTGGGCAGTTACAGCAAGCATGGTACGAGCATATTCCATTGAGTGAAAAAATGGGCGTGCGCATTCTGCAATACACCGGGCAGAAATTTATCACCACCATGCCGGAAGCGGGTAACCAAAATCCTCACCAAACGTTGTTCGCGGGTAGCCTGTTTTCACTGGCTACGCTAACCGGTTGGGGGCTGATTTGGCTGATGCTGCGTGAGCGTCACCTGGGCGGCACAATTATTCTTGCCGATGCGCATATCCGATATAGCAGCCCGATCACCGGAAGACCGGGGGCCATTGCTGATTTGGGCTCGCTAAGCGGCGATCTTGACCGCCTGGCTCGAGGCCGTAAAGCCCGCGTAGCATTGCAGGTTGAGCTTTTTGGCGATGATGAACAGGGTGCGGTTTTTGAAGGGATTTACTTAGTGTTACCCGCTAAGCCTTTCGGGCCACTTGAAGAAGGCGGGAACGAAGAAGAGTAGCCTCTCCACCTATTTCAGGCTGTGGGTGCAGCAACGCACCCACACCAGGAATTATTCTCCAGAAACGTTCCCATTCCGCATGGTTTGCTGCACTTGCTTGCCTTCTGCACTGGTGGCTTGCAATGTTCCGTTCACTGAGGTTTTCAACGGCGTTTGTGCCGCAAGGCTACCCGATGCAGATACCTGCAAATTACCGTTGCCTTCCAGTGGTAAAGCAGGCCATCCCCACTGCTGCAACACATTTACCGGCACGGAACGCCCGCGCAGATTGATAATGGTATTACGTTGCGGATTCTGAGAGATTGCCCCGGTTGCTTCCAGCATGCCGTCCCCGGCGAAAGCGCTCAGTTCGGTAATAGAGATTTGGTTATCGTTGGCCGTCAACGAAATAGATGGGCGACGAACATCCACGCGGTTAAGAGTAGCTGCCGATGCATTCAGCGTAGCGTTACCACTCCAGATGCCCCATTGATGGTTACGCACCACTTCGATATTGTCTGCCGCGCCGTCTAATGCGGTGAACTGGAACGGGAAGGCGGGATCGATGTCGATAATCAGATTCCGGTTTGCGGAAAGTTTTTTAATCGTCACCGTATTGAGCCATTCCGGTAACGGCTCCATCCAGCGCGCTTTCCAGTCTGCGGGCAGCGTATATTCAAGCCCGGCCAAAACCACTTCATCGAGCGCCAGCTTTTTCTCGTTGCGCAGCCATTCACCCGCCGCGCGAACCATTCCTCTTTCCCAACGGGAAGTGAACTGGCGCAGCGTGGCGGTTTGCTGGTTAAAATCAATATTCACAATCGGATCGTTCAGATGCAGTGCGCCGTTAATGAAATCACTGGCGTTCATCGACAGGCGCCCGTCATCGCTTTGCCAGCCGCCCTTTGCCAGCGTCAGGTTGCGCAAACTCAGATCGAGATCTGTCACGGCCCAGTCTTTCCCTTCCAGACGCGCATCAGTGACTTCCAGGCTATCAATTTTCAGCGACGGGACAGTAGTGAGCGGTGCCAGGAAATCGGTAATCGTTTTTTCGGTTTGCAGACGGATGTCATTCAAACGCAGGCTGCCGATTTGCCACGAGCCATCCGCGAGACGCCTGGCGTTACCGGTGAGCGAACCACGAGCCATATCCGCACCGATAGTTGAAAGCGTTACCTGCTGATTATTAATTGCGCCCTGCAATAACACGTTAGTCGCAGGCACCCCGTTGAGCGTCATCGAACCGGCGCTAAATTGAATATCCGCGGTATTGCCCTGGGCTTTACCTTGCTGCGGCTGCCAGGGTGTCACTCCGCCGTTAACGCGCTGAGCATGTAAATTCCATTCCGTATTGGGGCTGTTGAGCGCCATATCGCTTAATTGCAGCATATCGGCCTGGAAGGGAAGCGGTGCGGCATTTGGGCTGATATTTAGCGTGCCGTTCTGCAACAAAATTTTATCGACGTGCATGGGATCTGACACCTGGCGTGAGCTCAGGCCAATATCAATATTTTGCGCAACCAGCGTTGCAGGCTGACCTTTGCGCCCAAAGGTCACATTGCTCAGCGTAAGATGCATAGGGGAAGCCCAACGGTGATCCATTTCCTCAAACGAGAAAGTGTAATCACTATTCTGAACGACCCAACGGCTTACCAGGGTGGCACCCCAGCGAGTTTGAAGCAAAATATAGGCAGCGATAAGCGCAACAAATATGACGACCAGTAACGCAACGATTAGCTTTCCGAGAAATTTCATTGTCTTCCATCCCATGAAGTTTCGGTAAGGGTGTTATGCCCCATTTACCGTTATAGCTCAAGGATGGGATTGTCAGGAGGGGTTACACGCGCTGGCAGCAACAAATCACCAGCGCGTGAAGTACATCAATTTTTCTCAGGCGGGAAAATCAGGTTTAACACGATGGCAGTGATACCACCGGCAGCGATACCGGAAGAGAGCAGCGTTTTCAGCCAGTCGGGCGCAAACTGCAAAATCAGAGGCTGCTGAGAGACGCCCATACCGACGGCCAGGGAGAGTGCAATAATCATAATCGCGCGGCGATTCAGCGGCTCGCGGGAAACAATTCGCACGCCGGAAGCGGCAATGGTGCCAAACATCACTATAGTCGCGCCGCCTAAAACGGGCTCAGGAATGTGTTGAACAAACCCGCTTACCGCCGGGAACAGACCCAGCACAATAAGCATCAGAGCGACAACAAAACCGACATAACGGCTGGCAACGCCGGTGAGCTGAATCACCCCGTTGTTCTGGCCAAAGCAAGAGTTAGGGAATGTGTTAAACACGGCGGAGACACAAGAGTTCAGGCCGTTAGCCAGCACACCGCCTTTGAGGCGCTTCATATAAAGCGGGCCGGATACGGGCTGCTCGGAAACGTCAGACGTCGCAGTAATATCGCCGATGGTTTCCAGAGAGGTCACCATAAAGACCAGCATCAGCGGGATAAGCAGATTCCAGTCAATGCCCAAACCGTAGTACAGCGGCGTAGGCACCATTATCAGGTCAGTATTTGTTGATGGCACGGTCTCCGGCAACATGCCCATCGCCCAGGCTAACCCATAACCTACGGCCATGGCGATAACCAGGGAAGCGACGCGTAGGTAAGCGTTACGCTGGCGGTTAAGCAGAATAATCACCAGCAACACCGCACCTGCTAACAACAGGTTTTTCGGTGCGCCAAATGTGTGATCGTTCATGGCGGCATAACCACCGCCAATAGATGTCAGACCAACCTGAATCAGAGAAAGCCCGATAATCATGACCACTACGCCGGAAACCAGCGGCGTGATAATACGACGCGCCAGATGCAAGAAGCGGGATAACAGCATTTCAGTGCAGCTTGCGAGCATTAAGGTACCAAACAGCGCTGCCATCATGGTCGGAACATCGGCTCCGCCATTTTTCAGTGCCATGCCGCCCATAATCAACGGCGACACAAAGTTAAAGCTGGTGCCCTGAATCGACAGAAGCCCGGAACCTACTGGTCCCCAGGCTTTAATCTGGATTATCGATGCTACGCCCGAGGCGAACAGCGACATACTGATAATGTGTTGGGTATCTTCAGCCGGAAGTCCCAGAGCCTGGCAAATCAACATAGCAGGCGTGATCACCGCAACAAACATCGCTAATAAGTGCTGCCCGGCAGCAAAAAGAGTTTGTGGGAGAGGAGGTCTATCCTCAAGGCGGTAAATCAATTCACTGGAACGGGGCTGAGCAATCGGTTGCGCACCTTCAGACTCAACAGCATTAACAGACATCAGAAATTATCCCCTGCGAAAAAACGCTGATTTTAGCGGAGTAAAGAGCAAAAGCAAACGTTTGCTTGTGATGTTTCCTAAGATAAAAAGTATATATAGCGAGCTTTTTATATAACTTTCGGCTGCTTTTTGGTTAAAATCCGGCTGCTGAGTTTTCTAAAACCTGAAATTCCAGTGAAGGATAATTAAAAAGCGTCTGTGAGAATATGCGCAAACAGGAGCACTTCTATGTTTTATCTTGATACTCTTTCTACCCTTGTTGCCGCCACTCTCGTGTTGTTACTGGGCCGAAAAATGGTCCACACCCTACCGCTGTTAAAAAAATACACTATCCCTGAACCGGTCGCTGGTGGCCTGTTGATAGCCCTTGCGCTGTTAGTGCTTAAAAAGAGCCTTGGCTGGGAATTTGAATTTGATATGAGCCTCAAAGATCCTTTGATGCTTGCATTCTTCGCCACTATCGGTCTGAACGCTAACCTTGCCAGCCTGCGTGCGGGCGGCAAAGTCGTCGGTATTTTCCTGATTGTTGTGGTTGGCCTTTTGATTATGCAAAACGCCATTGGTATTGGAATGGCTAGCCTGCTGGGCCTTGATCCGTTAATGGGTTTACTGGCGGGTTCAATTACGTTGTCTGGCGGGCATGGCACCGGCGCGGCCTGGAGTAAGCTGTTTACCGAGCGCTATGGTTTCCAGAATGCAACCGAAGTGGCAATGGCTTGCGCAACGTTTGGCCTGGTATTGGGGGGCTTGATTGGCGGGCCGGTCGCACGTTATCTGGTTAAGCATTCATCCACGCCGAACGGCACTCAAGAAGACAGCATTGACCCAACCGCTTTCGAAAAACCCGCGGTAGGGCGCGTGATCACCTCGATGGTGATGATTGAAACCATCGCGATGATTGCTATTTGTCTTACCGTCGGTAAATTTGCGGCGCATTTCATTCAGGGAACCGCGTTCGAGTTGCCAACTTTTGTTTGCGTGCTTTTTGTTGGGGTCATTCTTAGTAATGCGCTTGCGCTTCTGGGTTTCTATCGCGTCTTTGAACGTGCGGTTTCGGTTCTGGGGAACGTGTGTTTATCGCTGTTTCTTGCTATGGCGCTGATGAGCCTGAAACTGTGGGAACTGGCTTCTCTTGCGTTGCCAATGCTCGCCATTTTGACGGTACAAACTATCTTTATGGCGCTGTATGCAATCTTTGTGACCTATCGCCTGATGGGGAAAAACTACGATGCGGCGGTGCTTGCTGCGGGGCACTGTGGTTTTGGTTTAGGGGCAACACCAACGGCAATCGCCAATATGCAGGCGATTACCGAGCGTTTTGGGCCGTCTCACATGGCGTTTCTGGTGGTGCCGATGGTCGGCGCATTCTTTATTGATATCGTCAATGCGCTGGTGATTAAGCTCTACCTGATGCTGCCAATATTTGGCTAAGCAATCAGGCGTTTGAGTAGCGTTCCGTTTCAGGCATCCAGCGTTCGATGAGCGCTATTGCCTGTTCCGGGTAGCGTTCATGGATATGGCGCGCAAGGCGCTGTACTTCCGGGATCATTGCCTGGTCACGCAGTAAATCTGCCACTTTAAACTCGGCATTGCCCGTTTGGCGCGTGCCGAGTAATTCCCCTGGCCCACGAATTTCCAAATCCTTTTGCGCAATCACAAAGCCGTCGTTGCTATCACGCAATACCTGCAAACGTAGCTGTGCCGTTTTCGATAGCGGTGACTTATAAAGCAACACGCAGTGGGATGCGACCGCGCCACGGCCCACTCGGCCTCGAAGCTGGTGGAGTTGCGCAAGCCCAAGGCGCTCAGGGTTTTCGATAATCATCAGGCTGGCATTCGGCACATCAACGCCAACTTCAATAACCGTTGTCGCAACCAGCAGATGAATCGCCCCTTCTTTGAACGCCTGCATGACTGCCTGTTTTTCTTGCGGCTTCATGCGGCCATGCACCAGGCCGACGCTAAGGTTTGGCAGCACGGCTTTAAGCTCATCCCATGTCACTTCTGCAGCCTGAGCTTCTAAAAGTTCGGATTCTTCAATCAGAGTACAGACCCAATAGGCCTGACGGCCTTCATCGCTACAGGCGTTGCGCACTCGCTCGATAATATCGTTGCGGCGGGTGTCAGGAATAGCGACGGTAGTAACGGGCGTGCGGCCCTGCGGAAGTTCATCGATAGTTGAGGTGTCCAGGTCGGCATAGGCCGTCATCGCCAGCGTGCGTGGAATTGGCGTTGCGGTCATGATTAACTGATGCGGGTGGAAGCCCTGAATTTGGCCTTTCTCCCATAACGCCAGACGCTGATGAACACCAAAACGGTGCTGCTCATCGATGATAACCAGCGCCAGCTCAGAAAATTGCACCTGTTCCTGGAAAATCGCGTGCGTTCCCACCACCATCGACACCTGGCCGCTGGCGATCGCTTCCTGTTGGGCAATGCGCGCTTTGCCTTTTTGCTTACCGGCCAGCCAGCCCACTTCAATACCCAGCGGTGCAAACCACTGGCGAAAATTATTGGCATGCTGTTCGGCGAGCAATTCCGTCGGCGCCATCAGGCCCACTTGTTTGCCATGCGCAATTGCCCGCAACGCAGCGAGCGCGGCAACCAGCGTTTTACCAGACCCAACATCACCCTGCACCAGACGCATCATCGGAACATCCAGAGCCATATCGTGTTCGATTTCCGCCACGACTCGCGCCTGGGCCGCGGTTGGTTTAAACGGTAGTGCAGCTAAAAGGCGGTTTTTTAATTCGTCATGATTACGCAAAGGTAATGCGTGATAACGCTGAGCGCCTGCGCGCAACGCCAGCATGCTTAGGTTATGTGCCAGCAGTTCTTCAAGAATTAAACGCTGTTGTGCAGGGTGTTTGCCAGTTTCAAGATCGGCTAACTGCATGGTTGGCGGCGGGCGATGCAACGTGCGCAGAGCTTCCGGCAGGCTCATCATCCCTTTGCTCAAATCAGCGGGGAGCAGTTCGGCGATAGCGCAAGTATCCAGCAATTCCAGAGCCTGGTCAGTCAGTTTGCGCAGCGTCGCCTGGCGAATGCCTTCTGTGGTGGGGTAAACCGGAGTCAGCGTTTCCTGCAATTCAGGCGTGCTGAGATCGCCCTGAACGCGGTACTCCGGGTGAATCATCTCTGCACCGTGAGCCCCGCGTTTGGCTTCCCCGTAGGCCAGCACGCGTTTCCCGTTCGCCAGACTGTTCTTCATTGCCGCGTTAAAGTTGAAGAAACGCATGGTCAAAATGCCGGTGCCATCAGAAATCTGGCAGGTCATCATGCGGCGACGGCCAAAACTGATATTACAGTTCAGCACTTCACCTTCCACCGTGGCGTAAATACCCGGCAGCAGGTCGTTAATTGGGTAAAGTTGCGTACGGTCTTCGTAGCGTAGCGGGAGGTGGAGCAGGAGATCCTGAATGGTGTGCAGACCAATTTTCGCCAGTTTACCGCTCTGACTGGCACCGACTCCGGCAAGCGTACTTAACGGTATGGCGTCCAGCAAACGGCCTTTCATCTGACTACTCCGCAGATTGCATTGTGGCCCACCATGCGGCATCAGCTTCTATTTCACCTAGCTGATTAACATGTGGGTAGGGCAAACCTTTACGACGGGAAACGCGAGCCAGCACTGGATAGCCACCTTCAAACAGCAAGCGCTGTTGTTCAGATTCTGGCAGGGTGCTGTTTTCGCGCTGATACATACCGGCATTCTGACGCTGGCGCTGCGCTTCGTACAGAATGAGCGCTGAAGCCACGGAAACGTTCAGCGATTGCACCATCCCGATCATCGGAATAATGATGTCCTGGTCTGCAAGCGCTAACGCTTCCTGAGTAATACCGGTTTTTTCCTGGCCCATCAAAATACAGGTCGGAAGCGTGTAATCAATTTCGCGGAAATCGACGGCTTTATCAGAAAGATTAGTGGCAAGGATTTGCATCCCACTACTTTTTAGATGACTCACGGCATCACTAATATTGCGATGCGTTTTAACTTCAACCCAGGAATTACTGCCCGCAGCGGAAGAGGCCATGGTGCGCATACGGCTGCCCGGCCAGACGGCGTGAACTTCGTGTACGCCGACCGCATCTGCGGTGCGAATAATCGCCGAGACGTTATGAGGTTTATGGACTTGCTCCATGCAGACGGTCAGATCAGGCTGACGTCTGGTGAGCATCTCGCAAATACGCGCATAACGTTGAGGATTCATAACACTAATTTCGGTTGCGGGTAACTTTAATGACATCCGGCATTACGCGAATTTTGCGCATAATATTAGCCAGATGAACACGATCGCGGGCAGACATACGGATGAATGCGCTATAAACGCGGCCATCTTTCTCTTCGGTATTCAAGCTATGAATATTCGAGCCTGCGGTGTTGATAGCTGCCGTCAGATTCGCCAGAGCACCCTGATGGTTGAACATATCGACTTTGATTTCAGTGATAAATTCTTGCTCGGTCTCTTTATCCCACTCTACCGCCATAAACTTCTCGGCTTCTTTCTGGTAGCCACGAATATTACGGCAGGACTCGTGATGGATAACCAAACCTTTACCAGGGCTGACATGCGCAACAATCGGATCGCCTGGAATTGGACGGCAACACTTAGCAAAAGTAATCAGTACGCCATCTGCACCTTTGATAGGTAAATGGCTGTGCGCTGGCGTGTTCGCTTGCGCAATTACAGACGATTCGCCCTGAAGATTTTTGGCGACCACCACGCTCATGGCGTTACCCAGGCCGATTTCAGCCAGCAAATCATCAAGCGTAGCGAGCTTCATGCGCTCAAGCTCACGTTGAATACTTTCCGGCGGAACTTCAGCTAACTTACGGCTGCCACCTAAAGCATGATTAAGCAGACGGCGACCAAGGCTGACGGAGTCATCACGCTTGAGGTTTTTCAGCATCTGGCGAATTTTGGCGCGAGCTTTAGAACTCACGACAAAATTTAGCCAGGCCGCATTCGGACGAGCGCCTGGTGCGGTAATAATTTCGATAGTCTGGCCGCTGCTAAGCGACTGAGATAACGGATAGGGCTGCCTGTCGACACGGGCACCAACACAAGCGTGGCCGATGTCAGTATGCACCGCATACGCGAAATCGACGGGTGTTGCGCCAGCCGGTAATTCGACAATGCGCCCTTCCGGGGTGAAAACGTAAATTTCATCCGGGAACAGATCGGATTTCACGCTCTCAATAAATTCAAATGAGCTACCGGCGCTTTGCTGTAATTCCAGCAGGCTTTGCATCCAGCGCTGGGCGCGGATTTGTGCGGTAGTGCTGCTTTCACCTTGCTCTTTATAAGCCCAGTGAGCGGCAACCCCCATCTCTGCCATCTGATCCATATCTTCGGTACGAATTTGCACTTCAACCGGCACGCCGTGCGGGCCAATCATTGAGGTGTGCAGGGACTGATATCCGTTAGCCTTTGGAATGGCGATATAGTCTTTCACCCGCCCGGGACGCGGTTTGTAGAGGCTATGCATCTGCCCAAGTACGCGGTAACAGGTATCCATATCGTGGACGATCACGCGGAAAGCGTAGATATCCATAATCGAGTGGAAACGCTGCTCTTTGAGCGTCATTTTGCAGTAGATGGAGTAAAGGTGTTTTTCGCGACCGCTGACGCGGCAAGGAATACCTGCTTCTTGCAAACGCCCATCGATTTCCGAGAGGATTTTTTGAATCATCTCTTTGCGGTTACCACGCGCCGCTTTCACCACTTCTTTAATGACGCGGTAGCGGTTTGGGTACAGCGCTTCAAAGCCCAGCTCTTCCAGTTCGGTTTTCAGATGGTGAATACCAAGACGGTGCGCAAGAGGGCTATAAATTTCGAGGGTTTCGCGAGCAATGCGGCGACGCTTATCAGGGCGTAGAGCCCCGAGAGTGCGCATGTTATGCGTACGGTCGGCGAGTTTGATCAAAATGACGCGGATGTCTTGCACCATCGCCATGATCATTTTCCGGAAGTTTTCAGCCTGAGCTTCTTTCTTATCGCGGAATTTCAGCTTGTCTAGCTTAGAAACCCCTTCCACCAGTTCGGCAACGCTTTTGCCAAACAGTTGTTCCATATCCTGGTAGGTGGCAGGGGTGTCTTCGATCACATCATGTAGTAGGGCGGCCATGAGTGTTTCGTAGTCGAGTTTCATCTCGGCCAGAATGCAGGCAACCGCTACGGGATGGGTGATGTAGGGTTCACCACTTGAACGTGCTTGTCCCTCGTGAGCATCACGCGCAACAAGGTATGCTTGCCGAAGTCGCTTAATCTGCTCCTCGGGCAAGTATTGTTGAATCAGTTGATTCAGGCTTTCAAACAGATACAAGGGCTACCCGCAGGCTAATTAACGACGACCTTCAGCAATAGCGGTAACGGCCTGCAATTCTGCGGCTTCCTGCTCTTGCTGTTCCTGACGATCACGAACATCGAGAATCTGGTTGGTGATCAACCCTTCTTCGATTTCGCGCAGTGCGATTACAGTCGTTTTGTCGTTTTCTTCAGCAACAAGTGGATCTTTACCACCAGTTTGCATCTGACGAGCGCGACGTGCGGCGACCAGAACCAAGTCAAAACGGTTACCAATTTTCTCAACAGCGTCCTGAACAGTTACGCGTGCCATAATTAAAATGCTCCACAGATGAAGAAATGACTGGGCATGATACTGAAACTGGGCTCAGTCTGCCAATAGTTTGCTGATTAAAGCGTCATGTCGCGCTTTCTGGCGACCCATTCGTAGACGCTCGGCACGAATGATAATCTTTAAATCTGACAGTGCGGTGTCAAAATCATCATTGACGATTAAATAGTCATATTCGGCGTAATGGCTCATTTCTGCAACAGCCTGCTCCATTCGCTTCGTAATAACTTCTTCACTGTCTTGCCCGCGACCGCGCAAGCGTCTGTCCAGCTCGTCTTTTGACGGTGGCAGAATGAAGATACTGCGGGCCTGAGGCATTTTCTCACGAATCTGCTTAGCACCCTGCCAGTCAATATCCAGGAAAACGTCTACACCTGTTGCCAGAACTTGTTCAATGGCATGGCGTGACGTGCCGTAGTAATTACCAAATACTTCCGCGTGTTCAAGGAATGAATCTTCAGCAATCATCTGCTTAAACTCTTCTTTTTCCACGAAGAAGTAATGTTCACCATGATTCTCTCCCGGGCGAATGCCTCGCGTAGTATGGGAGATAGAAACCTGCGTGTCGTACAGCGGTTGTGTCTTTAACAAAGCCTGGATGAGGCTGGATTTCCCGGCACCACTTGGTGCGGAAACGATATAAAGTGTGCCTTGAGCCATGAGTTCTAACTTATTCGGTAAGCATAAAAAGAAGTGCGTATACGGCCCTATTATACACAGCGTCTTCAAGTCACGGTGAATTTGTCATGCCCTTCGGCAATATTTCTGCCAATTTGCGTAGTGCTTTCCAAACAATACACTGTGTTACTGCAACAAAATAACTCCTTCTGAAAGCTCCTCGCATCCCTTTTATTTCCCGTTCGTATTGCTTGTTTCCCGGCGTTATACCTCTCTTCGTTTCGACATGGAGGACGTTATGAAGTGGATAACAATATTTATCGGGTTACTGGGATGGTTCAGCACCATGGCTTTGGCGGCATGCCCGTCCTGGTCACCTGAGCAAGCCCAGCAGGAGATGGCGAAATTGAACGAAAAACTTAGCGAGTGGGATAACGCCTATTATCAACAAGGAAATAGTGTTGTCAGTGACGCGACATACGATGGTTTAAGTAGCCAATTTAATGAATGGCAACGTTGTTTTAAACCTGCGGATAAACTCCAACAGCCCTGGCTTCCCACACAGGGTAAGGCGCTACATCCCATTGCACATACCGGTGTAAAAAAATTGCCAGACAGAGCTGCCGTGGCGCAGTGGATGAAAGGAAAAACCGATCTTTGGGTGCAACCTAAAGTGGATGGTGTAGCGGTGACATTGGTTTATCAAAAAGGGCGCCTGATCAAACTCCTCAGCCGTGGTGACGGTGAGAAAGGGCAGGACTGGACAGCAAAAGCCAAAATGATTCCCGCGATCCCCCAAACCGTTTCCGGCTTGCTGGCGGATAGTGTTTTGCAGGGCGAAATTTTCTGGAAAAGAGAAAGCCACGTACAGAAAACCATGGGCAGCAGCAATGCTCGAAGTAAGGCTGCGGGGGCCATGATGCGCCAAAGTGATCCGTCCTTGCTCAATGAATTAGGGGTCTTTATTTGGGCGTGGCCAGATGGTCCAAACAAAATGAACCAGAAACTGGAAATACTCTCTCAGGGAGGTTTCCCGCTGACGAAAGCCTGGTCTTTGCCGGTTAACTCCGTGGAAGAAATTGTGGCGCAAAGAGAGACCTGGTTCACGACACCCTTACCGTTTGTAACGGATGGCATTGTGGTTCGTGAAGCGGCAGAACCTGCAGGAAAGTATTGGCTACCGGGTAAAGCAACATGGGTTATAGCCTGGAAATTTCCTCCAGCTCAGCAAATTGCTGAAGTTAAAGCCATACAATTTACAACTGGGCGAACGGGGAAAGTCGCAGTAGTCCTTAATCTGAGTCCTTTACAGATTGATGATAAACAAGTGAAACGGGTGAATATCGGCTCGGTTAAACGCTGGCAGGTTCTGGATATTGCTCCGGGCGATCAGGTCATGGTGAGTCTTGCTGGGCAGGGTATTCCACACGTTGAGGAAGTGGTTTGGCGAGTCAGTCAGAGGGATAAACCGCAACCGCCAGTGGAAAAAATGATTACACCGTTAAGCTGCCTTTACTTTGAACCCTGGTGTCGCGAACAGTTTATTGCGCGGCTTGCATGGATAAGCTCCCCAGCCATTTTAAATATTAATGGTGTGAGCGTTCGCTCCTGGCAGCAACTCCAACAAAGTCTTCACATGGAACACATCTTTTCCTGGATAACGGTAACTCAGGAAGCGCTGTCTCAAATTAGCGGCATGTCTACGGCCAGGGTTGCGCATCTTTGGCAGCAATTCACACAAGCCAGGCAACAACCATTCAGGCAGTGGCTGATGGCATTTGGTTTTCCACTTCCAGCGGTGGTATTAGCGACATTGCCAGATTCACAATGGTCACATTTAGTTGCGCGAGATGAACTCAGTTGGCAAAAGTTGCCGGGTATTGGTTCAGGAAGGGCAAAAAAGTTGGTCGAGTTTGTGAATCATCCCCAAATAGCAGCGCTAGCGGCATTTCTGGCACAGCAAGGAATCAGGGGATTTGTCGATCAGTGATCCGCGTGTTTGTAATGAAATACCGGCAACCCTAATCGTAAGCGTAACGCCAGTAAACGCGTGGTGAACCCAAACAGGAGGGTGGAAATAATGACAATATCCTGGTTCGAAACGTAG
This sequence comes from Buttiauxella gaviniae, assembly GCF_040786275.1. NCBI lineage: Bacteria > Pseudomonadati > Pseudomonadota > Gammaproteobacteria > Enterobacterales > Enterobacteriaceae > Buttiauxella > Buttiauxella gaviniae. Next base: position 1,947,565 of record NZ_JBFMVT010000002.1, read on the forward strand.
TGCTGCAAAACGATATAAAGCACTGCGGAGGCAAAAGCGATGCCTGCGTACAATTCCTTCTGAAAGACCAAAGGAATGCGTTTGCAAAACATGTCGCGCAAGACGCCACCAAACACACCGGTAACTACGGCTGCGATAATAGCGATGATTGGGCCTTCGCCCATATCCAGCGCTATTTGTGCACCGATGATAGAAAACACCACCAGGCCTAAGGCATCAAGGACCAGGAAGAGGCGACGCAGATGGGGCATTACGGGGGCAAATACCGTGGTAAGAACGGCTGCGATAGCCACAATCACAACGTATTCGGGGTGCTTTACCCAACCTAATGGATAATGCCCAAGCAGAATGTCACGAACAGAACCACCGCCAAGTGCTGTGGCTGTGGCAATAATAATTACGCCGAAAGTATCCATGCGGCGGCGGCCAGCAGCTAATGCACCGGTCATGGCTTCGGCAGTGATACCGATTAGATAAAGAACATGTAGCAGCATGGATACCCCCAATGGAAACACGCAGAGGGTAACGTTTTGTGAACAATGTCACGATTGAGTTTTTCTAAAGCGAAGCGGTTTGGATTAGTTATTTTAATGCTTGAACTCTATTTTTTACTTAGGAATTAAGTTTGTCTTGCGGAAATTATTTTCCTTGAAGATTAGTTTATCTATCGTTAGTCGCACGGAGTAACAATGATGAACGCGTAAATGATGTTGAGGGCGTTGGCAAATGCGTTAATCCAGAAACCAGCGAGTTATTAAGATGCACTTCTATTGCTCAATCACCTGAAATTATGGCTACAAAAAGGCCCGCATAAAGCGGGCCTGAGCAAGCATAGTCGGCAATTATTCGATGTTCTGAATCTGCTCGCGCATTTGCTCAATCAGTACTTTCAGCTCAATGGCTGAATTGGTGACATCTGAATTAATAGACTTTGATGCCAGGGTGTTCGACTCGCGGTTGAACTCCTGCATCATAAAGTCGAGGCGACGGCCAACGGCTTCCTTTTTCTTCAGAATGTTATATGTCTCTTTAACGTGCGCTTCCAGGCGGTCCAGCTCTTCGGCAACGTCTACGCGCTGGGCCATTAACACCAGTTCTTGTTCAAGACGGTTATTCTCAAGTTGAACCTGTGCGTCTTCGAGTTTCGCAACCAGGCGCTCACGCTGCCATTTCAGGACTTCTGGCATTTGCGCACGAACTTTAACAACTTCGCCGCTTACACCTTCAAGTCGCTGTTCGATAAGTGCTTTCAGCGCCTCGCCTTCGGTTTCGCGGGCAACGATGAAGTCATCCAGGGCACCGTCAAGGGCGGCAAGAATTTCAGCGGTGATGGCATCAAGATCTTGTTCTTGAGCAGACATCACGCCAGGCCAGCGCAAAATATCAACGGGATTGATTTCACCTTCGTCGCTTTGCATTTTTACCCAATTAGCTGCCTCAACAAGCTGTTTAGCCAGTTTTTCATTGAGCAGCAAAGAGCCCTGGGAGCGGGCATCAGGCTCGAAACGCAGGTTACATTCTATTTTTCCGCGGGTTAAACGGGTGCGGATACGCTCGCGGGCGACAGGTTCGAGGCTACGGAACTGTTCCGGCATGCGGATATAAGTTTCGAGATAACGTTGGTTTACTGAACGTAACTCCCAGGAGGCGCTGCCCCATTCGCCTTTTACTTCACGTCGGGCATAGGCGGTCATACTGCGGATCATATTTCGTAACCGTATTCTGTTATAGATGTGGGGATTATAGCCATGCCAGGACTTGCAGGATAGGAATAAGCGAGCGAAGTCCGTATAATGCGCAGCCACATTCGTTTTAGCCGGAGAGAACCCCATGCGTCCATCAGGTCGTAGCGCCGAACAAGTGCGCCCAGTCACCCTGACCCGTAATTACACCAAACACGCAGAAGGCTCCGTGCTGGTCGAGTTCGGCGATACCAAAGTGCTTTGCACCGCCACCGTTGAAGAGGGCGTGCCACGCTTTCTGAAAGGCCAGGGGCAGGGTTGGATCACCGCTGAATATGGCATGTTGCCGCGCGCAACGCATAGCCGTAATGCTCGTGAAGCAGCGAAAGGCAAGCAGGGCGGTCGCACCCTGGAGATTCAACGCCTGATTGCGCGTTCTCTGCGCGCAGCAGTAGATTTAAAAGTTCTCGGCGAATACACCATTACGCTGGATTGCGATGTGTTGCAGGCTGATGGCGGCACGCGTACAGCATCCATTACTGGTGCTTGCGTTGCATTGGCTGATGCTCTGAACAAGCTTGTTGCGGCGGGCAAATTGAAAACCAACCCTATGAAAGGGATGGTTGCAGCCGTTTCAGTGGGTATCGTGAATGGTGCTGCTATCTGCGATCTCGAATATGTTGAAGATTCTTCTGCTGAAACCGACATGAATGTCGTGATGATGGAAGATGGCCGCATGATTGAGATTCAAGGCACCGCTGAAGGGGAACCGTTCTCCCATGAAGAGTTACTGGCGCTATTGGCGCTGGCTCGAGGGGGAATCGAATCCATCGTAACGTCGCAGAAAGCGGCGTTAGAAAATTGATTTTCAGGCGACTCAAGTAGTCGCCTTTTTTATACCCTTCATACTTAAAGCGGCATCTTTGTTGGCTGCGTTCGCTCTCCCGAATCACTTACTTATGTAAGCTCATTGGGGCTCGTTCTCTTGCCGCTGCGATGCAACTCGAATTATTTTGGGTAATTATCTACGTGAAATGCAAAGGAGCAAATCCATGAAACCGTATCAGCGCCAGTTTATTGAATTTGCGCTTAACAAGCAGGTACTGAAGTTTGGCGAATTTACGCTGAAGTCCGGGCGTACCAGTCCTTATTTCTTCAATGCCGGGCTGTTTAATACCGGGCGTGATCTGGCACTGTTGGGCCGTTTTTATGCCGCCGCGTTAGTGGATTCCGGTATTGAATTTGATTTGCTGTTTGGGCCGGCTTACAAAGGTATTCCAATCGCGACGACGACTGCGGTTGCGCTGGCAGAACATCATGAGCGCGACTTGCCCTATTGCTTCAACCGTAAAGAAGCGAAAGATCATGGTGAAGGTGGCAACCTGGTCGGCAGCGTACTGCAAGGTCGCGTAATGCTGGTGGATGATGTGATCACCGCTGGTACGGCAATTCGTGAATCCATGGAAATTATTGCTGCTAACAATGCGTCGCTGGCAGGTGTACTGATTTCTCTGGATCGCCAGGAGCGTGGCCGTGGCGAAATTTCCGCCATTCAGGAAGTGGAACGCGATTATCAGTGCAAAGTGATTTCAATCATTACGCTCAAAGACCTGATTAATTATCTGGAAGAAAAACCTGAAATGGCTGGCCATTTAGCCGCTGTGCGGGAATACCGTACTCAGTACGGAGTGTAAGAAAAAGGGCCTTTTCAAAAGGCCCTTTTCAATTAACGCAGTTGGGATGCCACAAGTGGCCAGCGGGTATCAAAATCATCGGTCGGTAAATAGCGGAACTCGCTACGAACAAAACGCGACAATGTCCCTTCGCAGAAGGCCAGAAGCTGGCTAGCCAGTAACGATTCATCAGTAATGAAGCCTTCACCTTCGCGCATTTTCTTTTCGCGCATAACCTGACGCAACTGCACTTCAATACGTTCAAACAGCTGATTGATACGACCCTGAAGGCGATCTTGTTCAAACATCAATGCATGGCCGGTGAGGATACGGGTGAGGCCTGGGTTGCGCTCGCCAAATCCCAGAATCAAAAGAACGATTAATCGCAGTCGGGCGTGGGTATCTTTCTCGTCTTTCAAAATGAGATTGATACGGGTAATCAGACTGTCTTCAATGAATTCGATAAGGCTATCGAACATTTTTGTTTTGCTTGGAAAATGTCGATACAGCGCAGCTTCGGAAACACCAACCGTCGCCGCGAGTTTAGCGGTAGTGATACGTTGGCTTCCATCGCTGGATTCAAGCATTTGGGCCAGAGACTGAAGTATTTCTTCGCGACGATTCCGTTTCGCAGTTTGTTTTTCTGCCATGTTCTAAAATACCCCTGAAATAACGCACTTGTCAGGCAAGTAGCCACACAGCGCTCGCAAACTTTAAGTTTGCGGTTTTTTCACATTTTTTACGCTGTGGGGTTACGTTTATAAACGCAGTTACTGGCGTCCTGAATGGCCGAAACCACCTTCGCCACGGTCGCTCGAATCGAAATCTTCAACCAGATTGAATTCGGCTTGCACGACAGGCACAAACACCATTTGAGCGATGCGTTCACCTGGCTCGATAGTGAAGTTATCTTGTCCACGGTTCCAGACAGAAACCATCAGTTGCCCCTGATAGTCGGAGTCTATCAGTCCCACCAGGTTGCCTAAAACTACGCCATGCTTATGACCAAGACCTGAACGAGGCAGAATCACTGCTGCAAGAGAAGGATCGGCAATATGGATAGCCAGCCCGGTCGGTATCAACTTGGTTACACCAGGCGCGAGCTCTACGGCATCATCCAGACATGCGCGAAGGTCAAGGCCCGCAGAGCCGGATGTAGCATAGGTCGGCAGAGGGAACTGTTGGCCAACGCGTGGGTCCAGAATCTTAACGTCGATTTTTTTCATCATAACGGGTAACGATCTCGTTCAGTAAAAGATGGCCAAGGAGTTCCTTACGCTCAAGAGGTAAGACTTTATCTCCTTCCTGCCAGAAAAGGTGCAATGCATTATTGTCGCTGTTAAATCCCTGACCGGTTTGCGAGACATCGTTCGCACAAATCAGGTCGAGATTTTTGCTCATACGTTTTTGCCGAGCGTATTCTTCCACATTATTTGTTTCGGCGGCAAACCCAACAACATAGGGGCGATGAGCTGAAAGTGCTGCGACACCGGCGACAATATCGGGGTTTTTTATCATTTTTATTGTAATTTCATCGCCTTGCTTTTTAATTTTTTCATCGGCCACTGCTGCTGCACGATAGTCTGCAACTGCCGCACAACCGACGAAAATTTGCTGTTCCTGAACATGTTGCTGAACTGCGGCCTCCATTTCGAGAGCTGTAGTGACATCAATTCTTTTCACCCACGGTGGAGTGGGTAAAGAAACAGGGCCTGAAATTAACGTCACATTTGCGCCACGTGAAGCGGCGGCGGCGGCAATGGCGTAGCCCATTTTCCCGGAGCTATCGTTAGTGATGTAGCGCACCGGATCTAAGCGTTCACGGGTAGGGCCTGCGGTAATCATGACATTGAGATGTTGCAGATCTTTGATGACGGTAAAATGTTGCACCGCCATCTCTACAATCGTTAATGGGTCAAGCATGCGACCAGGGCCTACGTCGCCACAGGCCTGGCTGCCGCTATCCGGCCCCCACAGCAGCAAGCCGCGTGAGGAGAGCACCTCGAGGTTGTGCTGAGTTGCAACAGCCCGATACATCTGCTGATTCATTGCCGGGACAACGGCGACAGGTGACGGTGTGGCGAGACAAATTGTGCTCACGAGATCATTCGCCATACCTGCGGTAATGCGAGCAATTAAATCTGCTGTCGCAGGGGCAAGAATCACTAAATCAGCCCATTTACCTAATTCTATGTGACCCATCGCAGCTTCGGCGGCGGGATCTAACAAGCTGTCTGACACAGGGTAACCTGATACGGCTTGTAAACTCAGCGGCGTAATAAAGGCTTTGGCGCCCTCAGTCATTACTACCCGCACTTCGGCGCCTCGTTCGCGCAGACGGCGCACCAGCTCTGGGGTTTTATAGGCAGCAATACCACCACTCACACCCAGAACAATTTTTTTGCCAGAAAGCCCCATCATGATTTTTCCACCACAAGTCACAGTCATCTGGCTATTTTACCACACTCATTGGGCAGCGACTTTTTTGGAGTTTGCGAGACATCCCGCATGCAGGAAATCTGGACGTCGAGTGTGCTGGTCGAGTTGTGCACAATAAGCCACGACGAAGAGCAAGGAGGTTCTGATGGATGAGACATTGGGGCAAGACAGAGCAGATCTACCGCGTGAAAAGCTTCTGAAATTTGGTGCAACTTCATTATCTGATGTGGAATTACTGGCGCTTTTCTTACGTACCGGTTGCCATGGCATGAATGTATTGATGTTCGCACAGTGCTTGCTGCATCAGTTTGGTTCACTAAGCCGGCTGTTGTCGGCAGATTATTCGCAATTCAAAGATGTGAAAGGGATTGGAGAAGCCAAATACACGCAACTGAACGCCATTGCTGAGCTGGCCAGGCGTTATTATCACTCGCGCGGTGTGGAGGAGTTAAGCCTAAAGGGGCCGGAATCCGTCAGGGAATTTATTCAAAGCCAGTTGACGACGCAAGAGCGTGAAATATTCATGGTGATTTTCCTGGATAACCAGCATCGGGTTATTAAACACAGCCCCATGTTTTCTGGAACGTTGAGCCATGTTGAGGTTCATCCGAGAGAAATTGTGCGTGAAGCGATGAAATCCAATGCAGCGGCGCTAATACTCGCGCATAATCACCCGTCTGGTCGAGCAGAACCGAGCAAAGCTGATCGTGTTATTACTGAACGTATCGTAAAAGCTTGCCTGTTTATGGAAATTCGAGTGCTCGATCATCTTGTTATTGGGCGCGGAGAATACGTTTCTTTTGCCGAACGCGGGTGGATTTAGGTCGAATTACGCGATCCTTGGGGATCTTTGTCTGTTCGGGACTTGAGCACATGCGTCAGGCAGCGTATACTACGCCACCTTTGAGAATCTCGGGTTTGGCATTATGCGCCTGGCACTGTGGTTCGCATTGAACCGCCAGGGACCAGGCTTGCGGCCTGACGAGGCGCCATAACCCTATACGAAGCTCGAGCTAATTTGATTTTTGGAGAATAGACATGTCCCGAGTCTGCCAAGTTACTGGCAAGCGTCCGGTGACCGGTAATAACCGTTCCCACGCAATGAACGCGACCAAACGCCGTTTCCTGCCGAACCTGCACTCTCACCGTTTTTGGGTTGAGAGCGAGAAGCGTTTTGTCACACTGCGTGTATCTGCTAAAGGTATGCGTGTAATTGATAAGAAGGGTATCGAAACGGTCTTGGCCGATATGCGTACCCGTGGCGAGAAGTACTAAGAGGAACTAAGTCATGGCTAAAGGTGTTCGCGAGAAGATCAAGCTGGTTTCTTCTGCTGGTACTGGTCACTTCTATACCACCACGAAGAACAAGCGTACTAAGCCGGAAAAACTGGAACTGAAAAAGTTCGATCCAGTTGTCCGTCAACACGTACTGTACAAAGAAGCTAAAATTAAATAATTTTAGTCATCTTTGATGAAAACCTCGCTTAGGCGGGGTTTTTTCGTTTTAGGCAGCCACAGTTTGGAGGAGAGATGCCCGAGTTACCTGAAGTCGAGACCAGCCGCCGCGGTATTGAACCGCATCTTGTCGGTGAAACCATCCTGCATGCTGTTATACGTAATGGTCGCTTGCGCTGGCCTGTCTCTAATGAAATCCATGCTCTAAGCGATAAACCTGTTTTAAGCGTACAGCGCCGGGCTAAGTATCTGCTGCTCGAACTTCCCGATGGCTGGATTATTATCCATCTTGGAATGTCCGGGAGTTTGCGCATTCTTCCTGAAGATTACCCGGCAGAAAAGCATGACCACGTCGATTTGGTCATGAGCAACGGTAAAGTGTTGCGCTATACCGATCCGCGCCGTTTTGGTGCCTGGTTGTGGGCAAAAGAGTTAGAAGGCAGTAATGTGCTGGCCCATCTCGGACCAGAACCTTTGAGCGAAGAGTTTTCTGCAGATTATCTGCGTGAAAAATCCGCTAAAAAGAAGCTAGCGATTAAGCCCTGGCTGATGGATAACAAACTGGTTGTTGGTGTAGGTAACATTTATGCCAGTGAATCGCTGTTTGCCGCGGGGATTCATCCTGACCGTGTCGCGCAGTCACTATCAAAAACTGAATGTGAATTACTGGTCAAAACGATTAAAGCCGTCTTGCTACGTTCAATTGAACAGGGCGGGACGACGCTAAAAGATTTTCTACAGTCGGATGGTAAACCGGGATATTTCGCTCAAGAATTACAGGTTTATGGGCGCGCAGGTGAACCATGCCGCGTTTGTGGTGCACCGATTGTGATGAGTAAGCATGGGCAACGCAGCACGTTTTATTGCCGCCATTGCCAGCACTAAATCTTTAGTTTGCAGACTCCTGCTTGAGTCTTTCCTGTAATGCTTTGCATACCGGCTCAGGCAGGAAGTGCGTAACATCGCCATGATGGCGTGCAACTTCTTTCACCAGTGACGAAGAGACAAAAGACCACTCTTTAGATGGCATCAGGAAGACGCTTTCCAGTTCCGGCATTAAGTGACGGTTCATATGAGCCAGTTGCATCTCATATTCAAAATCCGCCGCCGTGCGTAACCCTCTGACTAAAACATTGGCCTGTTGAGTTTTAGCAAAATTCGCCATCAGATCGCTAAACCCAACAACTTCAACGTTAGGCAAATGCGATGTAACGCCTTGTGCAAGCTGAACTCTTTCTTCCAACGTGAACATGGTTTTCTTGTGCGGGCTATTTGCAATCGCCAGAATCAGCGTATCGAACATCATCGCTGCGCGAGTCACGATGTCCAGATGACCGTTAGTGATAGGATCGAATGTGCCAGGATAGATTGCGCGCGTGGTCATAGAAGTTTGTTTTCCGTGTAGCCCTGATTTAACGCCCAGAGTTCAGCATACTTGTTAAACGTATATTGCGCGTTGACGACCGCAAGCAGCCAGCCCTGTTTTCCATCAAGAAAGCCCGCTCGTAACAATAACGTCTTACAAAACGCACCCAATGTATGGCCAAAAATACCGGCGACAGAGACTCGTTTACCGCGTTGGTGGCGTTCCTGCGCCCAGGCTGTAGCATAATTTAACTGTTTACGCTGGAAACTGGCAAAATCACGGCAGGTTAAATGGAGCAAATCCCCTTTAAGCGGGATAACTTTTGCGCCAGGTGCTTCAAGAGATTCATGAACCTGGTTGTCATTATAGCGGTAGCTTGAACGAGCGTAGAGACGAGTCACGCGGTCTGGGTACCAGCCACTGTGGCGCATAAAGCGGCCAAGAAAGAGATTACGACGTGCAATACTGTAAACGGCACCCGGCTGAGGATTTTCTAATACAGATTTGAGCGTGCTGGCTAATTCAGGCGTGACACGCTCGTCGGTATCGATCATCAAAATATAGCCATGGCTGGCGTAGCTCTGAGCAAGTTGACGCTGTTTGCCAAAGCCCTGCCACTCTTCATTAATGAAAACTTTTGCGCCAGCCTGGAGGGCTATTTCGACGGTCGAATCAGTGCTGCCTGAGTCCAGCAAAACCACTTCATCCGCCCAGGCGACTGATGCCAGGCAATCTGGCAACACATCTGCCGCATTTTTTGCGATCATCACAACGGATAAACGGTTGGGCATTAATGGCTCCGTTGTGGCAGGTACGGTTGCAGTAATTGTAGCAAGCGTTGCAGGGCACCCTGGTTTTGATGAAGAACTTCCACGGCGTGACGGCCATAGTAAAGACGATAATCTTCATCCGTCAGCAGAGTGGTGATTTCGTTAACCAGTGAAGCTGCATCGGTGACGGTAATCAGCCCATCAGCATTCTGCAATCTGGCGCAAATATCTTTGAAATTGAAGGTATGTGGGCCCATCAGCACAGGAATAGCATGAGCGGAAGGCTCCAGCGGGTTATGGCCACCGCGTTCTACAAGGCTGCCGCCAACAAAGGCGAGATCGGCAATTCCGTATAACATCATTAGTTCGCCCATGGTGTCGCCAATCACGACTTGCGTGCTGCTTGAAGGTTTTTCTCCGCTGCTGCGCATGATGTAACTGAAGCCAGCTTTTTGCGCCATGTCCCGTGCGTCTTTAAAACGTTCAGGATGGCGTGGGACAAGAATCAGCAATAAATCAGGGAACTTAGCCAACAACTGACGATGAGCATCCAGAATAATGCTCTCTTCACCGTCGTGGGTGCTGGTGGCAATCCAGACTTTACGATGCGGTGCCCACTGGCGACGTAATGTAATTGCGCGTGCGGCCAGTTCTGGAGTAACGGATATATCAAATTTCAGGCTGCCGGTAACCGTTAGCTGTGAGCGTTTCAGACCCAGCTCGATAAAACGGCCACCATCTTCTTCATTCTGCGCGGCGATGAGTGTGATTTTGCTCATCAGACGACGCGTGAAATTACCCAGTTTTTTATACCCGTTTGCCGAACGAGCTGAGAGGCGGGCGTTGGCAATAACCAGCGGGATTTTACGCTTATGCAATTCGTTGATCATATTGGGCCATAACTCGGTTTCCATCACGATAACCAGTTTGGGGCGCACAGTATTGAAAAAACGCTTCATTGCGCAGGGAAGATCATAGGGTAAATAGACGTGATGGACGTTTTGCCCAAAGGCTGATTGAGCACGCTCCGAACCTGTTGGCGTCATTGTTGTAACGGTAATCGGAATGGTCGGGTAGCGATGGCGTAAGGCGCGAACCAACGGAATGGCCGCCAGTGTCTCCCCTACGGAAACTGAATGCAGAAGAATACCATCGGGTTCCACTTTTCCACGGCAATAACCGTAGCGTTCTGCCCAGCGTTTACGATACGCAGGGGCTTTACGGCTACGGAGTAACAGTCGCAGCCACACAAGGGGCTGAATAAGATAGAACAGGGCGGTATACAACGATTCCAAGCGAATTTTCCGTATTTTCATTATCGGCGGGCAAATTCTAAGCATTTGGAAGGCGTAAAGCTATTGTTTTGGTATACCCGTCACTCTTCAGGTTACAGGTACGTTAGCGGTGTGTCGCAGAAATGGCGGGTAGTGAGAAACTACCCGCCAGGAAATGGTCGCTTAACCCGGTACGCGAGTCGCTTTCTTTAGTTTCAAATAACGACGACCCAGGCGCCAGCGCAGGCGGAATCCACGGGCATTTTTCCAGATCAGACGCCAGATTCCGCGATCAAAAAACTCCTGAATAATCATCTTCTTCTTGTGCGGATCTTTCATATTATTGAAGGTATGCAGTATCCCAAGACCCTCTTTGGCGATTTGCCAGTTGCAGGCGGGGATGTTTTTTACTGCTTCCGGATAACGCTGGTTAATGGCGTCCAACATTTCCAGAATTTTCATATAGTGGCGGGCCGAGCGGATTAGCGTGTCATCGGTATCCGGTTTATGAGACACCGACGCGGAATGGATGTAGTAGTCGTAGTATTGCGCGTCAGTGTATTGAACACGTGCCGCTGCGAGTAAAACTTCGGTCGTCCACGGAATATCCTGATGACGTAAACCGGGTTCAAACCTAAAACCATGTTCGCGAATAAAATCATGGCGATAAAGATTCAACCAGGTGACATGCAGGAACTTGCGTGAATCCAGGGCGCGTTTAAGCCATTCGGGGCCACTGAGTACGCCGGTTGACTGAAGTTTGTCCTGCGGGAAAATAGGCCGTGAAGGTTTCTTATTATTTTCATAAACGTAACTACCATTGCAGGTTACGACGTCGAGATTATTTTTCAGCGCTAAATCAAGTAACTCGCGGTACATGCCCGGTTTAAAATCATCGTCGATATCCGGGAAGGAAAGGTACTGCCCCGTTGCGACAGCAAGCCCGGTGTTACGTGCGATAGAGACGCCCTGATTTTCCTGTTCGAGGATTTTCATGCCAGGAAACTTATTTTGCCAGGCTTCAATAATTGCCATGGAGCTATCGGTTGAACCATCGTTCACCATAATAACTTCCATGCCGTCGATATTTTGAGCTTCAAGGCAGGCAAAAAATTTCGCCAAAAAATGTTCGCCGTTATAAACAGCAACGACAACGCTAAGCAGTGGACGTAGGGACTGTTGCATAAAATTACCTGAAAATTTTGTTATCTTTCTTCTGTTGCCAGAGACAAATACTGCTGGCAAATGGCACCAATGCTATATGACTCAATAGTCGTGGTATCAATGTTTGGTGGGTTGTTATAAATATCTGACATGGTATCCGCCAGTTCCTGATCGCTCATACCAGAAAGGCCACGAGCAAGTTCTCCGGTAAGGATTTCAGCTGGCCCGCCGGGGCAACGTGTACTCACCGCTGGCGTCTCACAAATCAGCGCTTCAACCAGCACGTTACCAAATCCTTCGCAATCTGAGCTGAGAAGCAGCATTCGTGCATTAGAAATCCATGGGTAAGGATTAGGAACGAATGATTTCATAATGACACGAGCGGCAACGCCCGAAGCCGTGGCAATTGTTTTTAACTCAGCAATGCGCTCTTTACTTCCATTACCCATCAAGACTAGCGGAGCCTGGATCCCGCTGAGGGCATAGGCTTTAATCAGCCGGTCATGGCGTTTATGCTCATGAAAACGTCCGACATGAATTAAATAGTCCTGTCCGGTCATTTCGCATGGCTCTTTTGCTTTCAGAAGGATGCCATCAATGTCGAAAGGATTATGAATAACGGTGCCGCGTCTGAGCGTAATATCGAAATTTTCAGTGATGTCCTGCAGTACCGCCTGGGATACCCCAACCACATTGCTGTTCTGATAAACGTTTTGGATTTTCTTGCGTTTTAACCAGCGTGAAAAACCATGACGATGCTGAAGATAGGAGAAAGAGAACATCCCATGCACGCAATACCAGAGCTTTTCACGCGGAATGGATTTTGTATGGGCAACGATGCGATCGGTTTTATGCAGATGCGAAAATATGAGGTCAAAATTCCCTTTTTTCTGCGCTTGCTCAACTGCACTATCCAGTAATGCGGCGCGGCGTGACAGTTCTGTTAGCTTACGCCAGGGTTTTTTGCAGATATCCAGAATGACCTGATAATCAACGCCTTCCGGGATTTCATAGTCACAGACGCGACGCAGAGAGAAAACGGATACCTGATGACCCATACCTACCAACCCTTTTGAAAGGGTTAGTACGGTTTTTTCAGCTCCACCGCCAGGTAAACCATCGATAATCATTAGGATGCGCATCGTCTAATCCAGTATGTTTTGATACAGCGAAATAAGTTGCTGTGAAAGTTTTTCCGGTGTCGCATCCCTGACTCGTTCACGCGCGTAAACTCCCATTTTCTCATCCACAAAGCGTGATGGAATTGCCATAACCGCTTCTGACAATTCAGGAATATTGAGCGCGTCGCAAACGTATCCGTTTTGTCCGGTTGCTATAAACTCAGCGCCACCGCAGGTGTGCGAGGTAATAACCGGTAATCCACATGCCATCGCTTCAAGAATGACGTTGGGGAATGGATCATATAGTGTTGGCAGTAATAGTCCATCAGCCACCTGATAGAAGGGCTGCGTATTTTTCTGCATTCCCATAAACCGAACCCGATTCAGGCATCCCAAAGATTGTGCCAGTTCCAGGTACTGTTTTTCGGCTTTATCTTGCCCGACAACCACCAGATAGCGGTCGGTATGAGCTACGGCTTTTATTGCACTGGCGAGCCCTTTACGCTCAAACCCTGAACCCACAAAAACCATTACCACCGCGTTTTGTGAGATTGCCATTTCATCACGCAATTTCGCTCGTAACACTTCATTTGCGGGAACGAAGCGGGAGGAGTCAATGGCATTATAGATGACATGTATCTTATTAGCAGGTATAGAAAAATCTTCGATGATTTCTCTTTTCACCATTTCTGCGTTGCAGATAACGGCTTTGAGTTCTGGCGCCTGGTACATGGCTCGTTCCGCTTGCATCACGTAACGATGGTATCTGTCCATAAATAACCACTTTCCGCGCCATGCGGGTAAAATTCTTGCGCGCTGCATTAACCAGCGGCGATGAACACCATCACCTGCCCGATAAATATCACAGCCCGCTATGCGCTCATGACTTTGAACAATATCGAAGTTTTCGCGCTGCCAGAGTTTACGGGCAGCATCAGCAAACCCTTTTTCACGGCTGATACGCCCTAATTTCATAGGGTCGCAAATATGAATGTGCCAGTTTTCCTGACGTTCGCCCTGCCATTGCCGAGTGATAACGTTAAGTTCCATATCATGGGCGCTTAACGCTTCGAGCGCGCGCGAAACAAAGCGTTCAGCGCCGCCATCCGGACGGTATTTTTGACGGACAATGGCCAGACGGCAGCGCTTCATAACAACTGTTTCCTTGCAGCAGCGATAACAACATCAATAGGAATCGCGTCGAGATAGCGTTCTTTTGTATTGGTATCAATTTTGTCAGGCTCGGGAAGTTCACCGTAATTACCTGCCCAAATCACTTCTCCGATGACGTCCCACGGGCTCCAGAATGTCAATTTTGAAGGGCCAAATAAGGCGATGCAGGGTGTTCTCAAAGCGGCAGCCATATGCATTGGCACGGAATCAACGCCGATGAAAAGACGCGCATGATCGATGAGCGCCGCCAATTGCCGCAGAGTTAATTCACCGGCCAGCGAATGGATAAGTTTTGATGGACATAATGCGCGGATTTTTTCGATCATGGATTTTTCATTTTTATCCGGCCCGGAGGTCAAAATCAGAGTATGGCCGTCATTCTGAAGAGCCGTAATGGTCTGAGCCATTTTGCTCTCATCCCAGCATTTGAAAAACCAGCGGGACGTGGGTTGCACCACAATAAATGAGCCTTCAATGCCCTTACTTTGCAGTTTAGCTTGTACGCACTGCCAGTCGTCAGGCTGATAACTCATCGTCACACTACGACTGTATGGAATCTCAAGAGGGGCAAGAATAGATAAGTTTTGTTCAACGGTATGTAAGGTTTGATGATCGGTCACTGAGGCCAGTTGCGTATGACAATTGCGCCAGAACCATCCACGACGTTTATTGAAATCGAAACCGATGCGTGCAGGGGCTCCAGTAAAACGAGTTACGATGGCGCTACGCCATTGATCGGCAAGATTGATAACCAAAGAATATTGTTGTTCACGCAACGTCTTAAGTAGCTGCCATTCTTTGGACAAATGCTGGCGAGTACCGAGTTTGCGCCATTTACGATCAATCCCGTAAATATGATTAATGAACGGATGAGCCGCCAGCATATCTCGCGTTTCTTCATATAAAAGAACATCAATAGCCGCCTGGGGCCAGGCCTGATGTAAGGCATTGATCACCGGCGTGGTAAGCAACATGTCACCATGATGGCGCAGCTTAATCAGTAAAATGCGAGCCGGTGGCTTGCCTGCGAGAGAGTTCAAAGCGTTATTCATTATCATCTTTAGGTGATCAACCAAAGGGGGATTCTAATAGACCTTGAGTATGGTTGCTACATTTGTGCTCTGGCGTCAGAAATTTGGAGGGAAGCGGTTTGCCCTAATCCGGCAGGCTGCGTAACATGATGTAAACATCGATAGCTCAGAGACGGAAATGACCATTCCAGCATTTATCATCACCATTGATACCGAAGGCGATAATTTGTGGCAAAACCATCGGCAGATTAAAACGGAAAATGCCCGTTACTTGCCTCGTTTTCAGTCGCTTTGCGAGAAATATGGTTTTAAGCCAGTGTGGTTAACCAACTACGAGATGGCTATCGATCCTGAGTTCATCGCATTTGCTAAAGATGTGATTGCTCGTGGTCAGGGCGAAGTTGGTATGCATTTGCATGCCTGGAATAGTCCTCCAGATTATGATTTAACCGGTGATGACTGGCGCTGGCAGCCCTATCTTATTGAATATCCAGATGAGATTTTGCGAGAGAAGGTGGTTTATATGACCACTTTGCTGGAAAATACTTTTGGAACAAAAATGATTAGCCACCGTGCAGGGCGCTGGGCATTCGATAGCCGCTACGCCAAATTGCTGGTGGAGCTGGGTTATAAAGTCGACTGTTCTGTAACGCCAAGGGTTAACTGGCGAAATGCGAAAGGATCACCATTTGGAAAAGGTGGAACGGATTATCAGCATTTCCCGACTCAGGCTTATTTCATGGATCTGGATAATATTAACCAGCCCGGAAACTCAGACTTTCTCGAAGTACCGATGAGCATTCAGTACAAATACAGCTCGTTGATGAATGGTTTTAAACAGGGTTATGACCGACTGCGTGGAAAATACCGTAGCCCTTCGGTTAATTGGCTGCGGCCGTCCGGAGGTAATGCCGCACAAATGATTTCCGTCGCGGAAAAAACGTTATCTAAGGGCAATGACTACGTCGAATTTATGCTTCATTCCTCCGAGTTTATGCCGGGTGGTAGCCCAACCTTCAAAAATGAAGCGGATATTGAGCAGTTATATCAGGATTTAGATGAGCTATTTTCCTGGCTTGCTCAGAGAACCAAAGGTTTGACGTTGGCTGAGTATTATGAGAATAAAAAAGCGCAGTAAACTGCGCTTATCAAATATTATTTTGAGACAGCAACTCTTATCGGTGTGCTGAGGATTACAGCTAATGGGAACCAGAAGAGGAACCAAAATTCCTGTGGGTTCCCTATGATGAACATACCCTGTGATAAGTAATAAATTAAGGAGAAAATGAAAATAGAAATTTCTGTTTTCTGATTAATCTTTAAATGTTTAAATGATTGCAGCAGTCCATAGCCAATGACTGACATAAACAATAAGAAACCAACAATCCCACCTTTTAAGAATGAAGCAAGATAAATAGTGTGGGTTGTTGAGATATTTTGCCCAACACTATTCACAAAAGTTAAACTTTTATCATAACCCCAACCCCAAATAGGTTTTTGCATGCCAGTTTCTAAAGCGTTATGCCAAATACCAAAGCGGATAAAACTTTGTTGGTATAGAGTTTCAAAACGATCAATGAAAACGTTGGAGAATTTAGTCATGAATATAGTGAAGATTACAGCAGCTATAATTGCTATTCCGAAAAGAGCGTTCTTTTTACTATAAGCTGGATTAACAATGAATAAGAGGATAAAAGCAGCCATAAAGGCAATCAATGGTCCTCGACTTTGAGTCAGTATCAAAGAAATCAATAAGACAGGCATTAGTAAGTAAAGCCAGTTTTTGCGAGTCTCACGAATAAATATGATGCCGCAAAAAATGCCGATCACCATATATCCACCCAAGTCTATGACATTATCTGGAGCCCAAGGGAAAGCATTATCGAGTCTATTGACGGCGAGCGTTGATTTATCAACCATGATCAACGTAAGGACAGATAAGAAGGTCATTCCAATAAATACAGCGCCCATTACATATTTTTTATAGCCAAATATTTCCAATTGACGATAAAGACAGATAAAGGCTAATAAATAAAGAACATGTTTTAAAGTTGAAGTTATATTTTCAGGATTACTGGACCATAGATTTGATAATGAAAAGTAAAGAAGGAATATGAAGGGAAAAATAAGCCCTCTTAAAAATTGACGGTCGTTAATAAATTGGTTTCTGGTCTCTTTCGAAACTATTAATGAAAAAATAAAAAGTATAAATGAAATGTGGAACAATAAATTAACTTTTGAAGTGTTGCAAAAAATAGCGCTAAAGAATATAAATCCTATAAAGATAAAGCTATATGATTTTTCAATGCGCGAATGATTATTTAAAAGCATCACGATAATCCATTTTTGGGAAAATATGAGAAGGAATAGCACTCTCTAATGATAAATTAACAACATCAACACCATCTTTTTTCAATTCAAGACTGGCAAGTGAGAAGGCTGGAATGATGATTTCTTGTAGCTTTTCCGCAAGGAAAGAAGGAAGCATGTCATTTTTTGTTTCATAAAACCGAGGGGTGGAAAAATTAGTCATATCAAGACCGACAACATAAATCTTTTTAAACCCTAAATAAGAAAGAATCTGAAGAGACCAATAGATTACAGTCCCGGCATCGAAGATACCGTTTCTAATATCATGATTAAAAGCTATGTTGATATTTTCTTTAGAAAATATGATTCCTTTATGAGTATTGAAATTATTATAAATGTCTGCATTTGATATTTTTTTCTCATAAATGGGATAACACTTATCTTCAATAACAGCTAGTTTGCATTTTACTTTATTTAATGTAAATTTATCAATTATTCTTACTATTCCATGCATGGTTGTGAAAAGTACAAGATCTTCCTTCTTAATAATTTCTTCAATAATATCAGGTTTATTATCGACAAAAATCATATCAACAATAATATAAAATTTAAAATCAAGGTCACTATTGAGATGCCAGGCACCATTTACACCTACAGTTGGCATAGAGGGTACGGTGGAGAAATCTATTTTCTTTATAGAAGGGCCCGTTGCCGTCAATAAAACCTCACCTTTGAAATTTTCTTTAAGTGAAGTAAGGTCCACTAAAGGGACGTTTTCGCCTCTATAATTTAAATGCGATATGGCATTGTTTTTATCACGTTGAATTTTTACGAAAGGCCATAGGTTTTCATTATGTCGCATACTCCGTGGATGCGTATATCTATATATCTGTTTTGTTAACGTTCCCATAAGGCTCTCACCATTATTAACTTGTGGCGCTTATAAACTTTTTTTATTTGCAATGAAATAATGTATTCTTTGAAGATCTTCATCACTTAACGCAAACAACTCTTCCTTTGGCTTATCAAAGTAATATCGGGTTTCGAAAACAAAGGAATTAGTATTTGCGTCGTTACCTATCAGAAGCACATTACCTAAAGGGCGCTGCTCTTTTACACAACAAGGGCCATAGATAAGTATAATGGGGACACCTACCGCATCTGCAATATAAATGTTGCCAGAATCAGATGCGATATAGAAATCCATTTTACTGATGGCATACGGCAGGTCTTCAAGCTGAACTTGTCCAATCATGTTGACGAGATTATCTTGCTCACCTGTAACTTTGAGCAAATCGTCAAGCCATACCTGCTCATTTTTAGAGCCAAAAATGTAGTATAAACACGGCAAATCTTGCAGCGATTCAAACAGGCGATTCCATATAACGGGTGGAATTGTTTTTGCTTTGTTTCCTGCAGAAATACTGAGCCCTATTTTTATAACCCCTTTTTTATCCAGAATTTGTGGATATAAGCTGGGCTTCTTTAAGGGCAACGTTGCATGTTTAGGGCTGTCGCGCCATGTCAGTGAGCGATCGGCTAATTTAATATAATTATCAACACTTAAAGTGTATTTACCATGCTCGACGATGCCATCAGCTGTAAGATAAAGTGGATCTTGATACCAACGCCGAGTGTAGGTGGATAAAAACTGTTTATTAGAGGCGTTGCAGGTGGCTGCAAAGAAAAGGTTTGTACTATTGGGGTGCAATAAGTACACATTCTCGTAGCGGTTTAATAGCTTAAATGCCAGGCGGAACTTACGCCATAGGCTCTTTTTATGTTCTTCGATAAGATAAATGGTATCGATGGTTTCATCGTACTTAGCCAAAGGGAGAACAGTTTTGCTTATTAAAACGTCGCTATGCTTCAGATGGGCAAGCAAAGGCGTTACATTTACGAAATCACCTATTTTTGCCGTTTGAATCAGTAAGTTCCGGCCTGTCTTTTTATAAAAAAGTTTGCCGAACAGCTTGAACGGAAGAAAGAGGATAAAGAGGAATAGATAGCTCATTAATGGTTATTCTGCTGCTAAGTGACTAATTTTCTGTAATGCAGCAAATGTATCTGCAGCGGTAATGTTAGCCATGCTTTTTTCTGCGCCTCTAATTTCATGTTGGTTTTCACCGTAGCCACCAATCAAACCCGGATCGGTAGGGCCGTACAATGTGATATTCGGTCGACCCAGTGCCGCGGTCAGGTGACTCAATCCTGTATCAACAGAGACGACAGCCCGTGCCCCCGCAAGCTCTTTGGCTACTTGTTCAAGAGACAAACGCGGCAACACCTCAACATTATCAAATCCTTCGGCCAGGCGGATTGCACGTTCGTGCTCGTGATTAGCGCCCCACGGGAGTTTAATACGTAAGCCTGTTTTATGCATTAATTGAATAAGATTTCGCCAGTTTGATTCCGGCCAGTGTTTCTCATCCCGAGTGGTGGCATGCAGGAAAACCATGTACTGCCCCATTTCGGATGGGACGGTAGCCAGGAAGTGTCGCGCAATCGCGTAATCTCCCTGCACGGTTGGTTTTTGATAGCCGAGGCTTTTCGCGAATAACTCACGTGTACGCTCAACCGCATGCTGTTGTTTCGTAATGGAATGCCGTCGGTTGTAGAACAGGCTTGCGAGGGGCTCGCGAGCGCTATTCCAGTCCATGCCATGCTTTATGCCTTTAGCTTTTCTCGTCACTAATGCGGCACTTTTAATAAGACCCTGGGCATCAATAATAAGATCGTAATTTTCAGCGCGAAGTGCCTGATAGAACGCGGCTCGCTCGGCTTTTATGGGGGCCGAGAACCAGTTTTTACGCCAGCGACGAATAGCGACGGGCAGAACTTTACCGACTGTGGGATGCCAGGTGGGGATTTGTGCAAAACCCTCTTCAACTACCCAGTCGAAACGGATAGCTGGAATGGCATGCATAGCATCCGTCAGGGCTGGTAGCGTATGCAGGACATCACCCATTGATGATGTTTTAACGATCAATACCCGCATTATGCTTCCTTCTCAGCCAGTAGCAAAGCGGTTAACTCTTCCATCACGCGCTCAGGCGTAATATCAATCAAACTTTGGTGATAACCTTCTGCGGCATCGCCTTTACGCACTTTGTGGTAGCCAGTAATAAGGCGAATCACGCGCGCCTTATGCGAAAGCGGTGGAGTAAAGTCCGGGCTGCTTGGGCCATATAACGCAACAAGGGGACGATTGAGTGCCGCGGCAACGTGCATTAATCCGGAATCATTCGTCACCACAGCCTGGCAGGCGGCAAGTAAAATCACGGCCTGCTCAAGTTCGGTATCTCCCGCCAGATTGCGACAATAAGCCTGCTGCTGGCTGGTTAGCGCGGCGATAATATCATTGCCTGGCTCTTTGTCTTTGGCTGAACCAAACAGCACAACCTGATAGCCGTCATCAATGAGTTTGCCTGCAAGAGTGGCGTAGTGATAATGCGGCCAGCGTTTTGCCGGGCCGAATTCAGCACCAGGGCAAAAACCAATAATCGGGCGCTGAGCGTCCAGACTAAAGGCCTTACTCGTCTGCTCTTTTTCCCCTTCACTAACCTGCAGTTGAGGCCACAGTAACGGTTGCGGGAGGTCTTTTGCCGACTGCATTCTGCCTTTGTCATAAGCCAGGGCGATGTAACGCTCGACCATTAATGGCCAGGCCTGCTTATCCAGAACGCGGGCATCGTTGAGCAAGCCGTAACGCATTTCACCGCGCCAGCCTGTGCGTTGTGGGATGTTGGCAAAGAAAGGAACAAGTGCTGATTTAAATGAGTTTGGCAGCACATATGCCTGATCGTAACGTTTAGCTCGCAGAGCATGCCCAAGACGGCGACGCTCGCCAATTTCCAGCGCGCCATGACCAAGCGGCATTGCCAGCGCTTCGTTAACTTCCGGCATACGTGACAGTAATGGACGGCACCATGCCGGTGCCATCACATCAATGATTGCCTGGGGATAGCGCGCTTTGAGCGTGCGATAGAGACTTTGCGACATCATCATGTCGCCCACCCATGACGGGCCAATCACCAGTATTTTCATACACTTCATCCTTCAAGCTGTCTCTGCGTGGGCTTCATTTGTTCACACCAGTCACATAGTTATCCTATGTTCGTGGCGATTCACTCATTTGCCGCCTTGATCCCGCCTGAATGATTTTGTGTAACTGTGTCACGGTTTAGCCAGGCCATATACTCTGTCACGCCTTCGGCAACAGTTTTGAATGGCTTGTCGTAACCTGCGGCGCGCAGATTGGTTAAGTCGGCCTGAGTAAATGCCTGATAGCGGCCTTTGAGTTTTTCCGGGAAGGGAATGTACTCAATGCTGCCTTTTTTATGGAAGGCCAGGGCTGCGTCGGCAATCGCCTGGAAGGATTCTGCACGACCAGTACCGCAGTTATAGATGCCGGAAACGCCGTTCTGCCAGAACCACAGGTTTACCGCTGCCACATCGCCCACGTAGATGAAATCGCGTTTAAAGCTGTTGCTGCCTTCAAACAGTTTTGGATTTTCGCCTTCGTTCAATTGCGTGTTCAGATGGAAAGCAACGCTCGCCATGCTGCCTTTATGGCCTTCGCGTGGGCCATAAACGTTGAAGTAACGGAAGCCGGTAATCTGGGAGTTGGCTTCAGGCAGGATTTGACGCACATATTCATCGAACAAGAATTTGGAGTAACCGTAAACGTTAAGCGGCTGCTCGTACTCACGAGATTCAATGAAATCGCTGTTACGACCGCCATAGGTTGCAGCGGAAGAGGCGTACAGGAACGGAATTTCGCGCTCGAGGCAATAATGCAGCACTTCTTTTGAGTACTGATAGTTGTTATCCATCATATACTTGCCGTCCCACTCGGTTGTGGAAGAGCAGGCACCTTCATGGAAGATCGCTTCGATGTCGCCGAATTCTTCACCCGCCATAATCTGGATTAAGAAATCTTCTTTATCCATATAGTCGGCGATATTTAAATCTACGAGGTTGGCGAACTTGGTGCCATCCTTCAGATTGTCTACCACCAGGATATCTGTATGGCCGATATCATTCAGTGACTTAATGATGTTGCTGCCAATAAAGCCAGCACCGCCGGTGACAATAATCATAAGCGTAAACCTTAGAAAAAGAGGGCCGTAAGGCACGATACCTCACGCGCTAATGGCTCTTATCATACCATTACATTCATGGACCCGCCTAATCAGAGGAAGTTTCTCAACCTCGTGATTTATGCTGCAAATTTCAATTTCATTGAAACGTCATCTCGTGTCCTGGTATAGCTTTGGGTAATATGTGCCGAAATTAGCCATGCCTGGAGAATCGCAATGCGCGGAGATTTTTACCAACAGTTAACAACCCAACTTGAAACCGCTCGCGCGGAAGGGTTGTTTAAAGAAGAACGTATTATCACCTCAGCCCAACAAGCAGATATCACCGTTGCTGATGGCAGCCATGTCATTAACTTCTGTGCCAATAACTATCTGGGGCTCGCGAACCACCCGCAATTGATTGATGCTGCAAAACAGGGCATGGATAAACACGGTTTTGGGATGGCCTCTGTTCGTTTCATTTGTGGTACGCAAGACAGCCACAAAGAACTGGAGGGCAAACTTGCGGGCTTCCTCGGAATGGAAGATGCGATTCTTTATTCTTCCTGTTTTGATGCCAACGGCGGTCTGTTTGAAACGCTACTCGGCCCGGAAGATGCCATTATTTCTGATGCTCTGAACCACGCCTCCATTATCGATGGCGTGCGTCTGTGCAAAGCGCAGCGCTACCGCTACGCAAACAACGACATGCAAGAGCTCGAAACTCGCCTGAAAGAGGCGCGTGCCGCCGGGGCTCGCCATATCATGATCGCTACTGACGGCGTGTTCTCTATGGATGGCGTGATTGCTAACCTAAATGGTGTTTGCGATTTGGCGGATAAATATGACGCACTTGTGATGGTCGATGACTCTCACGCCGTGGGTTTTGTGGGGGAAAATGGTCGCGGTACGCATGAATACTGTGACGTGATGGATCGCGTAGACATCATTACCGGAACGCTGGGTAAAGCGCTTGGCGGTGCTTCTGGTGGTTATACCGCAGGCCGCAAAGAGGTGATTGAATGGCTGCGTCAGCGTTCTCGCCCGTATCTTTTCTCTAACTCATTGGCCCCGGCTATTGTTTCTGCATCCATCAAAGTTTTGGAAATGCTGGAAACGGGCGCGGAAATGCGTAATCGCCTGTGGGCTAACGCGAGTCTGTTCCGCGAGAAAATGACTGCCGCAGGTTTTACGCTGGCAGGTGCCGATCACGCTATCATTCCTGTGATGTTAGGCGAGGCCGTTGTGGCGCAAAACTTTGCGCGTGAGCTACAAAAAGAAGGGATTTATGTCACTGGGTTCTTCTACCCGGTGGTTCCAAAAGGTCAGGCGCGCATCCGTACTCAGATGTCTGCGGCTCACACGACTGAACAAATTGAACGTGCGGTTGACGCATTTACGCGTATCGGTAAACAGTTGGGCGTTATCGCCTGAGGGAGCTGTCATGAAAGCATTAGCGAAATTAAAAGCAGAAGAAGGCATCTGGATGACGGATGCACCCAAGCCGGAAATGGGTCATAACGATCTGCTGATTAAAATCCGTAAAACTGCGATTTGCGGTACCGACGTGCATATTTACAACTGGGATGAATGGTCGCAAAAGACCATCCCAGTACCGATGGTGGTCGGCCACGAATATGTTGGCGAAGTCGTCGGTATTGGCCAGGAAGTAAAAGGCTTTAAAATTGGCGATCGTGTTTCTGGTGAAGGCCATATTACCTGTGGCCATTGCCGTAACTGCCGCGCGGGTCGTACCCACCTGTGCCGCAACACGACTGGTGTGGGTGTAAACCGCCCTGGTTGCTTTGCTGAATATCTGGTGCTGCCTGCCTTTAATGCTTTCAAAATTCCTGACAATATTTCCGACGACCTGGCTTCAATCTTTGACCCGTTCGGCAATGCGGTGCACACCGCGCTGTCCTTCGATTTAGTGGGTGAAGATGTGCTGGTTTCAGGCGCGGGTCCGATTGGCATTATGGCGGCGGCGGTTGCTAAACATGTTGGCGCACGTAACGTCGTGATCACCGATGTGAACGAATACCGTCTTGATCTGGCACGTAAAATGGGTGTCACCCGTGCGGTAAACGTCAGCAAAGAAAATCTGACCGACGTGATGAAAGAGCTGGGCATGACCGAAGGTTTTGATGTGGGCCTGGAAATGTCTGGCGCACCACCGGCATTCCGCACCATGCTCGATACCATGAACCACGGTGGCCGTATCGCGATGCTGGGTATTCCCCCGTCAGATATGTCTATCGACTGGACAAAAGTCATCTTCAAGGGCTTGTTCATCAAAGGGATTTACGGCCGTGAAATGTTCGAAACCTGGTACAAAATGGCTGCGTTGATTCAATCTGGCCTGGATTTGTCGCCGATTATCACGCACCGTTTTGATATTGATGATTTCCAGAAAGGCTTTGATGCGATGCGTTCAGGCCAATCAGGTAAAGTCATTCTTAGCTGGGATTAACTCTGCTACGACGTTTAAAAAAGGCCGGGAAACCGGCCTTTTTCATCTCTTTATTCGCTTGCTGTTTGCTTTTCAGCATCCGTCAGGTATCGCACTTTACGGGTGTAATCTTGCCCTTTAAACAGCAACTCACTATCCGGTGAGGCAAGATACTTCTGCCACTCTGAAAGCGGGAAACCGCCGTGTGCGCCGATAACTTCTTTTGGAATGATCGACGGTGTGCCGCCGATGCGTTTCGATACCGGCCAGTTCACCCAATCACCTAAATTCACGGTTTTGAAATCCAGCAAATCAAGAAGGGCGGCCAGCGGCAGCTGATCCGTAGGCGGCTGTGAATCGTCCATCAATTCCCAGGTATCCTGGAAGAGTGCCAGCCAGAGCGGGCACAGGCGATGCCATGTGCTGCGTGTTGCAGCAAGAAATGCGCTGTTTACATGATCCTGAAGAGTAGGGCGAATAAGCCCCTGATAATAGGCCGGCGCTTTCCCTTCTGGCGCATTAGCCAGTTTGGCGACCATTTTTCCCTGGCGGAAACTGGAATAAAGCGTGTTCTCTTCGACCATAAGCTGCGGCATCTGCAACAGATTCAGGTCGGAATCAATGATGAGCGCCCCTTCTGTCCTGGCATGCAAAGGAGCCTGAATCTTGATCAGACGGCTACGATAAATTTGCTTAAAACGGTAGTTATCATCTCTTTCCGGAACATTCAGCGTAACTACGCGGGTTTTGCCCGGTAAGTCAGCAAAAGCACTGGCCGGTTGATCGGAGACGATGACTATCTCTTCGAGTTGAGGCGCGAATCGGTTAGCAAAGACAGCAGAAAGCGTGCCTTCTTCAATAAAATCTTTGCCAACGCAGGGGATAACAACAGAAGTCACAGGAACTGCGTTAGCTCCGCTAGCAGCCTGCGCCAAGGGAATATTGTGTCGCGCCGTGATATGGCGATATTTTGCATTCAGAAATTTAAACATTTTCATTCCGAGTTGGTTTTACTGCGCCAAGTACGGCTTCGACACCGGCAACATAGTGTTCGATAGCATAATTATCA
Source organism: Buttiauxella gaviniae (assembly GCF_040786275.1). Classification (NCBI taxonomy): domain Bacteria; kingdom Pseudomonadati; phylum Pseudomonadota; class Gammaproteobacteria; order Enterobacterales; family Enterobacteriaceae; genus Buttiauxella; species Buttiauxella gaviniae. The sequence goes on from NZ_JBFMVT010000002.1 coordinate 1,973,622, forward strand.
ATCACGTGCTGGTAAGCACGCTGTGTGATGACATCACGTAATGCGCCATCTTGCCATACTTGCTGAAGATGTGAGGCTAGCGCAACCGTGTCGCCGTAAGGATAAAGCAGGCCGGTGCGCCCTGAGTCGATGAGTTCCGCTGTACCCGTCACACTTGAACCGATAACAATCGTCTTGAGGAGCATGGACTCAAGAACGACTCTCGGTAATCCTTCACTTTTAGACGCAAGGATAAAGGCATCAAACGCGGCAAGATAATCCAGGGGATTATTACGAAAACCGGTAAAGATAACCCGATCGGCAAATCCATAATCAGCGGCCTGGCGTTTTAATTTTTCATGCTCCGCCCCTTCGCCAACCAGAACAAATTTCCATTTTGCATCGGGGTGATGCTGCTGAAAATGATGCAGCGCCTCTATAGTATGGTGACAGGATTTTCTTGGAATTAACGATCCAATACTACCAAACAGGAATGTGCTGTCATCAACTCCGAGCGACTGGCGTATTGCCTGGCCGGATGGCAACGGCTGATGAATATCAATGGCATTAGAGACGGTAGTGCAGAGTGATTTTTTCACGCCGTGGTTAAGCAGTACGCTTTCCACACCGTGAGAGACAGCGATGACAGCATTACCTACGCGATTTACGATTTGTGTGATCGCCGGGCTCATAACAGGTTCAATACGGCAGTGTTGTACGACTGCAACATCAAGAGATTCCGCAGCCAGATAACCTTCCAGATTAGAACCTGGCTGGTTATTCATATACAGAATATCGTAACCACCCTGACGCAGGCGTTCACGTATAGCCATGGCGTTTGGTTTGATGCGCCATTGGGCATCAATAGACGCGGTTATCTTTTTACGCCCTGACTTGCTGAAAAACAAAAATGCCCGGGCCACTTCCTTGCTGATTTTCGCCCAGCCGGGTTGTTTACGTTGTGGGATGAAAATGACAGGAATGTGAATGCTATTGAGCACGTTCTCAATGGTTTCACCTTCACCGCGCGCATAGTTGTAATAAAAGCAGCACGTGATATCAAACCATTGGCGGTCAATACGTTTGAGCAGTTCCAACATGCTGTTGGTACCTCCTCCCCACTCTTTACCGTTATCCAGTAAGAGAATTTTATGCCGCTGTTGCGTCATCGTAGACCGGCTCCTGTCGCATTATTCAACGCGGCATTATAGATGTTCTGAACAGTGATAACTAACGGTTTTGTCGTCTATTGCGAAGGGGTTTCAAAAATCATTTTAAATATATGAGTACGGATACGGACACCACGCTTTTATTTTTATCTCTTTTCACAGTATATAATTTCTCTTTTATAACTCACTTGCCGCCATGTTTAAAATATCAGTTTGTCTACTTACTTATAATTCTGAGCGATTGCTACATGAGGTTTTAACGCCATTATTAAAAGTTGCCGATGAGTTTATCATTGTCGATTCAGGGAGTGTCGATAACACTATTAATATTTGTCGAAATTATCAAATCGAACCAATATATCATTCATTCAAATCACACGGTCAACAGATGAATGTCGCTATCGATCTCGCACACAATGACTGGGTGCTATGTATGGACAGCGATGAGATTTTAGATGAAGAAACCGTCGCGTTTATTCTGGCTTTGAAGGCAGGTGAGGATCCGGGATGTGAGCGCGCATGGCGCTTATCTCGCTACTGGTTTGTTCTGGGGGAGCAGGTGAGAACCATCTATCCTGTTTCGTCGCCGGATTTCCCTGTCAGATTATTCCATCGTAAACAAACCCGTTTTAACGATCGCCCGGTGGACGATCAAGCCGTTGGTCATGGATACAGTTCAATTATTCCTGGATTTGTTCGACATGATACATTCTATAACCTTCATGAAGTGTTTAATAAACTTAATAGCTATACCACCCGTCTTGTTCTAAATAAGCCAATAAAAGCTTCTCTATTACGGGGCTTCGTTAGTGCAATAGGGGCTTTTTTCAAATGGTATTTATTTAGCGGAGCGTGGAGAAAAGGACGAGTGGGATTAGTGACAGGTTTATATGCTACGTTCTATAGCTTTCTTAAATATTTCAAAGCCTGGTATTTGAAAGGGAAATTAAACAACAAAATGCGCAAAGAAAGTCATTCGAAGACTTCCTCTGCGCGTTTGGAGCGTCAGGACTGAGGTGCGGCGGTATTTTTCCAGCCCTGCCATTGATGCTGCATATATTGCAATAGTTGGCTTTGGCTGATGCTTTCACTCAACACGGTAAAGAACGCTGTTGCGTAGACCGGTTGCAATGGCTGCTTAGGTTTGCACAGGCTCACGCCCTTAAATGGATTACGCGGTTGTTCAACCGGCTTTCCCGGCACCACTGGACGTGTGTTATTTGGCCTTGAGGTATCGACTTGTGGCTCATTAAGCAAACTGCTTGGGCGCACCAGAGTAATATCCGAAGGCAAGTTGTACACCATTTGTTGCAGCACGCGCACAGTGGTTGGATGCGGATGACCGATGGCAATAGCTGAACCATTTCGGCGTGCCAACTCAACGGCACGATTAAACTGGAAACGGATATCGGCTTCGTTTTGCGTATCGTCGAGGAACACTTTACGTTTGATCACTTTGACGTTGGTTCCGGCAGCCGCACGCATCGACTGACTGTTCCCGATGGTCATACTATCAAGAAAATAGAGATTATATTGCCCAAGCGACTGCATAACTTTTTGCATGCCAAACAGGCTGGATGTCATCGCGCTACCCATGTGGTTATTCAGCCCAACCGCATAAGGAACCTTGTTTACCGCATCGCGAATAATGCGTTCTATTTCGCCGCTGCTCATTTCCGGACGCAGCGTGTCTTTTTCCAGCGGTTGTTTGCTCAGCGGAGCCATCGGCAAGTGGATAAGCACTTCATGCCCGGCATTGTGTGCTTTGGTTGCCATTTCACGCGCATGGGGTGCGTTAGGTAGAACCGCTACAGAAATATTAGAAGGCAGGGCGATTACCTGATTTTCCTGGGAGGGGCGATAACCGAAGTCATCTATGACAATCGCCAGTTTTCCAGCGTAAACAGGCGTTATCAGCATGAGTGTGCTGATAACGGAGAAAAACACACGACGGAATTGAAGCAAAACTTATCTTCCCAACCACGGTTGTGGATTGACTGCCTGGCCCTGGCGGCGAATTTCAAAATAAAGTGACGGGCGGCCCTGACCACCACTGTTGCCCACCAGTGCAATTGCCTGGCCGGCGCGAACTTGTGTTCCAACATTAACCAGCGCGCTTTGGTTGTAACCGTACAAACTCATATCGCCCTTGCCGTGTTCAACCACAACCACCAGGCCGTAACCTTGCAACCAATCGGCGAGAATGACGCGGCCATCTGCAATAGCTTTAACTTCAGTACCTTCGCCGGCGGCGATAACAATCCCTTTCCAACGTAGCTCACCCTGGAGCTGTTCGCCATAGCGATGCAAGATTGAACCGCGTACCGGCCAGAATGCTTGCCCGCGTGGTGAGCCGAGACCACCCGTGCGTGACATCAGTGAGCGTTCGCTTTCTGTCGGTTTGTAGGTACTGCCTTTGCTGGTTGCTTCTTGTTGGCGGGCGCGAACTTTTTCTGCTTCACGCGCTTCTTTATCGGCACGTGCTTTGGCGGCCGCTTCTGCTCGGGCAAGCTGATCGCGCAGACGTGATTCGTTCTGGCGCATCTCGCTGAGCTTTTGCTGATCCTGCTGCAAAGAAGATTCAAGAGTGGACAGCGTTTTCTTACGTTCGTTACGCGCACTTTCAAGCTTAGTTTGCTGGGCCTGTTGCTCGTAAAGTAGCGTTTGTTGTTCGGACTGCTTGGACTCGAGGCTCTCTTTTTGCTCCGCAACTTCCGCTTTAGTTTGTTTTAACTGTTCGATAGTTTCCTGACGCGCGGCGTTCAGATAGCCAAAGTAAGCCTGCAGGCGTTGCCCGCGCTGGCTCTCTTCACCGCTTAATATCAGTTGAATCCCAGTATGTTGACCCTGGCGGAAAGAGGCGTCGAGTTGAGCGGCCAGATTGCGTTCCTGCGATGCCTGCTGTTGTTGCAGTTTCGCGAGGGAAGCATTCATAGCGTCAATTTGTTTGTTGAGTTCGGCAAGCGTGTTTTGCGTTTCGCGCAGCTTGCGGCTGGCTTCAGCAATGACTTTTTCTTGTGCCTGGAGTTGAGCGAGTAAGGTCGCTCGCTGCTGCTGCTGCTGACGGACCGCTCGCTCTTTCGTTGCAATATCCTGTTGGATAGATTTCAACGCAGCGCGATCGTCGGCATGGCTGATCAAAGGGCATAACAATACGCCAGCGCTTAACACGCTGGCGTAAATCATAGGCCTGACTGAAAACGGTTTCGATTTCACGGCCCATGTTATTGAAAAAATCGCCTTTCCCCTCATGGGGAGGGATTATTCCACGATGAACAGCGGCTTGCCAGTCATCTCTTGCGGGATTTCCATCCCCATCAGGCTCAACATGGTCGGCGCGATATCAGAAAGCTTGCCGCCTTCTACCGCTTTCACGCCACGGGAGCCCACATAAATCAGTGGAACAGGCAGGCTGGTGTGCGCGGTGTGCGCCTGGCCAGTTGCCGGATCGGCCATTTGTTCTGCGTTGCCGTGGTCAGCGGTGATAAGCAGTTGCCCGCCAATATTTTCAACCGCAGAAACAACCTGAGCGATGCAGCCGTCCAGTGCTTCAACCGCAGCGACAGCCGCTTCGTAAACACCGGTATGCCCAACCATGTCACCGTTTGGATAGTTACAAATGATGGTGTCATATTTGCCGCTGTTGATGGCTGCAAGCAGTTTTTCGGTCAGTTCTACAGAACTCATTTCTGGCTGCAGATCGTAAGTGGCCACTTTCGGAGAGTTAATCAGAATGCGGTCTTCACCAGCAAATGGCTCTTCAACACCGCCGTTGTAGAAGAAGGTTACGTGCGCATATTTTTCAGTTTCGGAGATGCGTAACTGAGTTTTATCGTGCTTCGCCATCCACTCACCGAAGGTGTTGGTCAGCGATGCTGGTGGATATGCGCATGCGGCTTTGATGTCTGCTGCGTATTCAGTCAGCATCACGAAATCGCCGAAGTTAACCACTTTCTTACGCGCAAAACCGTCGAAGTCGGCGTTAACAAAAGTACGGGTAATTTGACGCGCACGGTCAGCACGGAAGTTCATGAAGATAAGCGCATCGCCGTCGTTCATGACCGCATCTGCTTCGCCTTCAGCGCGAATAACCGTTGGTTTAACGAATTCATCGTTTTCATCGCGAGCATAGGCTGCTTCCAGACCCGCAACGGCAGTTTCAGCCTGGAACTCGCCTTTAGCTTGAGTCAGCAGGTCGTAAGCCAGTTCTACGCGATCCCAACGGTTGTCGCGGTCCATAGCGTAGTAACGGCCAATCAGGGAAGCCACACGGCCTTTGCCCAGTGCGGCAAATTTGTCGGCAAATTTTTCCAGAGAGGATTTTGCGCTGCGTGGTGGAGTATCACGGCCATCCAGGAATGCATGCAGGTAGATGGCTTCTGCGCCACGTTCTGCTGCCAGTTCTATCATCGCCAGAATGTGTTCTTCATGGCTGTGAACGCCACCGGCTGATGCCAGACCCATGATGTGCACGGCTTTGCCCGCAGCAACCGCTTTATCTACCGCAGCAGTCAACGTTGGGTTAGCGAAGAAAGTACGTTCTTTAATTTCAACGTCCAGACGAGTCAGATCCTGATAAACAACACGGCCAGCGCCGAGGTTTACGTGACCTACTTCGGAGTTACCCATTTGGCCATCTGGCAGACCGACTTCCAGGCCGGATGCGTTGATTAAAGTGTGCGGACGCTGCGCCCACAGGCTATCCATAACCGGGGTTTTAGCATTCAGGATAGCGTTATCCTGCTGCTCTTCGCGGTGGCCATAGCCATCCAGAATCACCAGAACCATAGGTTTTTTAGTAACTGACATTGCGACAACCTCTAAGTCAAAGACAAAATTTGCGTAATTTTACTACAGGCCACGGGGTAAATAGCCGCAGAAGATCAAAGAAAGGGGTTGGATTGTGATCGGTTTTACACCGTTAAGGTAATTTTTTTCGTAACACTCCGCAGAATCTACATTACCTCGCGCTGACTGGCTGTATTTGGCACAACGCAAATGTATACTCCTCACCTGTTTTTTCATATTACTCAGTCGGGAGTTACACCCCCCATGCAAGAAATTATGCAATTCGTTGGTCGCCATCCCATACTTAGTTTGGCGTGGGTTGCCTTACTGGCCGCTGTACTTTTCATGACCTTTAAAGGTTTAACCTCTAAAGTTAAAGTCATCACTCGCGGCGAAGCGACACGTCTTATCAATAAAGAAGATGCCGTTGTCGTTGACGTGCGTTCACGCGATGACTTCCGTAAAGGCCATATTGCTAACTCATTGAATGTGTTGCCAGCTGATATTAAAAATGGCAATTTCGGTGAGTTAGAAAAACATAAAGCACAACCTGTGATCGTAGTTTGTGGCAATGGTGTTTCTTCTCAAGACTCAGCAGCGCTGCTGACAAAAGCAGGTTTCGAAAAAGTAACCTTGCTGAAGGAAGGGATTGCCGGCTGGAGTGGCGAAAACCTGCCGTTGGTTCGCGGTAAATAAATCGATAAGCACATTGGGGAAGACCATGGCGAATATTGAAATCTACACAAAAGCAACCTGTCCGTTTTGCCACCGTGCAAAAGACCTGCTGCAAAGCAAAGGGGTCACGTTTCAGGAGTTGGCGATTGACGGTGATGCCGTTAAGCGTGAAGAGATGATTAAACGCAGTGGGCGAACCACCGTGCCGCAGATTTTTATTGACGCACAGCACATTGGTGGTTGCGATGACTTGTATGCACTCGACGCTCGTGGTGGACTCGATCCCCTGCTGCGCTAGTGCAGTTCTATTGTCGCTTACTGCCGTTTAAGGACGTAATAATTTTTTAAGGGTTTTATAATGTCAGAACAAAACAACACAGAAATGGCTTTCCAGATTCAGCGTGTCTACACCAAGGACATCTCTTTCGAAGCGCCAAACGCACCGCACGTATTCCAGAAAGACTGGCAGCCAGAAGTTAAACTGGATCTTGATACGGCTTCCAGCCAACTGGCTGATGACGTTTATGAAGTTGTGTTGCGCGTAACGGTAACCGCAACACTGGGCGAAGACACTGCATTCCTGTGTGAAGTTCAGCAGGCGGGTATCTTCTCCATCGGTGGGATCGAAGGTCCGCAGATGGCACATTGCCTGGGTGCGTACTGCCCGAACATTCTGTTCCCTTATGCACGTGAAGCAATCACTAGCCTGGTTTCTCGTGGTACCTTCCCGCAGCTGAACCTTGCACCGGTTAACTTCGATGCGCTGTTCATGAGCTATCTGCAACAGCAAAATGGCGAAGGTGCTGAAAACCATCAGGATGCCTGATGAACAGCTTTAATGCTTCAATGACTGTGATCGGTGCCGGCTCGTACGGCACCGCTCTTGCCATCACCCTGGCGCGTAATGGCCACCACGTTGTACTGTGGGGCCATGACCCTAAACACCTTGCTGTATTGCAAGCCGATCGCTGTAATACCGCATTTCTTCCTGACGTTCCTTTTCCTGACACTCTTCACCTCGAAAGCGATTTAGCGAAAGCGTTGGCTGCCAGCCGCAATATTCTGGTCGTGGTGCCTAGCCACGTCTTCGGTGAAGTGCTGCGCCAAATCAAACCGTTAATGCGCAAAGACGCTCGTATCGTCTGGGCGACAAAAGGTTTAGAGGCTGAAACCGGACGTTTGCTGCAAGACGTTGCTCGAGAAGCGTTAGGTGATGAAATTCCCCTGGCGGTAATTTCCGGTCCAACGTTTGCCAAAGAGTTGGCTGCGGGTTTGCCTACGGCAATCGCACTGGCGGCTACCGATGAAACCTTCGCGCAGGATCTCCAGCAATTGCTGCACTGCGGCAAAAGTTTCCGTGTTTATAGCAATCCAGATTTTATCGGCGTGCAATTAGGTGGTGCGGTGAAAAACGTGATTGCGATTGGTGCGGGGATGTCTGACGGCATTGGCTTTGGCGCAAATGCGCGTACGGCGTTGATCACCCGTGGCCTCGCGGAAATGACCCGCCTTGGCACCGCTTTGGGTGCCGATCCTGAAACCTTTATGGGAATGGCAGGCTTAGGCGATCTGGTGCTGACGTGTACTGATAACCAGTCACGCAACCGCCGTTTCGGTATGGCGCTGGGGCAGGGTGCAGACGTTGATTCAGCCCAGCAGAAAATCGGTCAGGTGGTTGAAGGCTACCGCAATACGAAAGAAGTGCGGGAGCTGGCAGCGCGTTTTGGCGTTGAAATGCCAATAACCGAGGAAATTTATCAAGTATTATATTGTGGAAAAAACGCTCGAGAGGCAGCATTAACGTTGCTTGGTCGAACACGCAAGGATGAACGGAGCGGCAGCTAATACCCGTCATACTTCAAGTTGTGGGGGGCTACACTTACCCACAACTCGAATTATTTTGGGTATCGTTACGGATGATGGAACGACAAAACCGCGATAACTGAAGCGTTCCGGTACCTGGTGCCGGGCGCTGTTTTTCTGTCTGGAGAGAGCAATGTCGTCTGAAGAACTGGATCTGGTGTGGAACAACATTAAAGCCGAAGCACGAGCGCTTGCCGATTGTGAACCAATGTTGGCCAGTTTTTATCACGCAACTCTCCTCAAGCATGAAAACCTGGGTAGCGCGTTGAGTTATATGCTCGCCAACAAGCTTGCCTCCCCGATTATGCCCGCTATCGCGATTCGTGAAGTTGTCGAAGAAGCTTATGCAGCAGAACCACAAATGATTGCCTCCGCCGCCTGTGATATCCAGGCTGTGCGCACGCGTGACCCGGCAGTCGATAAATATTCAACTCCACTGTTATATCTGAAAGGCTTTCATGCGCTGCAATCCTACCGAATCGGCCACTGGCTATGGAAAGAGGGCCGCCGGGCATTAGCCATTTTCCTGCAAAATCAGGTTTCTGTGTCATTTCAGGTCGATATCCATCCGGCCGCTAAAATTGGCTGTGGGATCATGCTCGATCACGCCACCGGCATTGTGATCGGTGAAACGGCTATCGTAGAAAATGACGTATCGATTTTGCAGTCGGTCACGTTGGGCGGTACCGGTAAAACCAGCGGCGATCGTCATCCTAAAATTCGTGAAGGCGTGATGATTGGTGCTGGGGCAAAAATACTTGGCAATATTGAAGTTGGGTGCGGGGCGAAAATTGGTGCAGGCTCGGTCGTGTTACAGCCAGTGCCGCCTCATACTACGGCGGCAGGCGTTCCGGCGCGGATTGTTGGCAGGCCTGAAAGCGATAAGCCTGCCATCGATATGGATCAGCACTTTAACGGTGCGAACAACGGCTTTGAGTACGGCGACGGAATCTAACTTCTCAGAACGGCGCCGGGATATCCAAGCTGGCGCCACGCTTCATACACCACTACCGACACCGCGTTCGATAAATTCATACTGCGGCTGTCCGGCATCATCGGAATGCGGATTTTCTGCTCAGCAGGCAAAGCATCCAGAATAGTTGCAGGCAGGCCGCGTGTTTCCGGGCCAAACACCAAATAATCCCCATCCTGATAACTTACGGCGCTATGGGCTGGCGTTCCCTTAGTGGTGAGGGCGAACAGGCGCTGCGGGTTTTCTGCTTCCACAAAAGCGGCGTAGTCTTTATGGCGGTTAACGGCGGCGAACTCATGATAATCCAGCCCCGCGCGGCGCAGGCGCTTATCATCCCATCCAAAACCCGTTGGTTCGATAATATGTAATCGGAAGCCAGTGTTGGCGCATAGACGGATGATATTCCCGGTATTCGGTGGGATTTCAGGTTCAAACAACACGATATTCAGCATACGGCCCCCATAAGACAAGGCGCGCAGAATATCAATTTATCGTCAGAAGGAAAACAGGCCCCGAAGGGCCTGTTCTTTGCGATGAAAAATTAGCGATGGTAGAGTGGTAGCCAAAGCACCAGCCGCAAGCCACCTAATGGACTGTCATCGGCTTTCACCCAGCCACGATGCTGTTGGACGGCAGTTTCTACAATGGCTAACCCCAAGCCAGTCCCACCAGATTCACGATCGCGAGCTTCATCTGTACGGTAGAACGGACGGAATATTTGCTCACGATCTTCCGGGCTTACGCCTGAACCATCATCATCAACCGTGATAGTAATCCCTTGATTATCAACGGAGAAGTTAACGGCAATTTTCGTATGCGAATAACGTAGTGCGTTACGGACAATGTTTTCTAGCGCACTTTCCAGCGAGTTAGGGTTGCCATACATCAGCCAGGGACCAGGCGGATAAGTTACCTCCAGCGATTTGCCCATTTGCTCTGCTTCAAAGGCTGCGTTATCCAACACTTCGGACCAGATTTGGTTGGCCTTCATCGTCTCGCTCGCCAGGGCGTTTTTCTGCTGATTGCGCGACATAACCAACAGATCGTTGATCATCCCATCGAGGCGTTGCGCTTCAGTTTCGATGCGCTCCAGCTCTTTGCTTTCACCGGTTTTACGACGTAATAGCGCTGTGCCTAATTGTAAACGGGTTAGCGGTGTACGCAGTTCGTGAGAAATATCAGACAGCAGCCTTTGCTGCGTAGTCATCATCCTTTCCAGCGCGGTAATCATCTGGTTAAAACTGGCTCCGGCTGCCAGAAACTCTTGCGGTCCGGATTCAAGTTCAGGATGTTGACGCAAGTTACCCTGGGCGACTTCATCGGCGGCGTTTTTCAACTTACGCGCAGGTTTTGCCAGGCTCCACGCCAGCCATAACAGCAGCGGGGAACTCACCAGCATGGTGACAATAAGCAATAATAAAGGTCTATCAAACAGCAGGTTTATAAAATCAGATTGGGAATTGCTTGCAGGGCGAATCTGGTAGAGCTGGTAGTTATCTTCACCATCACGTACCGAGAATGGCCCGACCAATTCTACACGGCCATACTTTTTCTTCTGCGGATGATCGGCGTTATCGGACTGGCCGATAAAGTTACGAATGATCTGCATTTCATTACGCTGGGCGCCAATCACTCGCCCTTCGCTGGTCACCAGTAACAAACGCTGTCCCGGAGGTGCCCATTTATCAATGGCCCGGAACAGGCGGCGCCACCACATCAGGTCGTTGGGTGGATCGTTTTCAAGTTCCGCTTCGACATGCTGTTCAATCATGATGCCTTGACGTTGCTCATTCTCCATCAGCTCGGTCATCTGACGCGAATCCAGTTTAGGCAGCATCAGCACTAGCATTAGCACTAACGCAAGCGTCAACCAGAAGATGGCAAAAATACGCGCGGTAAGGCTACTTATCATGAAGCAGACACCATCAAATAGCCGCGGCCACGTAAAGTTTTAAACCACGGATGACCATCTTTGCGATCCGGTAACTTACGACGCAAATTGGAAATATGCATGTCGATTGCGCGGTCGAAAGGTGTCAGGCGTTTACCCAAAACTTCCTGGCTCAGGTGTTCACGCGAAACCACCTGGCCGAGATGCTGTGCCAGCAAATAAAGCAGGGTGAATTCGGTGCCGGTCAAATCCAGAGCTTGCCCGTCAAAGCTCGCTTCCTGGCGGCCAGGATTAAGACTTAGACCGTCAACTTCGACCGTTGGCGAGCCGCTGTCACTGTTTTGCTGCTGCTCACTCCAGTGTGAACGACGCAAAATGGCGCGTATGCGGGCCACCAGCTCACGATCGTTGAATGGCTTAGGCAGATAGTCATCTGCACCCAGTTCAAGGCCGAGAACGCGATCCAGTTCACTTCCCCGAGCGGTAAGCATAATCACCGGGGTCTGGTGTGATTGACGCAACTCTTTCAGCGTATCAATGCCGTTTTTCTTTGGCATCATCACGTCGAGCAATAAAAGGTCAATGGTGTCATCAAGAAGTTCCAACGCTTGTTCACCGTCGTGGGCAACAATTACGTTAAAGCCTTCCATGTCGAGCAGTTCCTTTAACAGGGAAGTAAGCTCTCGGTCATCATCAACTAGCAGAATTTTATTCATTGTTAAATTACCTCCGAGGCAGAAATTACGTCATCAAGGCGCGCTAATCTATGACTTTACGTTGTTTTACACCCCCTGACGCTAGTTTGCAGCGGGAATCGTAGACTGAATCTCGTTGAATCGCAGCACAGATGATTTCAGGAGCAAGTGATGCGCAATGTTACCGCTGCCGTCATGGCCTCTACATTGACTCTGATAACGCTGACCAGTCAGGCCAGAGATTTACCGGCTAGCGATAACTGGTACCAGGGCGGTGAAGGTTTAGTTAAGCGTAATAACCTTCAGAGCCATATGTTCGAAGGGATAAACCTTACCGAACAACAGCGCCAGCAAATGCGCGATCTTATGCAACGGGCACGGCATGATAGCCCACCCGTGAATGTAAGCGAAATGGAGACCATGCATAATCTGGTCACCGCAGAAAATTTTGATGAAACGGCAGTGCGTGCCCAGGCTGAAAAAATGGCACAAGAACAAGTGGCTCGCCAGGTAGAAATGGCGAAAGTGCGCAATCAAATGTACCGCTTGTTAAGTCCTGAACAGCAGGCCGTTTTGAATGACAAACACCAACAGCGCATGAATCAATTTCGTGAACTGGCGGATCTGCAACAGATGTCTTCGTTGCAGGCACTGAGTAGTAGCAGTAAGCGTAGTAACCAGTAACAAACCCTGTTTTCCTTGCCATAGACACCATCCCTGTCTTCCCCGCCTTAACAGGCGGGTTTTTTTTGCCTGAAGGTTCAGATGAATCCGCTATACTAGCCAGCAATCATTTGCTGGAGCCCCTATGAATCAACAATATGGGAAGCTAGTGAGCCGAGCCGCTATTGCTGCCACGGTCATGGCATCGTTGTTACTTTTGATCAAGATTTTCGCCTGGTGGTATACCGGTTCGGTCAGTATTCTGGCGGCATTGGTGGATTCGCTGGTGGACATTGCCGCGTCGCTGACTAACCTTCTTGTGGTGCGATACTCGTTACAACCCGCTGATGAAGAACATACCTTCGGCCACGGTAAAGCAGAATCACTGGCGGCGCTCGCGCAAAGTATGTTTATTTCCGGTTCTGCGCTGTTCCTGTTTTTGACCGGGATTCAGCATTTAGCCGATCCGGCGCAGATGAAACAGCCGCTAGTGGGCGTCGTGGTCACGATGATCGCGTTATTCAGCACCCTGATACTTGTGACGTTCCAGCGGTGGGTGGTTCGTAAGACACAAAGCCAGGCCGTTCGAGCAGATATGCTTCATTATCAGTCTGATGTTATGATGAACGGAGCCATTCTTATTGCGCTGGCCCTGTCGTGGTACGGCTGGCACCGCGCAGATTCGATATTTGCGTTAGGGATTGGCGTCTATATTTTGTATAACGCGATCCGCATGGGGCATGACGCTGTGCAATCGCTTTTAGATCGCGCACTACCCGATGACGAACGCCAGGCAATTATTGATATCATCAATGCATGGCCGGGTGTAAAAGGGGCGCATGATCTCCGTACGCGGCAGTCAGGGCCGACCCGCTTTATTCAAGTCCATATCGAAATGGAAGACAATTTGCCGCTGGTTCAGGCGCATGTTATTGCCGAACAAGTGGAACAAGCGATTTTGCGTCGCTTCCCTGGGTCAGATGTGATTATTCACCAGGACCCCTGCTCGGTTGTTCCATCGCAGCAGCAAGGGCATTTTGAGCTTTAATTTTTCGTTGTAAAAGTCAGACATAATCGATGTTTTGTGAATAAAATACCGACATATGGCCTGACCTGAATCAATTCAGCAAGAAGCGGTTGTTATACTATTTGCAGCAGAGTTGATGCCTCGGCATATCGTAGGCCGTTTCCGGCAACAGTATTAATTTGCATTCAAAAGTTTAGAGGTAGTCATGATCAAAAAAATTGGTGTGTTGACGAGTGGTGGTGATGCGCCGGGCATGAACGCTGCGATTCGTGGTGTGGTGCGTGCAGCCTTGTCGGAAGGTCTGGAAGTCGTAGGTATTTATGACGGCTATCTGGGATTGTATGAAGACCGCATGGTTAATCTGGACCGCTACAGCGTGTCCGATATGATTAACCGCGGTGGTACCTTCCTGGGCTCCGCTCGTTTCCCGGAGTTTCGTGATGAGAAAATCCGTGAAGTGGCTATCGAGAATTTGAAAAAACGCGGTATCGACGCACTGGTTGTTATCGGCGGTGATGGCTCCTATATGGGTGCTATGCGTCTGACCGAAATGGGCTTCCCATGCATCGGCCTGCCAGGCACCATCGATAACGACATCAAAGGCACCGATTACACGATCGGTTTCTTTACCGCTCTGGAAACAGTTGTGGAAGCCATTGACCGCCTGCGTGATACCTCTTCCTCCCACCAGCGTATTTCTATCGTGGAAGTGATGGGTCGTTACTGTGGCGATTTGACCTTAGCTGCGTCTATTGCCGGTGGTTGTGAATTTGTTGTCTTGCCAGAAGTTGAGTTTAATCGCGAAGATCTGGTTGAAGAAATCAAAGCAGGTATCGCTAAAGGTAAGAAGCACGCTATCGTTGCTATCACTGAGCATATCTGTGACATCGACGAGCTGGCTCAATATATCGAGAAAGAAACCAAACGCGAAACCCGCGCCACGGTTCTTGGCCACATTCAGCGCGGTGGTTCTCCGGTTGCTTACGATCGCATTCTGGCTTCCCGCATGGGCGCTTACTCCATCGAACTGCTGCTGCAAGGCCACGGCGGTCGTTGCGTCGGCATTCAGAATGAGAAACTGGTTCACCATGACATTATCGACGCTATCGAAAACATGAAGCGTCCGTTCAAAGGTGACTGGTTGGATTGCGCTAAGAAACTGTACTAATTCACGCAGTGTGAAAATTGAAGCCGGGGAAACCCGGCTTTTTGTCGTTTGTTATATGCACAATAGTTATAGCCAATCTTTTTTTATTCTTTAATGAATGGGAAACTTTCTGGCACGCTGCTTTCATCAAAACTGATAAAAGAGAGCGAGCGATGAATAAGTGGGGAGTAGGGCTTACATTACTGTTGGCATCAAGCAGTGTTCTGGCGAAAGATATTCAGTTACTTAACGTCTCTTACGATCCCACTCGCGAGCTTTATGACGAGTATAACAAGGCGTTCAGTGCTCACTGGAAGCAGCAAACCGGCGATAACGTGGTTATTCGTCAGTCTCACGGTGGTTCAGGCAAACAAGCCACATCCGTAATCAACGGTATTGAAGCGGACGTCGTGACGCTGGCGCTGGCCTACGATGTTGATGCGATTGCCGAGCGTGGCCGTATCGACAAAAACTGGATTAAACGCCTGCCGGATAACTCTGCCCCGTACACATCGACCATCGTGTTCCTGGTGCGTAAAGGCAACCCTAAACAAATTCATGACTGGAACGATCTGATTAAACCGGGCGTTTCAATTATCACCCCGAACCCAAAAAGTTCTGGCGGCGCACGCTGGAACTATCTGGCCGCGTGGGGCTATGCCTTGCATCACAATAACAACGATCAAGCCAAAGCTCAGGATTTCGTGAAAGCTGTTTATAAGAACGTTGAAGTGCTGGATTCCGGCGCACGCGGTTCAACGAATACCTTCGTAGAGCGTGGTATTGGCGATGTGCTGATTGCCTGGGAAAACGAAGCGCTGCTGGCAACCAACGAGTTGGGCAAAGACAAGTTTGAAATTGTTACTCCGAGCGAGTCTATTCTTGCGGAGCCGACTGTTTCCGTGGTCGACAAAGTGGTCGAGAAGAAAGGAACTCAGAAAGTTGCCGAAGAGTATCTGAAATACCTGTACTCACCGGAAGGACAGGAAATCGCCGCGAAGAATTACTACCGCCCACGTAATGCGGATGTCGCGAAAAAATACGAAAATACTTTCCCGAAACTGAAGCTGTATACCATTGATGAAGAATTCGGCGGCTGGACCAAAGCGCAGAAAGAACATTTCTCGAATGGCGGAACCTTCGACCAAATTAGCCAGCGTTAAATATAATGACGGCCCTGAAAAGGGCCGTTTTGCTTTTGAGTTCCCGGAGTTTGCGTTACGCTGAAAACTCTCTCTTGGTCCTGAGGTTTTCATGCAGCGGCGTCGGCGCACGATAGTTCTCGTCATTCTTTTGTTGATAGTTGCCGCTGTAAGCTGGTTTAGCCTCCGGCAATATCTGCATCACCCTGACGCCCTTTGGCGTATCGTCAGCCAGCAATGTGTTCCCCATCAGCGTGATAACCAAAACCCTGAGCCTTGTGCCAAAGTCGATTTGCGGTCCGGATACGCATTGTTAAAAGACATTAATGGCCCGCTGCAATACCTGTTGTTGCCTACGGTGAAAATGAAAGGCATGGAAAGCCCGGAGTTATTGCAGGCTAAAACGGCTAATTTCTTCTGGCTGGCGTGGCAGCAGCGCGCTGTTATGAGCCAGCGACGGGGAGCGTACGTTCCTGATGAGGTTATCTCTCTCACCATCAACTCCACCACCGGACGCACCCAGAATCAGCTACACATCCATATTTCATGTTTGCGCCCGGACGTGCGTAGCCAGTTAAATCAGTATGCAAAAAGCTTGAATAGCGACTGGCAGAATTTCCCGGTACCGCTGGCAGGAAACGTGTATATCGCAAGGAAAGTCACTGAGGCTGAGTTTTTGCAGCGTAGCCCATTTATTATGCTGGCATCTCAGGTACCGCAGGCTCGCGAACATATGGGGCGTTATAGCCTGGCGATGGCGCAACTGAGGGATGGGGAGTGGGTCGCGTTGGCGACGGAGCGGAATTTACTGCGTTTGAATTTGGCTTCTGCGGAACAACTGCAAGATCACAGCTGCGAACTACTGAAATAATAAAGGCCCTGCCGGAGCAGAGCCTTAATATTTTTAAGCGAGAAAACTTATGCTTTTTTCGCTTCAGCAGCCGCTTTAACGATAACTGCAAATGCGTCAGCTTTCAGAGATGCACCGCCAACCAGCGCGCCATCGATGTCTGGCTGAGCAAACAGCTCTGCTGCGTTTTTATCGTTTACGGAACCGCCGTACTGGATAATGACTTGTTCAGCCACTTTAGCGTCAGCTTTAGCAATGTGGTCACGAATGAATTTGTGAACAGCCTGAGCTTGAGCAGGAGTTGCAGATTTACCCGTACCGATTGCCCAAACTGGTTCGTAAGCGATCACTGCACCTTCGAACGCGTTTGCGCCCTGAGTTTTCAGAACGGCATCAATCTGACGTGCACACACTTCTTCAGTTTTGCCCGCTTCGTTTTCTGCTTCAGTTTCGCCGATGCAAAGAACTGGGATCAGGCCAACTTCTTTCAGGATTGCGAATTTTTTAGCGATCAGTTCGTCAGACTCTGCGTGGTAAGTACGACGCTCGGAGTGACCGATGATGATGTATTTAGCACCAACATCTTTCAGCATCTCTGCGGAAACTTCCCCGGTGAATGCGCCAGACAGGTTCAGGTCAACGTTCTGAGCACCAAGAATGATGTGGCTACCAGAAGCAGCATGTTTAGCCAGATCCAGGTACATAGTAGGAGGAGCGATAGCAACGCCACAGCCAGCAACGCCAGCCAGCTCTTTGCGTAAGCCAGCAATCAGCTCGTGTACCATGTGCTTGCTGCCGTTCAGTTTCCAGTTACCCATCACCAAAGGATGTCGCATCTTTATTCTCCACAAGGTCAAACAAATAAAAGAATCGCTGCCATTCAGGGCAGCATGGTCTGTGAAACAGTATAGAGACTCAGCAAGCTAAAGGCTTTGCTTTTTGTCATATATACCCATCATCCTTCAAGCCGCAGGGGTGTTAGCTGCACTCACTTACCCGAATCACTTACCTTAGTAAGCTCATCGGATAAGCTCCCTGGCCGCCTACCTGCGACTCGAATGCTAATGGGTATATTTAATTGGTGTTAAGCGTTTCAGCTAGCGTCAGCTTAATCGGTTCAACAGCGAAGGTAAGCCCTTTTTCTCCGTTATCCGCGACAACATAGCGAATAGCGCCATCGGTTTGCGCGTAATAGCGTTTATTCTTTCCGTCCGTGAGAAGTTTGGTGAGTTTTGCCACGCTTTGCTGTTTAGAAAGCGACGAAGTGAACGTACGAATCACTGCCGCCATATACTCATTGGCTTTCGCGCGCGCAGTTTTTTGCTCGGGCCCTTGAATGGGCAGCCACGTTATCTGAATGGACTTTATTTTTAGCGTACCGCGCTCAAGCGCTGCGGAGGAATAGAGGTTCTCATTGATTTTACTGGCAGCGCGCATCAGGTTCACCTCATCCGCAGCAGAATCGATGGCGCGAAATTCGTTGATCGGCAAAGACGGGTTTGCGGCGGTGAATTTTTCCCGAAATTGCGTAATATTCATATCAAATGTTGGGGCTCCCGCCAGTAAATACGGGGCGGCCTGTAACGTTGAGGCAGAATCTGCAGGCGGATCGGCCCAGGCCACCGTGGCGGGTAGCGCCAAAAAAGCCAGAGCGGCAAACAGATATCTCATCGACAAATTCTCCAGTGAATCCCTTTCCCGATTAAATCGGCATTCCGTTGGCTTGTCAAAACCCGGCGTTGCCAGGGTACACTACGGCGCTAAACAATAAAATGGACCTTACCATGACCATACAGCAATGGCTGTTCTCTTTTAGCGGACGTATTGGACGCCGTGACTTCTGGATTTGGATTGGCGTTTGGTTAGTTGCGCTGATTATTCTCTTCACCCTCGCGGGTGCGGAAATTATGCCTTATTCCACCGCCGGTTTCTTTTTATCGGGGTCGTTGATTCCGACGGCCGCCGTGATTGTGAAACGTCTGCACGACAGAAACAAGAAAGGCTGGTGGGCGCTACTGTTTATTCCTGCCTGGTTGTTGCTGGCGGGGAACTGGGAAACTTTCGGCACTTTAGCGCAGTGGGGTTTAGGGCGTTTTATCCCGACCCTGATTCTGGTGATGGTTATCATGGACCTGGGCGCGTTTGTTGGCACCCAGGGTGAAAACCGATTTGGCAAAGACACTAGCGAAGTGAAATACCGCTAATAAGCCATTACGTTACCAGTAGTGTTCTGCGGTCATATGGCCCGGTCGACGGCGCAAATGTTTGGTCATCTGCCGGGTATCTTTCAGCAACTGTTGCGTGTCGCGAACCATTTGTGGGTTACCGCACAGCATCACATGGCTGGTCTCGATATTCATTGGCAGGCCTACCGCCGCTTCAAGTTCACCGCTTTCAATGAGTGCAGGCACGCGCCCGGTTAATGAACCCGGAACTGATTCCCGACTCACGACAGTCTGAATACGTAACTTCCCTTCATATTGCTGCTGGAGCTTCTGCATCAAAGGCAGGTAGCTCAAATCTTGCGCATAACGTACCGCGTGCAGCAAAACGATATTCTCGAATCGCTCCAGCCCTTTACCTTCCTGCAAAATCGAAAGATAGGGCCCCAATGCCGTGCCTGTCGCCAGCATCCACAGCGTCTGGCAATCCGGTACTTCATCCAATACAAAGAAACCTGCTGCTTCGCTAACCAGCATAACTTCATCGCCCGGTTGCAGAGCATGTAGGCGAGGGCTCAGTTTGCCCTCAGGAACGGTCACCAGGTAAAACTCAAGATTAGGATCGCTTGGCGCATTGACGTAGGAATAGGCGCGCTGGACGCGTTCGCCATCAACTTCCAACCCAAGCTTGGTAAATTGCCCTGCGGTGAAGGGGTCGACGGGCGCATGAACTGTGAGACTAAAAAGAGCGTCAGTCCAGTTTTGTACCTGGATAACTTTACCTTTAACCCATTCCGCCATGATGTTCTTCCTGCAATTCGAGTAATTTAGAAGGTGTTGCTTTTGCCCTATCTTCCCCAGAAAAATGTGAGATTTCCAGCCGCCGAGAGCTGGAAAGCTCAATCAGACAAACGGCAGCGTTACAGAATATGCGTCTGAACGTCCGGGTCTTTGCGGTCAAGATAGTGAATCGATTTGATGCGACGAATCGTGCGAGATTTACCCCGAATCAGCAGCGTTTCGGTGGTTGCCATATTCCCCTTGCGGGTAATGCCATCCAGCAGATCGCCTTTGGTAATGCCGGTTGCGGAGAAAATAACGTTGTCATTGCGCGCCATATCATCAAGCTTTAACACCGCGCCCGCTTCGATACCCATTGCTATGCAACGCGCAAGTTCTTGCTCGCCGATACGGCGATTTTCTTCGTTGTCGCCTTTGACATGGTGACGAGCCAACAAGCGGCCTTGCATATCGCCATCTAACGCGCGAATGACGGCTGCGGAAATCACGCCTTCAGGAGCGCCACCAATACCGTACATTACATCAACTTCGCTATCCGGCATGCAGGTCAGAATTGACGCGGCTACGTCACCGTCAGGAATGGCGAAAACGCGCACGCCAAGCTTTTGTAATTCGACAATTGTGGTGTCATGGCGAGGTTTAGCGAGAATCGTAACGGTCAGTTCACTCAGCGGTTTGTTGAGTGCAACAGCGATGTTATAAAGGTTTTCAGCTAACGGCAGGTTAAGGTCGATAATGCCTCTGGCCCCAGGGCCTACAATCAGTTTTTCCATGTACATATCAGGCGCGTTGAGGAAGCTGCCTTTATCGCCCACCGCCAGCACAGCCAGCGCATTGGCCTGGCCCATGGCTGTCATGCGCGTACCCTCTATAGGGTCGACGGCGATATCTACCGCATCACCCTGGCCGGTACCGACTTTTTCGCCAATATAGAGCATCGGCGCTTCGTCGATTTCCCCTTCGCCAATCACAATCTGGCCGTCAATATTGACCTGATTGAGCATAATACGCATGGCGTGGACGGCTGCGCCATCGGCAGTATTTTTATCGCCACGGCCTAACCATTTATAACCCGCCAGCGCTGCGGCTTCGGTTACACGGGAAAATTCAATCGCAAGTTCTCGTCTCATTGCACACTCATTTAGCAAGTAGAATTGCGACGGAGTTTAGCACAGGCGGGGGATCGTCAGGGAAAGCGTAGTGTTGGTATGGAAACAGGATGCCCTCATCCCAACCCTCTCCCACAGGAGAGGGAGAGAGTAAGGAGGCTATATCAATACTTAGTTTTCTTCGTGATCTTCCCAGGCCAGCGCACGCTTAACGGCTTTTTTCCAGCCAGCGTAGCGGTAATTACGTTCGGTGGTTTCGATACCCGGACGGAACTCTTTCTCGATAACCGCTTTCTCGCTCACTTCGTCCAGATTCTGCCAGAAGCCAACCGCAAGACCTGCCAGATAAGCGGCACCCAACGCCGTAACTTCACGCACTTCAGGACGCTCCACGCGCGTTCCCAAAATGTCAGACTGGAATTGCATCAGGAAGTTATTCGCTACCGCACCGCCATCGACGCGCAGGGCATGCAGACGAATATCTGCGTCGGCTTGCATTGCTTCCAGAACATCACGCGTTTGGTAAGCGATGGATTCGAGTGTGGCACGGATAATATGGTTTGCGTTCACACCGCGAGTCAGGCCGAAGATTGCGCCGCGGGCATACGGGTCCCAGTAAGGTGCGCCGAGCCCTGTAAAGGCCGGAACGACATACACGCCGTTGGTATCTTTTACTTTCGTGGCAAAGTACTCAGAGTCTGTTGCATCGCTTATCAGTTTCATCTCATCGCGCAGCCACTGAATAGACGCGCCGCCCATGAATACCGCTCCTTCCAGAGCGTAATTCACTTCGCCTCGTGGGCCGCAGGCAATGGTCGTCAGCAAGCCGTGGGTCGATTTAACCGCCTGCGTGCCGGTATTCATCAGCATAAAGCAGCCTGTGCCGTAGGTATTTTTCGCCATCCCTTCTTTAACGCACAGTTGGCCGAATAGGGCGGCCTGCTGGTCACCGGCGATCCCGGCGATGGGAATACGCGTCCCGCCTTTACCGCCGATGTTGGTCTGACCATAAACTTCTGAGGATTTACGCACCTCTGGCAGCATAGCGCGTGGAATATCGAGCGCTTCCAGCATGCGATCATCCCACGTCAGGTCGTGAATATTGAACATCATGGTACGCGAAGCGTTGGTGTAATCGGTAACGTGCACACGGCCTTGAGTCATTTTCCAGATTAGCCAGGTATCGACCGTACCAAACAGCAGTTCGCCACGGCGCGCACGCTCACGTGAGCCTTCCACGTGGTCAAGGATCCACTTCACTTTGGTACCGGAGAAATACGGGTCAACGACCAGGCCGGTGGCTGATTTGATGTACTCTTCGAGGCCGTCACGTTTGAGTTGCTCGCAGATTTCTGCGGTACGGCGGCACTGCCAGACGATGGCGTTGTAAATAGGTTTGCCGGTCTCTTTTTCCCAGACAATCGCGGTTTCACGCTGGTTGGTGATACCGATGGCGGCAATCTGGTCTGAGTTGATGTCGGCCTTTGCCAGGACTTCGACCAGCGTTGAGCTTTGTGTCGCCCAAATCTCCATCGGGTCGTGCTCTACCCATCCTGCTTTCGGATAAATTTGCTGAAACTCGCGCTGTGAAACGCTAACGACGTTGGCATCGTGATCCAGGACGACCGCGCGGGAGCTGGTGGTACCCTGGTCGAGTGCGACAATGTATTTTTTTTCGTGGCTCATAGTTTTGTCCTGAAGTCAGTCTTACAAAGAAGCATTTTGTTGCGTGGAAGTGCTGGATTTCTCATCTTCCACAACACAAACATCGCATGGTAAATGGCGGCCAATCAGCTTACGGTAGCCAAATGCACCTAATGACGCGCCTACTATCGGGCCAAACACTGGCACCAGGAAGTAGGGAATATCGCGACCACCGGTAAAGGCAACATCGCCCCAGCCTGCAAGCCAGGCGAAAAGTTTAGGGCCAAAATCACGCGCTGGGTTCATCGCAAAGCCGGTCAATGGCCCCATGGATGCGCCGATGACCGCAATCAACAAACCAATCAACAGCGGTGCTAAAGGGCCGCGAGGAATGCCGTTGCCATCGTCAGTGAGTGCCAGGATAACGCCCATCAAAATAGCGGTAATCATCATCTCCACGGCAAATGCCTGAACGAGATTAATGTGTGGATTTGGATAGGTTGAGAAAATACCGGCTAAATCCAGGCTTTCTACGCTGCCGCGCACCATGTGATGCGTCTGCTCGTAATCGAGGAATAAATTGTAATACAGGCCATAGACCAATGCTGCGGCGCAGAACGCACCTGCGATTTGCGACACGATAAAGGGCAGTACTTTACGCTTATCGAAGCAGGCGAACAGGCAAAGCGCGATGGTTACAGCCGGATTAAGATGTGCGCCGGAAACCCCTGCGGTCAGGTAGATAGCCATCGCCACCCCCAGGCCCCAGATGATACTGATTTCCCATTGTCCGAAGCTGGCGCCCGCCACTTTTAAGGCGGCAACACATCCTACACCAAAGAAAATCAACAATGCGGTACCCATAAACTCGGCGATGCACTGACCTTTCAAGGTTGATGGAGCTGTCTGACTCATAATAGGGTCCTGAAGGCAAAATTAATGATTATTGTTTGTTCGGGCTTCCCTGCCACGCAGGTGCCATGTAGGCATAGTGTTAATTTATCGTTAACGAACATAAACGAGAAATATCGAACGTTGAATTTGTGTGTCTCGTCATAAAAATGAGCGATCACGCGCTATAAAATGCGCATTATCACCCAATAAAAGCAACGTAAATGCCCAGGTAAGTAATCAAGACGTTAACAAATACTGATTTTGGGCCGCCCGGTCATTCGGCATAAGCCGAAAAACGTTATGTTACGCAAAGAGCGCTTGAACTCGCTGGACACGGCTACTCACGCTACTTACAATCGAGACACGCTGCGTGGAGCGCATATATTCATAAGGTGTCTTCGGGGAATATCCGGGACGGGGATGTAGACATCCATCAACGCCTTGCAATTCAGGAGAGGTTCGAAATGTCATTTGAAGTGTTTGAGAAACTGGAAGCAAAAGTACAGCAGGCGATTGATACCATTACCCTGCTGCAAATGGAAATCGAAGAGCTGAAAGAGACTAACAACAATTTGTCTCAACAAGTTCAACAGGCTCAGGGCAATCACGAAGAATTAGTTCGCGAAAACAATTCTCTGAAAGAACAGCAGCATGTTTGGCAGGATCGTCTGCATGCCCTGTTAGGTAAGATGGAAGAAGTCTAAATACCCGTCATACTTCGAGCCGCAGGGGTGTTGGCTGCTCTCCCTTGCCGCCTACCTGCAACTCGAATTATTTACTAAGAGTATTTAGAAAGAAGAACGGGCGCCTCAGGGCGCCC
Organism: Buttiauxella gaviniae; assembly: GCF_040786275.1. Classification (NCBI taxonomy): domain Bacteria; kingdom Pseudomonadati; phylum Pseudomonadota; class Gammaproteobacteria; order Enterobacterales; family Enterobacteriaceae; genus Buttiauxella; species Buttiauxella gaviniae. Next base: position 1,997,914 of record NZ_JBFMVT010000002.1, read on the forward strand.
GTTTTGTTATTCGATATCGAGGGGGTCTTCGGAAAGGATGATACCGGTATTGTCAGCGTAGAGATGGTCGCCGGAGAAAAAGGTCACGCCACCGAAGTTAACGCGCACATCACTTTCACCAACGCCAACACCCGCAGAACCCACAGGAATAGCGGCAATCGCCTGAATACCAATATCCAGTTCTTCCAGGTCATCAACCTGACGGACTGCGCCGTATACCACAATGCCTTCCCACTCGTTTTGAGCAGCCAGACGGGCAAGTTCCGCATCAATCAACGCGCGACGGACAGAGCCACCGCCATCAATTAACAGCACGCGTCCACGGCCATTTTGTTCGAGCAGATCATACAACAATCCGTTGTCCTCGAAACATTTCACCGTGATGATTTGCCCGCCAAAGGACGACCGCCCACCGAAATTGGAAAACAGCGGTTCAACGACGTTGACATCTTCCTGATAGATGTCGCAAAGCTCGGAAGTATCATATTTCATAGGATTAAGATTCTGTTGCTGCACGAGTTGTCAGTATATCGCTTAATGTTAACTGTTGGCAAAATCATCAATTGTTAATTGATATTTGTCAGCTAAAACGACACCGTACTGAGAACAACTCCTACAGCAAACAATAAGTTAGTGAGTAATGCGCCTTTTACCGTGCGCTCAAGCATCGGACGCATTGCGACCGGTTCCGCTTCGCGCAATACGTAACGCGTCTGCTTAATCAACAAAGGTGCCGCCAGGATAAACAGCCAGCCCCAAAGGTTTTGCAGCCAGATCAGATTAAACACCGCCAGGCATGCCAGAGCGCCCATCAGCAGGCAGGCGTGATAGCGACGGGCAAGCTCTGGCCCTAAGCGCACCGCCAGCGTGTTTTTGCCGTTTTCCCGGTCACTGTCAATATCGCGCAGGTTGTTGATATTGAGTACCGCGGTTGCCAGCAGGCCACATGCCGTTGCGGGTAAAAAGACTAACGGAGCGAGAGTATGCGCTTGCAGATACCAGGTCCCTGCCACGCTCAACCAGCCAAAAAAGACCAGTACCGAAATATCGCCCAGCCCCATATAACCATAGGGACGAGTGCCAACGGTGTAGGTAATCGCGGCAATAATTGCCAGCAAACCCAGCGCCAGGAAGCCGAGAAAATCTGCCAGCGTACGGCAGGCGACAGCCACCAGTGCCAGGCCTGAGAAGCAAATTAATACCACGGTAATAATCAGCGCTTTTTTCATTTGCGCCTGCGTGATGACCCCTTTTTGCATCCCACGTAGCGGCCCGATACGGTCTTCTTTGTCACTACCTTTTACCGCATCGCCGTAATCATTGGCCAGATTAGAAAGGATTTGCAGCAAACCGGCGGTCAGTAGCGCCAGGAATGCGATAGCAGGATTAAATACGCCCTGCCAGTAAGCCAGCGCTGAACCACAGACGATAGAAGCAAAAGCCAGAGGCAAAGTGCGGGGACGAAGGCTTTCAAGCCAGGCTTGAGTCGTGCTTACAGAGTGCGATTCGCTCATAGTTCTCTCTGTTAAAGATAAAAAAATGGAGGGCATAAGCCCTCCATTTGAAATGAAGAAAATACGTTGAGCGCGATTATAGGATAAAACGGCTCAAGTCTTCATCTGCTACTAACTCATCCAGATGTTTGCTGACATACTCGCCATCAATCATGATGGACTGGCCGTTCATCTCACTTGCCTCGTAAGAGATCTCTTCTACCAGACGCTCCAGCACAGTGTGCAGGCGACGAGCACCGATGTTTTCGGTGGATTCGTTTACTTGCCATGCGGCTTGAGCGATACGACGGATACCGTCTTCGGTGAAGTCGATATTCACGCCCTCTGTGCCCATCAGCGCCTTGTACTGCACGGTGATAGAGGCATTAGGTTCAGTCAGAATACGTTCGAAATCTTCAACGGTCAGTGCCTGCAATTCAACGCGAATCGGCAGACGACCCTGCAATTCAGGGATCAGATCGGATGGGCTGGCCACCTGGAATGCGCCGGATGCGATAAACAGAATATGGTCAGTTTTCACCATACCGTGTTTAGTGGAAACTGTGCAGCCTTCAACCAGCGGCAGTAAATCGCGCTGAACGCCTTCACGAGAAACGTCCGGGCCGGAACTGTTGCCGCCGCGCTTACAGATTTTGTCGATCTCATCGATGAACACAATGCCGTGTTGCTCAACGGCGTCAATCGCGTCTTGCTTCAGCTCTTCCGGGTTCACAAGCTTCGCGGCTTCTTCTTCAATCAGAAGTTTCATCGCGTCTTTGATTTTCAGCTTGCGAGGCTTTTGCTTCTGGCCGCCCAGGTTCTGGAACATAGACTGCAACTGGCTGGTCATTTCTTCCATGCCCGGAGGAGCCATGATCTCAACGCCCATCGGTGCCGCAGCCAGATCGATCTCAATTTCTTTATCGTCTAACTGGCCTTCGCGCAGTTTCTTACGGAAAGACTGGCGAGCGGCAGAGGGCTCAGCGGGTGCTTCAGCCTGGCCCCAGTTATTTTTTGCAGGTGGCAGAAGAACATCAAGAATACGCTCTTCAGCCATCTCTTCAGCGCGATAACGGTTTTTCTCGATGGATTGTAGGCGAACCATTTTCATCGCGGAATCGGTCAGATCGCGGATGATAGAATCCACTTCTTTACCAACATAACCCACTTCGGTGAATTTAGTGGCTTCTACTTTGATGAACGGCGCGTTAGCTAATTTAGCCAGACGACGAGCGATTTCAGTTTTACCGACACCGGTTGGGCCGATCATCAGAATGTTTTTTGGCGTCACTTCATGGCGCAGCTCTTCATCAAGCTGCATACGGCGCCAGCGGTTGCGCAGCGCAATCGCCACGGAACGCTTGGCATTGTCCTGGCCAATAATATGTTTGTTCAGTTCGCTGACAATTTCGCGTGGGGTCATTTCAGACATGGGGATTCCTTACGCCTTAGACGCTAATTCTTCGATAGTGTGGAAATGGTTGGTGTAGATGCAGATATCACCGGCGATCCCCAGCGATTTCTCTACGATGTCACGCGCACCCAATTCGGTATTTTCAAGCAGCGCACGGGCAGCAGCCTGGGCATATGGGCCACCGGAACCAATGGCGATCAGATCATCTTCTGGCTGAATAACGTCACCGTTACCGGTGATAATCAGGGAGGCATTTTCATCGGCGACAGCCAGCAGCGCTTCAAGTTTGCGCAGCATACGGTCAGTACGCCAGTCTTTTGCCAGTTCAACTGCCGCTTTCACCAGGTGGCCCTGGTGCATTTCAAGCTTGCGCTCAAACAGTTCGAACAGGGTAAAGGCATCTGCAGTACCGCCAGCAAAACCGGCAATCACTTTGTCGTTATACAAACGACGCACTTTTTTCACGTTGCCTTTCATTACGGTATTGCCGAGCGTGGCCTGACCATCACCACCGATTACGACATGGCCGTTGCGGCGCACACTTACTATTGTTGTCACGAGCAGACCCCTTATTGCATCAGCTAAATAAGTACCCCGATATTTTATCGGGGCTGAATGCAATTATAGATGGGGGGGATTTTGGGGGTTTCAACCCCCAGAGCCAAGACGAATACAGTTAGCGTGACCAGCCATCTTCAGACGGTTGAGCGTCCCGTCGGCATTGTCTTTGCCCTTGATTGGGCCAATGACCACACGGTTCCAGCCATTATTGGTGGTAATGCGCGAATCAAACCCTTCGAAAGCAAGCTGCGCACGCACGGTTTCAGCCTGTTCACTGCCTTTGAATGAACCGCACTGAACCATCCAGCGCTTCTCATCTTTTGGCTTGTCCTGAGGTGCTGGGGCCACTTTTGCAACTTCTTCGCGGGTAATCGGAGCCGTTTTAGGCTGCGCACTTGGCTGGGCTGCACGCTGCTGAGTATGCGGCGGCGTTTGCAACAAATCTTGATACGGCTGTACCGTTGACGCCGCTGCGCGTGGTGGCTGTTGCACCGGACGCGGCTGCTGCGATTGCTGCTGCACAACGCGTGGCTGTGGAGCCGTTTGTTGAGCCGTATATTGTTGCTGTTGTTGAATTTGCTGCTGCTGAATCACTTTCTGGCGCTGTAGCGTGTACTGACGCTGCTCTGGCGTCTGCTCATTCCACGGCACTTCGTTAAGTTGAGTTGGCTGCTGACGCATATCTGACTGCATTTGCTCAAGCAACTGGCGCTGTTCGTTCGTCAACTGGTCTTTGTTCTGCACTTCGCCACCAGCCGTTGGTTCAGTAGGGCTACGTACGCCCGTCTGGCGGTTTTCCAGCTCTTTAATATAACGCCAGCGCTCTTCTGGTTTCGGTGGCAGACCATTGCCTGCAACTTTATGACCAGGCAGGGCTTCGCTTTCATCTTTTTTATGATGAGTAATGAAGTACAGAGCGCCAATAAAGGTCACCAGGACGGCGGCCGCAATAGCGACCATTGTCGGCGAGACAGATGGTAGGCTGCGTTGCTTGCTGCGGGTGTTACTTTTCTTACGCCGCGTACCTGACGATTGCCCGCGGCGTACATAATCTCGTTGTGCCACTATTGATTCGCTATATTTTTTTCGTTTATCAGCCCGCCATGTTACTTAATGGGCATCCCTTTGACCAGAATCCAGTGTCCTAAAGCGGTTCATTTTCTACTGCCCGGTGCGCTGGTGGAGCCTCGTTCAATGAGCTCGCAGTCTAACAAGCGCGAACCACTACTCACGGCGTGGCCGTTAAGTTGGTCCAACAGCAACAGCATAGCTTCCCGGCCGATATCGAAACGGGGCTGCGCAACGGTGGTGAGCGGTGGGTCACAGAACTGGGACAGCGCGATGTCATCGAAACCCATAATGGACAAATCTTCCGGCACGCGTAAGCCACTGCGTTTTGCGTGAGAGAGTGCACCCAGCGCCATTACGTCGCTATGGCAGAAAACTGCGGTAGGTGGATTTGGCAGGGCTAATAGTTGTGTTAACGCCGCAGCGCCCGCTTCATAGGTAAAGTTACCCCGAGCGATATAGTGCGGATCAATCACTGTTCCTGCGCGGCGCAATGCCTGGACGTACCCTTGCAAGCGGTAGTGGCAAAGCGGCATTTCTTCAGGGCCTGCAATACAGGCAATTCTTTGGTGGCCTAGCTGCTGCAAATAGTAAACGGCGTTAAACGCGGCCGTCAGGTTATCAATATGAACCGTGGGCAGTTCGAGTTCAGGGGCAAATTCGTTTGCCATCACCATCGGTGGCAAATTGCGTTGTTCTTCAATACTTGCATCGAAGGGAAGACGTGAACCGAGCAGCAACATGCCGTCAATTTGCTTAGTTACAATCAAATTGATGAAGGTTTTTTCCTGCTGATTTTGATGAGCGCAATCACCAATCAACACCAGATAGCCTTGCTCTGCGGCGGTCACTTCAATTCCGCGAATAATCTCGCTAAAGAAAGGGTCGCAGATATCCGGGACGATAACCAAAATGGTGCGCGATTCATTACGCTTTAGATTTCGCCCCAAAGAATGGGGTAAGTAACCAACAGCGATGGCTGCCTGTTCCACAAGATTGCGTGTGCTTTGCGATACTTTTTCCGGATTCATTAACGCCCGGGATACTGTTGCAGTTGAGACTTTCGCCTGAACGGCAACATCTTTCATGGTTGCACTGGCAACCTGCTTCTTCGGCTTCAACTTCTTCTCCTCGCATGCACTTTACAGGTGCTGACAACGTCCGTGGTGTCTGACCATGTTCACATTCTTAGCAGAAATTGATGAGCGCTGGTTACAGTTATTTCATTAAAAGTGTGATGGTCGTTGAATTTTTCGATCTGCTTCGCATATCCATAGGGCATTGGGTTAACCATCAGTAGGGTCAACGTCCAACATCCACTTCACTTTCCGTGACTCCGGTAACGTATTGACCAATTTTAACGAATGGCTAACCAGGCGTTGCAGACGCGCCCGGGAAGGGTGTTGCAAAAGAATTTGCCAGCGGAAACGACCGCCGCGTTTTGGCTGTAGGCAGGGCACCGGTCCCATAATCCAGAGTTGATCATCCCTCAATGGGCTGGACTCCAGAAGGTTTCGTAACTGCTGCAAAAAGAGCGGCGCCTGATGATTATTTTGGTCTTCGGCACGGAACATGATGTGGCTGGTAAACGGGGGCAAAAATACGGTCTGGCGCTCTTTTAGCGCCTGGCTTGCGAAATCGTCATAACCTTTGGTGAGCAGCGTTTGTAATAAAGGGTGCTCCGGGTGGTGCGTTTGTAACAGTACTTCGCCCTGTTTCCCTGCGCGTCCGGCGCGGCCTGAAACCTGAATATACAGTTGAGCAAAACGCTCTGCGGCGCGGAAGTCGGCAGAGAATAGGGCGCCATCGACATCCAGTAATGCCACCAGCGTGACATCCGGGAAGTGGTGGCCTTTGGCTAACATCTGCGTACCAATCAGAATGCGCGCGCCGCCGCGATGAACTTCCGCCAGTTGTTGCTCAAGAGCACCTTTACGGCTGGTTGTATCGCGGTCAATGCGTGAAATCGGCACGCCAGGAAATTCCGGCTCCAGACTATGCTCGAGCTGTTCTGTCCCCATGCCGACCGGCACCAGGTTAGTTGAACCACAGTGCGGGCACTGCTGCGGAATGGCTCTTTGGCTATCGCAATGGTGGCAACGCAAATGGCGCTGGCCCTGGTGGTAGGTGTAATAGTGGTCGCAGCGCGGGCATTCCGCTATCCATCCACACTCATGGCACAGCAGCGCTGGGGCAAATCCACGGCGATTAAGAAACAGGATCACCTGATTATCCGCTTTCAGGTGCTGACCAATTTTTTTGATCAGTGCGGGCGCGAGACCGGATTTCAGCGGCTGACCTTTTAAATCCACCACTTGCTGAGTAGCCGGGCGGGCGTTACCGGCGCGTTTGGTCAGACGCAACTGCCGATATTTCCCCACCTGAACGTTGTGCAACGTTTCCAGCGCAGGCGTTGCGGAGCCAAGAATAATAGGAATATCTTCCGCATGCGCACGGTAAACCGCCAAATCGCGTGCGTGATAACGCCAGCCTTCTTGCTGTTTGTACGAGCTGTCATGCTCTTCATCAATGACGATAACGCCGAGTCGGCAAAATGGTGTGAACAGCGATGAACGGGTACCAATGACAATCGCGGCTTCGCCACTGCGTGCTTTGAGCCACACGGCAAGGCGCTCGCTGTCGTTAAGACCGGAATGCAAGACTTCAACCGGCGCGTTAAAACGTTCACGGAAACGGGCGATGGTTTGTGGCGTCAGGCCAATTTCTGGCACGAGCACCAAGGCTTGTTTACCCTGAGCCAGCACGTTTTCCAGCACACTGAGATAGACTTCTGTTTTGCCCGAGCCGGTAATCCCCGCCAGTAGCCAGACGGCAAAATGGTCGGCGGCACTATGAATGGCCCCGATTGCCGTGGCCTGCTCGGTGTTGAGGCGTAAACGCTCACCTTCAACTGAATAGCTATCGCGCCAGTCCGTAGTAGAAGGCGCGGCACTTTTCAGATCGCATAACCCTTTCGCTCGCAGCGCCTGCAAGCCCGTTTCACTGATTTCCAGCTCGCCTATTTGATGCCGCCAGAGGATATTTTGCCGCACCGCCGCCAGCGCCTGCTGCTGCTTAGGGGCGCGTTTCAAGCTGTTGAGATCAACGGCTTTGCCTTCTTCCGTGGCAAACCAGTACCACAGTGGCGCATGGTGCGCGGGCTTTCCCTGGCGCAATAAACCAGGAAGAGCATGAAAAAGAACATCGCCGAGCGGATGGTGATAATACTCAGCCGCCCATATCAGTACGCGCCATAGCGGAACGGGAAACAGCGATTCACTATCCAGAACCTCAGCCACTGGCTTTAGCTCGTTGAGGGGTAATTCGCTATGCTCGCTTATCGCAACGACAATACCGACAGCCTGGCGTTTACCAAACGGCACCATGACACGACAGCCTGATGCCATCTGCATTCCCTCGGGAATGAAATAGTCAAAAGTACGGGCAAGAGGGACCGGTAAAGCGACGTGGGCGACAGGCATTAAAACATCCAGGCTGATAAAAATGACGAGATAGTGTACACTGTGTGTTCCAGAAAATGCGGATCAGTTTGCATCCATGGTCGGGGTTCTGTATGATTCGCCGCCTTTGATGCGCAGTTTTTGGTATCAAAAAACCTAACTTATCAACTTCGCGTGGTGTCTGGCGTTAGGGCTGGAAGAGCGACGCGGCCTTATACTGAGGTTTTCCATGAAAAAGAATATTCACCCGAACTACGCAGAAGTTACTGCAAACTGCTCTTGCGGTAATTCTATCAAGATCCGTTCTACCGTGGGTCACGATCTGAACCTGGACGTTTGTGGCGAATGCCACCCGTTCTACACTGGCAAGCAGCGTGATGTTGCTACCGGTGGCCGCGTTGACCGCTTCAACAAGCGTTTCAGCGTTCCAGGCGCGAAGAAGTAATTCGCTGCACGGTAAGAGAAAGGCGCCTAACGGCGCCTTTTTTGTTACCCGTCATCCTTCAAGCCGCAGGGGTGTTGGCTGTACTCCTAAACCCCAGTCACTTACCTAAGTAAGCTCCTGGCATTTACTCGCTTGCCGCCTACCTGCGACCCGAATGCTATAGGGTAAACCAATAATTTATTAAGCTAGTATTCCCATGTTTCCGGGTCTATCCCCAGCTCACGCATAATCAACTTCGCTGCTTCTGGAATTTCATCGCTACGCTCTTTGCGCAGGTCTGCATCGTTTGGCAACGGTTGGCCCGTAAACGCATGCAAAAATGCTTCGCACAGGAGCTCACTGTTTGTTGCGTGACGCAGGTTATTCACCTGGCGACGGGTACGCTCATCGGTGAGGATTTTTAACACCTTCAGAGGAATGGACACCGTAATTTTCTTTACTTGCTCACTCTTCTTCCCGTGCTCAGCGTAAGGGCTGATATATTCGCCGCTCCATTCAGCCATGAGATACTTAATCCTCTTATCAATGTATATATGCTTCAATCGTATTGGCACGATTGAAACGATTATCTATTGCGTAGTGTAAGCGTTTATTGGTTCGCGATCTGCGACGCTATCACTCTAAAGTGGGTAATTTTAACGGCTATTGCGACTTTGCTCAATCTATACGCAAAGAAGTTTAGATGTCCAGATGTATTGACGGCTATCGCGGCAATGTTTACTCTGGAGCCTGACTTTAATTCGACCAGCAAGGATTCGAGAGCCATGACGCGCAAACAGGCAACTATCGCAGTACGTAGCGGTTTGAACGATGACGAGCAATACGGCTGCGTTGTACCGCCAATCCATCTCTCCAGTACTTATAATTTCACCGGATTTAACGAACCGCGCGCGCATGACTATTCGCGTCGTGGGAATCCTACGCGTGATGTCGTACAGCGTGCGCTGGCAGAGCTAGAAGGTGGCGCGGGCGCGGTGCTGACGAATACCGGCATGTCGGCAATCCACCTGGTCACCACCGTTTTCCTGAAACCGGGCGATCTGCTGGTGGCGCCGCACGACTGCTACGGCGGCAGCTACCGTCTGTTTGATAGCCTGGCAAAACGCGGTGCCTATCGCGTTTTATTTGTCGATCAAGGCGATGAAGCGGCATTAGCTGCGGCGTTAAGCGAAAAACCAAAACTGGTGCTGGTCGAAAGCCCAAGTAATCCCTTGTTACGTGTAGTAGATATTGAGAAAATCTGCGCTGCCGCGCGTGAAGCCGGGGCAATCAGTGTGGTGGATAACACCTTCCTGAGCCCGGCATTGCAAAATCCGCTGGCGCTGGGCGCCGATTTGGTGCTGCACTCCTGCACCAAATACCTGAACGGTCACTCTGATGTGGTGGCGGGTGTGGTGATTGCGAAAGATGCCGAGACCGTCACCGAGCTTGCCTGGTGGGCGAATAACATTGGCGTCACCGGCAGCGCTTTCGATAGCTACTTGCTACTGCGTGGTCTGCGTACCCTTTCACCACGAATGGAAGTTGCGCAGCGTAACGCCCAGGCGATTGTCGAATTCCTGCAAACGCAACCGCTGGTGAAAAAGCTGTATCATCCATCGCTGCCTGAAAACCAGGGCCACGAAATTGCTGCACGCCAGCAAAAAGGTTTTGGCGCGATGCTGAGTTTTGAATTTAATGGTGACGAGCAAACGCTGCGTCGTTTCCTGAGTAGCCTGACTCTCTTCACGCTAGCGGAATCGCTGGGTGGGGTGGAAAGTTTGATTTCACATGCGGCGACGATGACCCACGCGGGTATGGCGCCAGAAGCGCGCGCTGCTGCGGGGATTTCTGAAACCTTGTTGCGTATTTCAACTGGCATTGAAGATAGCGAAGATTTAATTGCTGACCTGGAAAATGCGTTCCGGGTGGCAAGAGAGGGGTAAGCATGAGTGTTTCAGCACCAGCAGGGACGTCGGGTCGTCAGCTGCATAAATTTGGTGGCAGTAGTCTGGCAGATGTGAAGTGTTATCTGCGCGTTGCGGGGATCATGGCCGAGTATTCAAAGCCTGGCGATATGATGGTGGTTTCCGCCGCGGGTAGCACAACGAACCAGTTAATTAACTGGTTGAAGTTGAGCCAAAGCGATCGTCTTTCTGCGCATCAGGTTCAGCAAGCGCTGCGTCGTTATCAGAGCGAACTGATTAGCGGCCTTGTGGCCCCTGATGTTGCTGACTCCCTAATCGGTCAATTTATTCACGATCTTGAACGTCTGGCGGGTTTGCTCGATGGCAAAATAACCGATGCTGTGTATGCCGAAGTGGTGGGGCACGGTGAGGTTTGGTCTGCTCGCTTGATGTCTGCGGTGCTGAATCAACTCGGTCACGAAGCGGCCTGGCTTGATGCGCGTGAATTCATGCGTGCAGAACGTGCGGCGCAGCCGCAGGTTAACGAAGGCTTATCCTGGCCGCTGCTGCAACAACTGATGGCGCAGCATCCGCACAAACGCCTCGTGGTCACTGGTTTTATCTGCCGGAACGATGCGGGCGAAACCGTTCTGCTTGGGCGTAACGGTTCTGACTATTCAGCCACTCAGATTGGTGCTCTGGCTGGGGTTTCCCGCGTCACCATCTGGAGTGACGTTGCCGGGGTTTACAGCGCTGACCCTCGTAAAGTGAAAGATGCGTGTTTGCTGCCGCTGTTGCGCCTCGACGAAGCGAGTGAGTTGGCCCGTCTCGCGGCACCTGTGCTGCATGCTCGTACTTTACAGCCTGTGTCCGGGAGCGACATCGACCTGCAACTACGCTGTAGCTATTCTCCAGAACAAGGATCAACTCGCATTGAGCGCGTTCTGGCTTCCGGTACCGGCGCGCGTATTGTCACCAGTCATGACGATGTTTGCCTGATTGAACTGCAGGTCGCTCCGCAGCAAGATTTTAAACTGGCTCATAAAGAGCTGGATACGCTGTTAAATCGCGCCCAGATTCGTCCATTGTCGATTGGCGTGCATCCGGACCGCAATCTCTTGCAGCTTTGCTACACCTCTGAAGTTGCCGGTAGCGTGCTGCAAACGCTTCAGGACGCCGGCCTGCTTGGTGAATTACGTCTGCGCGAAGGTCTGGCGCTGGTGGCGATGGTGGGCGCGGGTGTTTGCCGTAATCCACTCCATAGCCACCGTTTCTGGCAGCAACTAAAAGACCAGCCGGTTGAGTTTATCTGGCAGTCTGAAGATGGTATCAGCCTGGTTGCGGTACTGCGCGTTGGCCCAACGGAGAGCCTGATTAAAGGCCTGCATAAATCCTTATTCCGCGCTGAAAAACGCATCGGCCTGGTGCTGTTCGGCAAAGGCAACATTGGTTCACGTTGGCTGGAACTGTTCGCCCGTGAGCAAGAAACTATTTCAGCCCGTACCGGTTTTGAGTTCGTGTTAGCGGGCGTGGTTGATAGCAGCCGCAGCCTGCTGAATTATGAAGGGCTGGATGCCAGCCGGGCGCTTGCTTTCTTTAGTGATGAAGCGGTAGAGCAGGACGAAGAATCACTCTTCCAGTGGATGCGCGCGCACCCATACGATGATTTAGTCGTTCTGGATGTCACCGCAAGCGAACAGCTTGCCGATCAATATCTTGATTTCGCGAGCCACGGCTTCCACGTCATCAGCGCCAATAAACTGGCGGGAGCCAGCAACAGCCAGAAGTATCGCGAAATCCGCAATGCCTTTACCAAAACGGGTCGTCATTGGCTGTATAACGCCACCGTTGGCGCGGGTTTACCCGTGAATCATACCGTGCGTGATCTGCGCGAAAGCGGGGACTCTATTCTCGCCATTAGCGGTATTTTCTCCGGTACCCTTTCCTGGCTGTTCTTGCAATTTGATGGCACCGTACCGTTTACCGATTTGGTGGACCAGGCCTGGCAGCAAGGGCTGACGGAACCCGATCCACGCGTTGATCTCTCCGGGAAAGACGTGATGCGTAAGCTGGTGATTCTCGCTCGTGAAGCAGGGTATGACATCGAACCGGATCACGTGCGCGTCGAGTCCCTGGTGACTAACGGCAGTGAAACGGGCTCCATCGATCATTTCTTTGAAAATGGCGATGAGCTGAATGACCAGATGCTCCAGCGTTTTGAGGCGGCTCAGGAAATGGGGCTGGTTCTGCGTTACGTCGCCCGTTTTGACGCCAACGGTAAAGCGCGCGTGGGTGTAGAAGCGGTGCGTCTAGAACATCCTCTGGCGGCGTTGTTGCCGTGCGATAACGTCTTTGCTATCGAAAGCCGCTGGTATCGCGATAACCCGCTGGTTATTCGTGGGCCGGGTGCAGGGCGTGATGTGACGGCGGGCGCTATTCAGTCTGATATTAACCGCCTCGCGCAGTTACTCTAAAAAACGGGTTATGTAGGGTGGATTAGCGCAGCGACATCCGACCTACAAAAGCGGTTTACCATAAGTTTCAGGCCAGCTATTGCTGGCCTTTTTTGTTCCTTGTCGCCAAACATGAACAAATTTCAAGTTGATTGAGAATTCCTCATTTCTTGTGTTGAATTTTCAGTTGACGTCATCACGCTTTTCCTTCATCTTGCTATCTAGACGTCTAAACGTCTGAGATGCAAACACAACAACATAAAACGATAAATGCGATTGATGAGGTAAGGGTATGAGCTTTTTTCACGCCAACCAGCGGGAAGCACTGAATCAGAGTCTGGCTGAAGTCGCCGGGCAAATTAACGTTTCCTTTGAGTTTTTCCCGCCGCGCACCAGTGAAATGGAACAGACCCTGTGGAGCTCAATCGACAGACTAAGCAGCCTGAAACCGAAATTTGTTTCCGTGACCTACGGTGCCAACTCTGGCGAACGCGACCGTACTCACAGCATTATCAAAGGCATTAAAGAGCGTACCGGCCTGGAAGCCGCGCCGCATCTGACCTGTATCGATGCCAGCCGGGATGAATTGCGCACTATCGCGCAGGATTACTGGAATAACGGCATCCGCCATATCGTTGCTCTGCGTGGTGATTTACCGCCAGGCGGCGGAAAGCCAGACATGTATGCTTCTGATCTGGTCACTCTGCTGAAAGAAGTGGGTGATTTTGATATCTCGGTTGCGGCCTACCCGGAAGTACACCCGGAGGCGAAAAGCGCCCAGGCGGACTTGATCAACCTGAAACGTAAGATTGATGCGGGTGCAAACCGCGCGATTACTCAATTCTTCTTTGATGTGGAAAGTTATCTGCGCTTCCGCGACCGCTGTGCGGCGGCAGGTATTGACGTAGAAATCGTGCCAGGAATTCTGCCGGTCAGTAACTACAAGCAGGCACATAAATTCGCCACCATGACCAATGTTCGCGTTCCGCACTGGATGGCACAAATGTTTGAAGGGCTGGATGATGATGCGGAAACCCGCAAAATGGTCGGAGCCAACATTGCGATGGATATGGTGAAAATCCTCAGCCGCGAAGGCGTGAAAGATTTCCATTTCTATACGCTAAACCGCGCTGAGATGAGCTACGCGATTTGCCACACGCTGGGTGTTCGCCCAACGTTATGATTCAAATTATGGCCCTCCGGGGCCATTGCTAACCCTCTGTTAAAAAACGTCCCCTTCTGGTTTTCCCTTCGCTTTTCATGGTTATTTTTAAAGTTTGCGCGGCTGCGACGTTTCTTTGAAAAACTTTTGTTATGTTGCCCATTAGCCAGACGGTAATAACTATCAAATCTGTAGTTTTTTTCATCTATAACTTATCTGAAAAGCTATATATCCTGGTATGAAAACAGTGAAGGGAACAGGAAGATGAGCACAAACGAAAACGATCATAATACGTTGTCCGCAGGCAAGTGCCCGTTTCATCAAAGCAGTCCTGATGAAAGTGCAGGGGCGGGAACAAGCACTCGTGACTGGTGGCCGAAACAACTCCGCGTAGATCTCCTCAATCAGCACTCCAATCGTTCTAACCCTCTGGGCGAAGATTTTGACTATCGCAAAGAATTCAGCAAGCTAGATTACTCTGCCCTGAAAGGCGATTTGAAAGCCTTATTAACCGATTCTCAGCCATGGTGGCCTGCCGATTGGGGCAGTTACGCAGGGCTGTTTATTCGTATGGCATGGCATGGTGCGGGTACCTATCGTGCCGTGGACGGGCGCGGTGGTGCGGGTCGTGGTCAGCAGCGCTTTGCTCCGCTCAACTCCTGGCCGGATAACGTCAGCCTCGATAAAGCGCGTCGTCTGTTATGGCCAATCAAACAGAAATATGGTCAAAAAATCTCCTGGGCTGACCTGTATGTGCTGGCAGGTAACGTGGCGCTGGAAAACGCCGGCTTCCGTACTTTTGGTTTTGGTGCCGGGCGTGAAGACGTTTGGGAGCCGGATCTTGATGTGAACTGGGGTAATGAAAAGGCCTGGCTTGAGCATCGTAACCCGGAAGCGCTCGCCAAACGTCCATTAGCCGCGACCGAAATGGGCCTGATTTATGTTAACCCCGAAGGGCCAAATGCCAGCGGTGAGCCGCTTTCGGCCGCAGCCGCCATTCGTGCCACCTTCGGTAATATGGGAATGAATGACGAGGAGACTGTTGCGCTTATTGCTGGCGGTCATACGTTAGGTAAAACCCACGGTGCGGCAGAAGCCACCCATGTGGGCGTTGATCCGGAAGCGGCACCGATTGAAGCTCAGGGCTTAGGCTGGACGAGCAGCCACGGCAGTGGTGCAGGTGCCGATGCCATTACATCTGGTCTGGAAGTTGTCTGGTCACAAACGCCGACCCAGTGGAGTAATTACTTCTTCGAGAACCTGTTCAAATTCGAATGGGTGCAGACGCGCAGCCCGGCAGGAGCCATTCAGTTTGAAGCGGTCAATGCACCAGAAATTATCCCCGATCCGTTCGATTCATCGAAAAAACGTAAGCCAACTATGTTGGTCACCGATTTGACGCTGCGCTTTGATCCTGAATTCGAGAAAATTTCACGTCGCTTCCTTAACGATCCTCAGGCTTTCAATGAAGCCTTTGCCCGCGCATGGTTCAAGCTGACTCACCGCGACATGGGGCCGATTGCGCGTTACATCGGTCCGGAAGTGCCAAAAGAAGAGCTAATCTGGCAGGACCCGTTGCCGAAAACGACATTCAGCCCGACGCCTGCGGACATCGATCATCTGAAAGCGGAAATTGCTCATTCTGGCCTGTCTGTCGGTGAACTGGTGTCTGTGGCCTGGGCGTCCGCATCGACGTTCCGTGGCGGCGATAAACGCGGAGGTGCTAACGGTGCGCGCCTTGCTCTGGCTCCTCAGCGTGGCTGGGATGTAAATGCCACCGCGGCACGTGTTTTACCCGCGTTAGAAGCGATTCAGAAAGCGTCCGGTAAAGCATCTCTGGCCGATATTATTGTGTTGGCGGGTGTCGTTGGCGTTGAACTGGCATCGGAAGCTGCAGGTGTCAGCGTACGTATCCCATTTATTCCTGGACGAGTCGATGCCAGCCAGGAGCAAACTGATGTAGAGATGTTTAACCTGCTGGAACCTGTCGCAGATGGTTTGCGCAACTATCGTGCCCGTCTGGATAGTGCGACTACAGAGTCACTCCTGATTGATAAAGCGCAGCAACTGACGCTGACCGCGCCAGAGCTGACGGTACTTGTGGGTGGCTTACGCGTATTGGGTGCCAATTTTGATGGTGGAAAGCATGGCGTGTTCACCGATCGTGTAGGTGTACTCAGCAATGATTTCTTTGTAAACCTGCTGGATATGCGCACCGAATGGAAAGCCACAGACGCCTCTTCCGAACTGTTTGAAGGCCGTGACCGGCAGACGGGAGAAGTGAAATATACAGGGACTCGTGTGGACCTGGTTTTCGGTTCTAATGCGGTGTTGCGTGCTTTGGCGGAAGTATATGCCTGCAGTGATGCCAGCGAGAAGTTTGTGAAAGATTTCGTCGCGGCATGGGTGAAAGTGATGAATCTGGACCGTTTTGATCTGAATTAAGTTTATGTCCGATGTAAAACACCCCGCAAAAAATGCGGGGTGTTTTTATTGAAGTTATTCCCACTCTTGCAGAAAACGCTGACCGTACTGGTCGGCAACGAGTAATGCTGCATAAACCTGGTCTGGTGTGGCACCACCAGGCATGTTGTGAATGGTTTCACCTTCTGCACATGATGCTTGCGCCACAATGCGCATTTTCGCCGGAACATCCTGCTTGATATCCAACTGTGCCAGCGTTATCGGCAAACCGACTGAATGACACAGCGCGGCAACGGTTTCAATCTCCTCCACGGACGCATTCTCCAGAACCAACTGCGTTAGCGTCCCGAAAGCGACTTTTTCACCGTGATAATAATGATGCGCATCTGGAATCGCAGTCAAACCGTTATGCACCGCGTGAGCCGCAGCCAGGCCGCCACTCTCAAAGCCGACACCACTCAGATAGGTATTGGCTTCAATTACCCGCTCCAGTGCCGGGGTCACAACATGCTGCTCTGCGGCGAGCATCGCTTTTTCACCCTCTTCAATCAGCGTGTTGTAGCAAAGTTCAGCCAGCGCCAGTGCCGCCTGGGTGCATTTTCCGCCTGCCATTGTGGTCGCGCCGCTGCGTGAACAGGCACGAGCTTCAAACCAGGTTGCCAGCGCATCGCCGATTCCAGCGGCGAGCAGACGCGCAGGTGCACCCGCCACGATTTTGGTATCAACAATCACCATATTCGGGTTGTTCGGCAACATCAGATAGCGGTCAAATTCACCTTCATCTGTGTAGATAACGGAAAGTGCGCTGCACGGCGCATCGGTGGAAGCGATGGTAGGCGCGATAGCAACAGGCAAGCCCATAAAATGGGCCAGGGCTTTTGCGGTATCAAGCGTTTTACCGCCACCGATGCCGAGTACTGCATCGCACTGCGCATTTTCTGCAATACTTCGCAGACGATCGATTTCATTTTGTGAGCATTCGCCACCAAAAGGTGCAATTTCTAGCGCTAGCCCTGCCTCTTCGAAACTGTCCGTAAGCGCAGACTCGGCGAATCCTAAGACAAATTTATCTCCGACTACCAGCCAGCGTTTGGCCAGCGGTTTGAGATAGTGGCCGAGGCGGGAAATGACCTCAGCGCCCTGAATATACTTACCCGGTGACTGTATTATGCGATCCATTCACTGCCTCCTTGGTTTTCCGTTACAGGCTCAGGCGACCAAACGCTTTCTGCCAGTCTTCTTCAAACTTCATCACTGCCGAGTCTACCGCCGGTGCGGATAAAAATTGCTGGGCAACATCAAGTGGCAGTGTGATGGATTCACACCCCGCCAGCAGACAATCCAGCGCCTGGCGTGGCGTTTTAAAGCTAGCTGCCAGAACTTTGCTCTCTGGAGCATGAAGCTCAAGCAGGGTTTGTAACTCCTGCACCATGCGAATACCGTCGCCACCTTGGGCGTCCACCCGGTTTACGTATGGTGCGACATATTCCGCCCCGGCAAGTGCTGCTAACAAACCTTGCGCTGCGCTGTAAACGGCGGTTCCCAGCGTACGAATACCCAAGGTCTTTAACTGCTTAATAGCTGCCAGGCCTTCAGAGGTAACGGGAATTTTCACCACGATGCCAGGTACGCACTCTTTTAATTGCTGCGCTTCTTTGACCATTCCCGCAGCATCACGACTCATCACCTGCGCAAACAAGCGACCTTCTGGCCCTACCGCTTTCTGCAGGCGCGGCAGCACGTCCCAAATGGATTGACCACCTGCAGCCACAATGCTCGGGTTGGTTGTTACGCCTCGCAGCGGGAAGATGCGTGCCAGACGTTCAACTTCCGCAACGTTTGCGGTATCGAGATAAAGCTCCATCAGTTGTTCCTCTTAGGTGAATTACAGTTCCAGTTCGCGCGCCAGCAAAGCGGCTATGGCCTCACCGTGCGGGGCATTGACCAACGCACTGCGGAATTCTTCATGCATGATGCGCCGCGCCAGACGAGAGAAAATCCTCATATGCTGATCGCCTGCCGCGTGTTTATTCAGCGTCAGCATAATGATGAACTGAGCTTCTTCTTCGCCCCAGCGTACGGGCGAAGGGAGCCGCGCCACGCTGATGGTGGACTGTTCAATATGTTCGGACTTGCTGTGTGGAATGGCGAAACTAAAGCCCAACCCGGTCGAGAACACCGCTTCCCGCGCCCACAGATCGACTTCCAGTTTGCGCGGATAACGGCTGCGTCCGGCGAGCAGAAGGTTATCGGTCATGCCTTTAATCACCTCTTCTTTGCTGCGCCAGTCGTTATCAAGCGAAATGCACTGCGTTGAGATGAGCGGCGCGTCCTGTTGCGTCATACGGAACTGTGCCAGCAGGTGTTCGACTTCAAGGGAGGTACGGCAGGCCATCGCCTGATTGAGCAACTGGCGGCAGGCACGGCTGTCGAGCTGGGCAAGGCGCTCTTTTGTCGCTGGAACTGACGGCGCGCTCATACTGATTTCATCCAGGCCCAGGCCAACCAACAACGGCAGGACAGACCCTTTCGCACCCAGCTCCCCACAAAGACCAATCCATTTTCCCTGGCGATGCACCGCCTGTACGGCGTAATCCAGCGCACGAAGAAAAGCGGGGTTCAGGCTGTTGTAATGACGGGTGACCTTGGCATTGTCGCGGTCGACCGCCAGCAGGTATTGGGTCAGGTCATTGCTGCCAATGCTGAAGAAATCAATCTCTTCGCAGCACTGGTCGATGATGAACATCACCGAAGGTACTTCCAGCATGATGCCGAGGGGGATTTTCTCGTCAAAGGGAATGTGTTCGCTGCGCAGCGACTGTTTGACCTCGGCCAGTTGATCCTTCACCCAAAGGATCTCTTCCATAGAGGAGATCATCGGGATCATGATTTTTAACGATCCGTGTGCTGAGGCGCGCAGAATAGAACGTAATTGGGTATGGAAAAGCGCCAGATATTCCTGATAGATGCGCACGGCGCGATAGCCCAGGAACGGGTTATTTTCTGCCGGGATTTTCAGGTAGTCCACGGGCTTGTCGCCGCCGATGTCCATGGTACGCACAATAATACTGCGCCCGTTGGCACCTTCGAGCGCCTGGCAATAAATGTTGTAAAGTTCATCTTCGGAAGGGGCGAAGGCACGGTCCATATAGAGCATTTCCGTGCGGAACAGACCAATCGCCTCTGCTCCATTATTGAACGCAGGTGCGGCTTCCACGGAATGAGCGATATTTGCCGCGACCTCCTTGCGGATGCCGTCAACTGTACGCCCCGGCTCGTTAAGCCAGACTTTTTGCCGATCGCGAATCTTTTGCTGAACCCAGGCTTCTTGCTGGTAATAACGCTGCACCGGCTCGCTCAGGTTCACCGCCACCAGGCCAAGATCGCCATCGATTTGTACCGGGTGTTGTAGCCACGGCGCCAGGGCATCAATGTCTACCCCGACCAGGGTTGGGATATTGAATGAGCGGGCCAGAATAACCGTGTGGGAAGTGGTGCCGCCGCTGCGTAGCAAAAGCCCTTTTAGCAAGGTTTTATCCAGCTCCAGGAATTGGCTTGGCGTGAGCTCATCCGCTATACAAATGGCTGCCTGGTGGAGTTTACCCGGCGTCGGGAAGCGGTTTTCGCCGTAAATATGCTGTAAAAGCTGGAAGCAAACGTCGCGAACATCCAGAACGCGCTCTTGCAGATACGCGCTCTCGGATTGCGAGAACTGTTCGCAAAAGTGCTCTGCGGTTTTCACGACTGCATCCGCGCAGCTCATACCCGCCAGCACATGCTCCAACAGGAGATTACGCAGCGAAATGTCACTCGCCAGAGAACGGTGGGCTTCCAGAATGGCGCATGCCGTTCCGTCATTTCCAAGTAACTGAATATTGATGCTTTTCACGAGTCTTTCCAGGCCACTTTCCAGCGCCGCCTGCTCTTCATCAACGCTTTTTGCCGCCGGTAATTCACCCAGCTCGTTCAAATCCAGGCTCGCCAATTTCACCAGCGTGCCATTGGCGCTACCAGCGCAGACCGGCATGGCATGGAAAAGGGTTGGGTTAAGACGGGACAAAGATTCAGGGATTGTGGCCGCTTCGCTGTTTTGCATCTGCGCTAGCGGTTCATCGCAATTCGGGAATTCATCGGTCATAAACTCAGAAAGCCGCGTAAAGGCGTTTTCTTCATCGCCACCGCTAATGATTAAACGGCAGTCGTCTCCTTTCAGTGTTCCCGTACCGATAAGCGCCAGCGCACTTTTTGCGTCTCCCGTGCGGTCGGTGCGTAGGTTGTGCCATTCGATGGATGCAGAAAATTGATTACACAGTTTTTCAACGTGACTGGCTGGACGGGCATGCACCCCGTTGGGTAAGTCGCAGCGGAAATTTACTACCAGGGCCATAGGGATTCTCCTGAGCCAACACTTAATAATGGCTACAGGATAAGAGCCGGGAGACTTCCGTCGCCACGGGACAAAACTGTCATAAACTGGATAAATGTAATGTATGTGATGATTTGCGAGATACCTCACAAATCCGATTTTCTGCAATTAATGCAAGGCGTAACGCCAACTTTGAGGCGGATCGCATTTTTCTTTATGTAATACAAAAATCCAGTAAATGGCATTTTTGTCCACTGTCTGCCGCAGCCCGGATTCCCTATTGTGTGCCCAATCTGTTTGCAAATGCGCCGCTATGGCACCGGGAGTGCTTTATGAAAGAGCTAGTCCAGATACTCAAAAATACCCGCCAGCACCTGATGACCGGCGTGTCACATATGATCCCTTTTGTGGTTGCGGGGGGCATTCTGCTGGCCGTGTCCGTCATGCTATACGGCAAAGGTGCGGTGCCGGATTCGTTAACCGATCCCAACCTAAAGAAACTGTTTGATATCGGCGTGGCAGGCTTGACGCTGATGGTGCCGTTTCTGGCGGCCTACATCGGCTATTCCATTGCGGAACGGTCTGCACTGGCACCTTGTGCGATAGGCGCGTGGGTCGGTAACAGCTTCGGCGCGGGGTTCTTCGGTGCCATCATCGCCGGGATTATCGGCGGCATCATTGTCTTCTATCTGAAGAAAATCCCGGTGCCGAAAATTCTGCGTTCGGTGATGCCGATTTTTGTCATTCCTATCGTCGGCACCTTTATTACCGCGGGCATCATGATGTGGGGCTTGGGCGAACCTGTCGGTGCGCTTACGGCAAGCTTGACCCAGTGGCTACAAGGCATGCAGCAGGGCAGCATAGTGGTGCTGGCGGTGATTATGGGGCTGATGCTGGCATTCGATATGGGGGGCCCGGTGAATAAAGTCGCCTATGCCTTCATGTTGATTTGCGTGGCGCAAGGGGTTTACACCGTCGTTGCTATTGCCGCCGTGGGTATTGCTGTTCCGCCGCTAGGGCTTGGTCTGGCAACGCTGATGAACCGTAAAAACTTCAATTCCGAAGAGCGTGAAGCCGGGAAAGCGGCGCTGGTGATGGGGTGTGTCGGCGTCACCGAAGGGGCTATTCCGTTTGCCGCAGCAGATCCGTTGCGCGTCATTCCATCCATCATGTTGGGTTCGGCCTGTGGCGCGGTTACCGCAGCTTTGATGGGGGCGCAATGCTATGCGGGCTGGGGCGGTTTGATTGTGCTACCCGTGGTGGAAGGCAAATTGGGCTACATCGTCGCGCTGTTGGTGGGTGCTGTCGTTACCGCAGTATGCGTGAACCTGCTCAAGACCTACGCCCGTAAAAAACAGGGAGATGCCCCGGCAAAAGCAGAAGACGACCTGGATCTGGATTTTGAAATTAACTGATTGAAAAAATAAGGAATTAATCATGGCTAAAATCATCGCAGTGACCGCTTGCCCATCGGGTGTTGCCCATACCTACATGGCCGCCGAAGCGTTGGAAAGTGCTGCAAAAGCAAAAGGTTGGGAAGTGAAAGTAGAAACTCAGGGTTCGATTGGCCTTGAAAATGAGCTTACTGCAGAAGACGTGGCCGGTGCGGATATGGTGATTCTGACTAAGGATATCGGCATCAAAATGGAAGAACGCTTCACAGGGAAAACTATTGTGCGCGTAAACATCTGCGACGCCGTGAAACGTGCCGAAGCCATTATGAACAAAATCGAAGCTCATATAGCACAGACGGCCTGAGTCTTTTAAAGCAGTAAGGAATCCATCATGACGCTACGTATCGAACGCCTGAAAACAGCCCTGTTTGCACAACCGCGGGAAATCTCTCTGGAACGTGCGGTGCTTTACACGGCGAGCCACCAAACAACCGAGGGTGAGCATGTCCTTTTGCGCCGGGCAAAAGCGACGGCATATATTCTGGACAATGTTGAGATAGCGATTCGTGAAGATGAGTTAATCGCGGGTAACCGCACCGTGAAACCGCGTGCCGGCATTATGTCACCGGAGATGGATCCTTACTGGTTGCTTAAAGAGCTGGATCAATTCCCGAATCGTCCACAGGATCGCTTCGACATTAGCGAGCAGGACAAAACGCTGTACCGCGAGCAGCTCTATCCCTACTGGGAAAAGCGCTCAATGAAAGACTTCATCAATAGCCAGATGACGGATGACGTTAAGGCTGCGGTTAAGACGCAAATTTTCAGCGTCAACCAGACGGACAAAGGGCAGGGGCATATCATTATTGATTATCCTCGCCTGCTGCAAAATGGCCTGGGCAAGCTGGTGGCGGAACTGCGCGGCCACTGCCAACAGGCCCCTGATAACCACTTTTACCAGGCGGCGTTAATTTTGCTGGAATCCTCCCAGCGGCATATCCTGCGTTACGCAGCGCTTGCCGAACAGATGGCGGCGCAGTGCCAGGATGCGGTCCGCCGTGATGAACTGTTAAAAATCGCTGCCGTTTCTCGCCATAACTCGGAATGCCGCCCGGAAGACTTCTGGCAGGCGTGCCAGTTGTTCTGGTACATGAACATCATTTTGCAGTACGAATCTAATGCCAGTTCCCTTTCGCTGGGCCGGTTTGACCAGTACATGCTGCCGTTTTATCAGGCCTCGCTCAACCGTGGTGAAAGCCCGGCATTCCTTTGTGAACTATTAGAGTCGCTATGGGTGAAATGCAACGATATCGTGCTGCTGCGCTCTACCAGTAGCGCCCGTTACTTTGCCGGTTTCCCTACTGGTTACACTATTTTATTGGGTGGGTTGACGGAGAACGGACGCAGTGCGGTAAACGTGCTTTCGTTCCTGTGTCTGGATGCCTACCAGAGCATTCAACTACCGCAGCCAAATCTCGGTGTACGAGTTAACGAACTGATAGATCGCCCGTTCCTGCTCAAAACTGCTGAAACCGTGCGCTTGGGCACCGGTATCCCGCAGATTTTTAACGATGAAGTAGTGGTGCCCGCGTTTCTTAACCGGGGCGTCTCGCTTGAAGATGCTCGTGATTATTCCGTTGTCGGATGTGTGGAATTGTCTATTCCCGGCAAAACCTACGGCCTGCACGATATCGCCATGTTTAACCTATTGAAGGTTATGGAAATCGTTCTTCTGGAAAACGAGGGCAATATGCAGCTCGATTACCAGGGGCTGCTGCAGCAAATTCGCGACAAAATCTGCCATTACATCAAGCTAATGGTTGAAGGCAGTAATATCTGTGATATCGGCCATCGCGACTGGGCGCCGGTTCCGCTGCTCTCGTCGTTTATTGATGAATGCCTGAAAAATGGCAAAGACATTACCGACGGCGGCGCTCGCTATAACTTCTCTGGTGTGCAGGGTATCGGTATTGCCAACCTGAGCGATTCCCTTCATGCATTGAACGGCATGGTATTTAAACAGCAGCGTTTAAGTTTTGATGAGCTGCTGGCTGTTTTAAAAGCGAATTTTGCTATGCCAGACGGGGAGAAAATTCGCGCAAGGCTTATTAATCGCTTTGAGAAGTACGGCAATGATATCGACGAAGTGGATAACATAAGCGCCGATCTATTGCGGTTCTACTGCAAAGAAGTGGAAAAATACGCCAACCCGCGTGGCGGGTATTTCACGCCGGGTTCCTATACGGTTTCGGCTCATGTGCCACTTGGCGCAGTGGTGGGCGCTACGCCCGACGGGCGTTATGCCGGTGAACAGTTGGCAGATGGCGGTTTATCGCCAATGTTGGGGCAAGATTGCCAGGGGCCAACGGCAGTGCTCAAATCAGTCAGTAAACTGGATAACTACCTACTTTCCAACGGGACGTTACTGAACGTGAAGTTTACCCCGAGTACGCTTGAAGGGGAGGCGGGTTTGCATAAGCTGGCGGATTTCCTTGGTGCCTTCACAAAGCTGAAGCTACAGCATATTCAGTTTAACGTGGTGAACGCCGAAACGCTCCGTGACGCGCAGCTTCGCCCGCAGGATTATGCCGGGCTGGTGGTACGCGTGGCGGGCTACAGCGCCTTCTTTGTTGAGCTGTCGAAGGAGATTCAGGATGACATTATCCGTCGTACAGCGCATCAGCTGTGAGGTTATTGATAACGAAGCGCCTAAAGCGCGGATCTTTAATATCCAACGCTATTCGCTCAATGATGGGCAGGGGATCAGGACGGTCGTTTTTTTTAAAGGCTGCCCGCACTACTGCCCATGGTGCGCCAACCCGGAGTCCATCTCCGGGAAGATTGAAACCGTACGGCGTTTGTCGAAGTGCTTGCAATGTGCGCCCTGCCAAAACGACGTGGATGAATGTCCCAGCGGTGCGATGGAGCAGATCGGGCGTGATGTTTCACTTAGCGAACTGGAAAAAGAGGTGCTCAAAGATGATGTTTTCTTTCGCGCATCCGGTGGTGGCGTAACACTTTCGGGTGGAGAAGTGTTGATGCAGGCGGAGTTTGCGACACGTTTTTTGAAACGCATGAAGTCGTTAGGTCTTCGCACCGCCATTGAAACAGCGGGGGACGCCTCACCTGACAAATTTCTCGCGGTAGCCCAACAGTGTGATGAAGTGCTGTTTGATTTGAAAATCATGAACGCAGAGAAAGCAAAGAACGTGCTGAACTTGCACCAGCCACGCGTGCTGTATAACTTCAGAATGCTGGTTGAGAATGGTATTAAGGTTATCCCTCGCGTGCCGCTTATTCCTGGCTACACCTTAAATCAAAGCAATATGCAGGCGATTATCGATTTCCTTGTGCCTTTAAAGCTCAACGAAATTCATCTGTTACCCTTCCATCAGTACGGCGAACCTAAATATCAGTTGCTTGGTAAGCCGTGGCGCATGGCATGCGTTACACCCCCGAATGAAGCAGACATTAGTCCTCTTCGCCAAATGGCTGAACAGGCGGGCTATCATGTCACTATTGGCGGTTAGAATTACTTGAGAGGACGCATATGACACGACATCTGGTTGCGGTTACGGCATGTGTCAGCGGGGTTGCTCATACTTATATGGCAGCAGAACGCCTGGAAAAACTCTGTCAGCAGGAAAAGTGGTCGATAAAAATTGAAACGCAGGGAGCGTTGGGTATCGAAAACCAACTAACCGCGGCTGATATTGAACAAGCGGACGTGGTGCTGTTGATTACTGATATTGAACTTGCTGGCACGGAGCGCTTTTTACATTGCCGCAGCGTTCAGTCAGGCATTAATGCTTTCCTGCGTGAACCGCAAAAAGTGATCTCCGCCGTGCGTCGTATATTTGGTACACCGCAGGATACGCATATCATTCTGGGTTAGGCATTTTTTCTGTCAGTTGGCTGTGATACTGGCGGCGGTACTCAGAGGGCGATCTCTCCGTGTTTTTTCTGAACAAGCGGCAAAAATAATTGCTGTCGATAAAGCCGCAGGCGTGCGCAACTTCTTTTACCTTCAGATCGTAGCGTTTAAGCAGCATTTTAGCGTGCTCAAGCCGGGTATAATTTAGATATTCATTAAAACCCACCGCGCCGGTTTTCTGGAATAAATGAGAAAGATAGTTGGGCGAAATATAAAACGCTTGCGAGACAGATTCGCGAGTCAGTTGCTCGGCATATTTTCCATCAATGTATTCACGTATCGCGTCGAATAACGCTTCACTTCGCGATGCCGTCTGAATTTGGCTACCCAGCAGATCGGTGCAATGGCTAAGAATACTGCTAACGATAAACCTCACCGTTTGTTGATCCTGAGGTTGCTTTATCAGTTCGTTAAGAGCCTGAAGCAGGAATGAACCGATGCGTGGCCCACGGCGCGCCACGTTCTGTTTTCCTAAGGTTTTAAACGTGGCGCCATCCCAGTGTAAAACACTAAACCCGAGCTGTTGCTTGCCGAATAAAATACTCAACGTGGTGACAGGCGCATTCCACTGAGGGTTGTTCCAGCATTTTGCGGGAATATAAAGCACGTCGTTTTGCTCGAGCTTTGCCGGTATGCCGGTATTGCAAGCATCCATTAACACCCCTTCCAACACGATTTCCAGACGCGGGAAATCAACCTGATAGGCGAGTTCCGATGGGGCCGTTTGGCTATCTGCAAACCAGATGCGCTGAATACCGGACGGGCTGTTGAGCAGCCGGGAAAGAATTTGGCTCACGTCGTAATTCATAAGGCTCCACATTGAGGTGTGCAGAATAGTTTTATCCTGCCATAAGACAGATAGAGGGCGTATGAGCAAAAACAAAAAACCCCGCGGCGCGGGGTTTGAATACAGAGTCGTCAGAACTTAGCCAGTGTTACGCATACCGGCGGCAACGCCTGCGATGGTGACCATCAAGGCTTGTTCAACGTGAGCATCTGGCTCTTCACCTTTTTCTTCAGACTGGCGCGAACGGTGCAGCAATTCAGCCTGCAATACGTTCAATGGGTCGGTATAGATATTACGCAACTGGATGGATTCGGCGATCCACGGCAGGTCAGCCATCAAATGCGAGTCGTTAGCGATATCCAGTACCACTTTGATATCTGCTTCCAACTGGTCGCGCAGCTGGGTGCCGAGTTTCCAAAGCTCTGGTTTCACAAGACGCTGATCGTAATATTCCGCCAGCCAGAGGTCGGCTTTCGCAAACACCATTTCCAGCATACCGAGGCGCGTGGAGAAGAACGGCCAGTCGCGGCACATGGTTTCCAGCACGTCTTGTTTACCATCTTCCACCACTTTTTGCAGCGCGGCACCCGCACCTAGCCAGGCTGGCAGCATCAGGCGGTTTTGCGTCCAGGCGAAAATCCATGGAATAGCACGCAGCGACTCAACCCCACCGCTTGCGCGACGTTTTGCCGGACGCGAGCCGAGCGGCAGTTTAGCCAGCTCTTGTTCTGGCGTAGCAGAGCGGAAGTACGGCACAAAGTCTTTGTTTTCACGCACGTAGCCCCGGTACATATCACAGGAGATAACAGACAGCTCCTCCATAATATGTCTCCACTCTTTCTTCGGCTCCGGCGGTGGCAACAGGTTGGCTTCCAGAATTGCGCTGGTGTAGAGCGACAGGCTGCTGATGGTGATTTCTGGCAGACCGTATTTAAAGCGGATCATCTCGCCTTGCTCGGTCACACGCAGGCCACCTTTCAGGCTTCCTGGTGGTTGAGACAGCAGAGCAGCATGCGCAGGCGCACCACCGCGGCCGATAGAACCGCCACGTCCATGGAACAGTGTCAGCGTAATTCCGGCTTTCTCGCAGGTTTTGATCAGCGCGTCTTGCGCCTGATACTGCGCCCAGGATGCCGCCATTACGCCTGCATCTTTCGCGGAGTCAGAATAGCCAATCATGACCATTTGTTTGCCTTGAATGAAGCCACGATACCAGTCGATGTTCAGCAACTGGGTCATGACGTCATCGGCGTTGTTCAGGTCGTCGAGAGTTTCAAACAACGGGGCAACAGGCAGGGCGAAGGTGCAGCCCGCTTCTTTCAATAACAGATGCACAGCCAAAACGTCAGACGGCGTTTTCGCCATGGAAATAACATAAGCGGCAATGGAGCCACGTGGTGCCTCGGCAACCACTTTGCAGGTTTCCAGCACTTCACGCGTTTCTTCGCTTGGCTCCCACTGGCGTGGCAGAAGCGGGCGCTTAGAGTTCAGTTCGCGGATCAGGAATGCTTGTTTATCCGCTTCAGACCAGCTTTCGTAATCGCCGATACCCAGGTAGCGAGTCATTTCGCCCAGCGCTTCGGTGTGACGAGTGCTTTCCTGGCGCACATCAATACGCACCAGCGGCACGCCAAAACTCTTCACGCGGCGCAGGGTATCAAGCAACTGACCGTTGGCGATAATGCCCATGCCGCAGGCTTGCAGGGACTCGTAACACGCATAAAGCGGATCCCAGAGCTGTTCGTTTTGCGTCAACAAACCTTCTGGTTTTGGCAGGCGCTGGCCTTTCAGGCGCGCTTCCAGCCAGGCTTGCGTTGCCAGTAACTGCT
Organism: Buttiauxella gaviniae; assembly: GCF_040786275.1. Classification (NCBI taxonomy): domain Bacteria; kingdom Pseudomonadati; phylum Pseudomonadota; class Gammaproteobacteria; order Enterobacterales; family Enterobacteriaceae; genus Buttiauxella; species Buttiauxella gaviniae. The sequence continues at coordinate 2,026,591 of NZ_JBFMVT010000002.1, forward strand.
GGCGAACGCCTTTCATGATGCAGCGGTACGGTTCTTGCGTGGCGTCCGGGCCTGCAAGGGCGCTCAGTTCAGGTGTGCATTCCACCATGGAAAGCTCGGAAATCAGTACCTGGATATCACGCAGGAACAGGTCAGTTGCTTTCCAGCGGCTGAGCAGCAGAACGTGGCGGGTAATATCAGCCGTCACATTCGGGTTACCGTCGCGGTCACCGCCCATCCAGGAGGTGAAACGTACCGGAACAAAATCGACCGGCAGTTTGTAATTCAGATTGTCTTCAAGCTGTTCGTTCAGCTCGCGCAGGTAGTTTGGCACACCTTCCCACAGGCTGTTTTCGACTACCGCAAAGCCCCATTTCGCTTCATCTACCGGGGAAGGGCGGTGTTTACGGATTTCATCGGTGTGCCAGGCTTGAGCCACCAGTTGGCGCAGACGGCGCATAATCTGGTTGCGTTCGTAATCAGCGATGTCGCTATGGTCGAGCTGTTTCAGGCAGCTATTTACTTCAACCAGTTTATGAATCAGGGTGCGGCGGGTAATTTCAGTTGGGTGGGCGGTCAGAACTAATTCTAGTGACAGCGATTCAACGGCATCACGAATGGCTGTTTCGCTAAGATCCGGCTGATTTTTTAGTTTTTGTAACGTCTTAGCGATAACTTCAGGATTGCTGGCGGCTTCGCCGTTAGCGGAAATGCTGTGATACTGCTCGGCGGTGTTGGCCAGATTCAGGAATTGGCTGAATGCACGGGCTACTGGGAGTAGTTCGTCATTAGACAGGTTCTGTAAGGTCGTTAACAGCTCCTGACGGTTGGCTTCATTGCCCGCCCGGGAGGACTTGGACAATTTGCGGATTGTTTCTACTCGGTCAAGAATGTTTTCACCTAATGCATCCTTGATGGTATCCCCGAGCAACTTGCCGAGCATACTGACATTACTTCGCAAAGCGGAATACTGTTCGTTCATATGACCCCAGACACCCTATCTTTATGTAATTAAATTTCACCCGTGAAGGTTCAACACCGTCTTTATAAAGCCACGTCTCTCATCATTCGTCAATTGCTACGAAATCGTTTCAGCAAACGAATAAGTTACGCGAATTCATGAAATTTAATTACCAACTTCGGCTATAAGCATTTCTTATATAAATCCACAGAAAACCAGTGAAAAAAGGGGCGAAAACCCCTTTCGTCACTATTTATCAATGCCAGCAAAAATGATGCACCACTTGCGTGATGAGTTTGCGCGTCGGCTCGATAAAACGTGTTTCGATGTATTCATCCGGCTGGTGAGCCTGGTTGATGGAACCCGGGCCTAATACAAGTGTAGGGCAGATGGTCTGAATAAATGGCGCTTCGGTGCAGTAGTTCACCACTTCGGTTTGTGCACCCAAAAGTTTTTCTACTACCTGCACGAGCTGGTGATCTTTGGCGCATTCATAGCCAGGGATCGGCGGGTGCAGTTCAGAAATTGTCAGGCGGCCCGGCCATTTCTGGCTAACGGGTTCCAGTGCTTCGTTAAGCAAACCGTTAAGATCGTTTAACGTCAGGCCTGGCAGAGGGCGAATGTCCATATGCAGTTCACAACAGGCGCAAATACGGTTGGCGGCATCGCCACCGCTGATGTGCCCGAGGTTGAGCGTTGGGTATGGCACGGTGAAAGCATCGTGGTGATAACGATCTTTCAGGGTGTTTTTCAGGGACATGATGTGGCCGATAGCATCATGCATTAGCTCAATGGCATTGACGCCGCGCGCCGGATCGCTGGAATGGCCGGATTGCCCAAGAATGCGAATGGCGTTGGAAATATGGCCTTTGTGAGCGCGCACCGGCTGTAATGAAGTGGGTTCGCCGATGATGGCGCAGTCCGGGCGTAAACTCGTGTTTTCAGAGAAATAGCGTGCGCCGGCCATGGTCGTTTCTTCATCGGCGGTGGCCAGAATATAAAGCGGCTTTTTAAGCGTCGTCACATCGACATCGCGTAGCGCATCAAGGATGAACGCAAAGAAGCCTTTCATATCGGCGGTGCCGAGGCCGTAGAGTTTATTTTCGTGTTCGGTCAGCGTGAACGGGTCGCGCGTCCAGCGGCCATCGTCGAACGGGACGGTATCGGTATGGCCCGCCAGTAATAACCCACCGGCACCGCTGCCAGTGCTTGCCAGCATATTGAATTTATTGCGAGTACCCGGCACGGGTTGGATTTCGACGTTAAATCCAAGATCGCGGAACCATCCCGCCAGTAAATTGATTAAAGACTCATTGCTCTGATCCAACGCGCTGTCGGTGGCGCTGATGGAAGGAGTCGCGATCAACGCGCGGTAAATCTCGATAAAAGGAGGTAATTTCATCTTCACTGTTGACAGGCCTTAGCTCGGGTTGGTATACATAATCATGCAGTAATATTGAATAAAAATACATTATTACCTGCCGCGATGGAACCCCAGGTTCCAGTGGTTTTAACCACGAAATTGCACGTTGGGTGATGGCTTCCCGCTGACACCTTTAGCAGACACAACCTAAGAAGGTGTACAGCCGAGATGTTGAATACGCTGATTGTTGGTGCCAGCGGTTATGCAGGCGCAGAACTTGTGACCTATTTGAATCGCCATCCTCATATGAACATAACCGCATTGACGGTTTCAGCGCAAAGTAATGACGCAGGAAAATTGATATCTGATTTGCATCCGCAATTAAAAGGTATTGTCGACATGCCGTTACAGCCAATGTCGGATATCAGCGAATTTACGGATGGCGTGGATGTTGTTTTCCTCGCAACGGCGCATGAAGTGAGCCATGACCTGGCTCCACAATTTCTTGAAGCTGGCTGCGTTGTCATTGACCTCTCAGGTGCATTTCGCGTTAACGATGCTAAGTTTTATGAGCTGTATTACGGCTTTACGCATCAACACCCTGAATTGCTGGAACAAGCCGTATATGGCCTGGCGGAATGGCAGAGCGACAAACTGAAAGAAACCAGTTTGATCTCTGTTCCCGGCTGCTATCCCACCGCGTCACAGTTGGCGTTAAAGCCGTTGATTGATGGCGGACTGCTGGATTTGAACCAGTGGCCTGTCATCAACGCGACCAGCGGCGTGAGTGGCGCAGGGCGTAAAGCAGCGATTTCCAATAGTTTCTGTGAAGTGAGTTTGCAGCCGTACGGGATTTTTAATCACCGTCACCATCCAGAAATTGTTACGCATCTCGGCACGCCCGTTATTTTCACTCCGCATCTTGGCAATTTCCCTCGTGGGATTCTGGCGACCGTTACCTGCCGTTTGAAACAGGGCGTAACGCAGCAGCAGGTCGCGGATGCTTTTAGTCAGGCTTACCAAGATAAACCGTTGGTGCGCCTGTATGAGAAAGGTGTACCGGCACTGAAAAACGTGGTTGGCCTGCCGTTCTGCGATATCGGTTTTGTGGTGCAGGGTGAGCATGTGATTGTCGTGGCAACCGAAGACAATCTGCTTAAAGGCGCATCGGCCCAGGCAGTGCAGTGTCTGAATATTCGTTTTGGCTTCGCCGAAACGCAGTCTCTTATTTAATCGATATCCGGGTGAAATGATGAATCCATTAATTATCAAATTGGGTGGCGTACTACTGGATAGCGAAGAAGCGCTGGAGCGTCTGTTTACCGCGCTGGTGAACTATCGTCAGTCCCATCAACGCCCGCTGGTGATTGTTCACGGTGGTGGCTGCCTGGTGGATGAGCTAATGAAAAAGCTCTCCCTGCCCGTGCAAAAGAAAAATGGCCTCCGCGTCACGCCTGCTGACCAGATCGACATTATTACCGGCGCGCTGGCGGGCACAGCGAACAAAACCCTGTTGGCTTGGGCGAAAAAACATGGCATCAATGGTGTGGGTCTTTGCCTTGGCGATGGCGACAGTGTGACGGTCACCAAACTGGATGAAGAATTGGGTCATGTGGGTCTCGCAAAACCCGGTTCAGCTAAGCTGATTACCACGCTGTTGGATTCCGGTTTCCTGCCAGTTGTTAGCTCTATTGGCATGACCGCCGAAGGTGAGTTAATGAATGTGAATGCCGATCAGGCGGCGACGGCGCTTGCCGCCACGCTTGGCGCGGATTTGATTTTGTTGTCAGACGTCAGCGGCATTCTGGATGGCAAAGGCCAACGTATTGCAGAAATGACGGCGGCAAAAGCCGAGCAGTTAATCGCTCAGGGCATTATTACCGACGGCATGATTGTTAAAGTCAACGCGGCGCTGGATGCAGCCCGCACGCTGGGTCGCCCGGTGGACATCGCGTCCTGGCGTCACGCGGAGCAATTACCTTCTTTGTTTAACGGTGTAGCCATTGGCACCCGTATTCTGGCCTAGTTTAAAAATAAGTTTTTGAAGGATAAGACAATGCAAAATCACGGCATCAAAAAAATCGTTCTCGCCTACTCTGGCGGCCTTGATACTTCTGCCATCATTCCATGGCTGAAAGAAAACTACGGCGGCTGTGAAGTGGTCGCGTGTGTTGTGGATATTGGCCAGGATCGCGAAGACCTGAAAGGCGTTGAGCAGAAAGCACTGCGCTCTGGCGCAACGGAGTGCTATGTCGTGGATGCGCGTGAAGAGTTCATCAGTGATTACGTTTACCCGGTATTGCAGACCGGCGCACTGTACGAAGGCAGCTATCTGCTGGGTACTTCTATGGCTCGTCCGCTTATCGCAAAAGCGCTGGTGGATGTAGCAAATAAAGTCGGTGCAGATGCGCTGTGCCATGGTGCGACCGGTAAAGGTAACGACCAGGTGCGTTTCGAATCTGCCTGGGCCGCGCTGGCTCCGCATCTGAAAGTGGTTGCGCCATGGCGTGAGTGGGATCTGCGTTCCCGCGAAGCGCTGCTGGATTACCTGAAAGAGCGTGATATCCCAACTACCGCTTCGCTTGAGAAAATCTACAGCCGTGACGAAAACGCCTGGCACATCTCTACCGAAGGCGGTGTGCTGGAAAGCCCGTGGAATGCACCGAACAAAGATTGCTGGGTCTGGACTGTTGATCCGAAAGAAGCGCCAGATCAGGCAGAGCAAGTCACTGTTACCGTGAAACAAGGCAAAGTTGTTGCGGTTAACGGTGAAGCCATGACGCCGTTCCAGTGCCTGGAAACGCTGAACAAGATTGGTTCTAAACACGGGATCGGTCGTATTGATATCGTCGAAAACCGTCTCGTCGGGATTAAGTCCCGTGGCTGCTACGAAACCCCTGGCGGCACTATCATGATGGCCGCACTCCGTGGCGTTGAGCAGTTGGTTCTGGATCGCGATAGCTTCAAATGGCGTGAACAACTGGGCCTGGAAATGTCCTACGTGGTTTACGATGGACGTTGGTTCGCCCCGCTGCGTAAATCTCTGCAGGCGTCCGCAGAATCACTGGCAGAAGAAGTGAACGGCGAAGTTGTGCTTGAGCTTTATAAAGGCCAGGTGACGGCGCAGCAGAAGAAATCACCAAACAGCCTGTACAACGAAGAGTTCGCCACCTTCGGCGAAGACGAAGTGTATGACCACAGCCACGCGGGCGGCTTTATTCGTCTGTTCTCGTTGTCATCACGTATTCGTGCTTTGAACGAATTGAAGAAATAATCAGGCTATCTTACTTGTCATTTTGAACCCGAGCACTGCCCGGGTTCAAACTGCCTACGACGATAATGCCTGACGGTAGTCGAATCATTTAATTAATGGAGCATCATTATGGCACTTTGGGGTGGACGTTTTACTCAGGCAGCAGACCAGCGGTTCAAATCGTTTAACGACTCACTACGCTTTGACTACCGACTGGCTGAACAAGACATTGTGGGGTCTGTCGCCTGGTCCAAAGCGCTGGTTACCGTTGGTGTTCTGACCGTTGCTGAACAGCAGGAACTTGAGCAGGCGCTGAATTTCCTGCTTGAAGAAGTACAAGCTAATCCGCAGGCGATTATTGAGAGCGACGCGGAAGATATTCATAGCTGGGTGGAAGGCAAACTCATCGATAAAGTCGGTGCGTTGGGCAAAAAACTCCACACTGGCCGGAGCCGTAACGATCAGGTCGCTACTGACCTAAAACTGTGGTGCAAAATGCAAATCAGCGAACTGCTGGGGGCGACTCGCCAACTGCAACACGCGCTGATTGAAACCGCTGAAAATAACCAGGATGCTGTAATGCCGGGCTACACGCACTTGCAGCGTGCCCAGCCGGTGACATTTGCGCACTGGTGCCTGGCGTATGTTGAGATGCTGGCGCGTGACGAAAGCCGCTTGCAGAGCACGCTGGAACGCCTCGACGTTAGCCCCCTGGGCAGCGGCGCATTAGCGGGTACAGCATACGAAATCGACCGTGAGCAACTGGCTGGCTGGTTAGGTTTTGCGTCTGCAACGCGTAACAGCCTGGACAGCGTATCCGATCGTGACCACGTGCTGGAGCTGCTTTCTGATGCGTCTATCGGCATGGTTCACCTGTCGCGCTTTGCTGAAGACCTGATTTTCTTCAACACCGGTGAAGCCGGATTTGTTGAGCTGTCTGACCGCGTGACCTCTGGCTCTTCGCTGATGCCACAGAAGAAAAACCCGGATGCGCTGGAGCTTATTCGTGGTAAATGTGGCCGTGTGCAGGGCGCTTTAACGGGCATGATGATGACCCTGAAAGGGCTGCCGCTCGCTTACAACAAAGACATGCAGGAAGACAAAGAAGGGCTGTTCGACGCGCTCGACACCTGGCTTGATTGCCTGCATATGTCGGTGCTGGTGCTGGATGGCATTCAGGTGAAGCGTCCGCGCTGTAAAGAAGCGGCCGAGCAGGGTTATGCCAACGCGACTGAACTTGCGGATTATCTGGTTGCGAAAGGCGTGCCGTTCCGCGAAGCGCACCATATCGTGGGTGAGGCGGTGGTAGAAGCGATTCGCCAGGGCAAAGCGCTGGAAGCGTTGTCACTTACGGATCTGCAGAAATTCAGCCCGGTGATTGGTGATGATGTTTATGCGATTTTGTCGCTGCAATCTTGCCTCGATAAGCGTGCCGCCAAAGGTGGTGTGTCACCGAAGCAGGTTGCGCTAGCAATTCAGGACGCAAAACAGCGTCTGGTTTAACCGGCCTGGTGTATATAACGTAAAAGCGGAACCTTGGCCGGGTTCCGCTTTGTCAGTCTTATGAATCAAAGACGGGTTATTACTTCAGCATATCCGCAGTAACAAGAAGTTTAGCTACGGTTGCAGGGTTTGGTGCAGTACGCTCAATAACGATGGTTTCACCAGCGGTAAGCTCGTTGTAACCCCTGCTTACTGTGGTGGTGTCAGTGGCTGGGTTGGTAGAGGTATCAGTTACTGTTTTTGCTGAGGTGTAGTAACAGATGCCAACTTCGCAACTGAAGAGATATTGTCCGTTTTCAGGCGCACCCATGATTTTTGCAACATAGGCTGAGCCATTTGGCGCTTTATAACCCAGTGCTTTGTTATCAAAATCAACGGCTATATTTGGTTGACCGTTGATTCTTTTAACGGTGATGGCTTTTACTTCCCCAGCACTTACTACCGGGTTATTCCCCTTCAACATATCTTCCGTTACAGTCAACTGTGCCAGTACTTCTGGGTTTGGGCTGAGGCGTTTGACGGTAATGACTTTTCCGGCAGTAAGGTGCTTGCTCGGGGCGAGAATATTAGTTTGCTGGCCATAGTTATATTTGTAGCCGTAATAGCTGTGCGCTCCCGATGTCGAAAATATATATTCACCATTGAGATCTACGTTATAAGCGTTTGAGCCTGTTAATTTTGTACTATCAAAGTTAACGTTGATGCGTTTCTCACCGTTAAACAGACTAACGAATACCGCTTTCACATCACCAGGGAGATCGGTTGCTGTGCCGGAATTGTCATGGGTAAATGGTGCAAAGATTGCACTGTAGCCATACGTCGGCATCTGCTGTTCGGTCATGCCACTGTGCTCAGGGCTGACTTGCTTAGCAACACCTGGTTGATCACGCGCCATCGACCAGATACCGATCATGCCGATATCGCGCTTCACAGCGTCTTCCATAACCAGATTGGCATCGGACTTGTAGAAGACTTCGCCCTGAACGTCGTTATAGCCGATCATTGGCGTGGTACCCATCATGGCATTGACTTCTGCGTCAGACTTCTCAGGCCAGATGGTTTTGATCTGTTTAAACAGATTATCAATCGCTGAGGTTGCACATTTACCGTGAATATTCTGGCCTTCAGTGCCATCTGACTGGCAAATGGAATTACCGTAGTCCATGGTCATCACGTTAACGCCAGCGAGTTCTACGCCCTTACTATGTGCGTCTTCCAGAACGTAAATACCTTCAGCCGTTAAGCCCGTTGGCAGAATCGGCAGGGTATACCAGATCTTGACGCTACGACCTTCTTTTTTCCATTGATCCTGCACGGCTTTCACTGCGCGGTTACGGCGCTGGATAGAATCGTGATCGGCAACCCAGTTTCCTTCGATGTCGAAGTCCAGCGCGTTGAGATTCAGGTTTTCCACGATGTCGTGATAAATCTGCTGCAGGTCAGCGTCATTTTTACAGGCTGCGGCCATCGGATAGTTAGCTGCACCGCCAATAGAAACCATTACGTCGCCACCGAGATCGCGCAGCGCTTTGATTTTGCTGTATTGGGTATAGTCTTGCAGATTGTAGTATGTGCCCCATGTCGGGGTACATTGTTCAGCGCTTTTAGCGACCACGAAAGCTATCGTGAAGTGGTCAATCTTTTGTTCAGTCGCCAGTTTGGCTAAGTCTGGAATGTTGTTCAGGCTGAAATCAACATAAGGCGCGTAAACATGGGCTGGCCATGGATTTTTTGGTGTGCCAACGCGATCTTTGGTGCCTGTCCAGTCGGTATAAACGGCCCATAAGTTAGCATCGGTCGGTAAAACAGACTTAACTTGTGCCTGAGAGACATACGGCTGGCCTTTGTATGTCACCAACGTACCTGCCGCATAGAGCGTGGAAGTGCTGAGCTGTGGAGCTGCATTAAGCTGTGCCTGAGTATAATCAACCGTTGCACCCAGTGGTTTCCACGGGCGTCCGTTATTTCCCTGTGGATTTTGATTCGCCGCCAGTGACGGATCGTCGCCAGTGGTGTAGAACAGCGCCTCATAGGACTGACCGTTAACTTTAACGACATCACCTTTTTTGTAGGTTGCCGTTGCGTTCCAGGCTTGCGTCAGGACGTAGAGTTTCCATGGATTATTAGCACCAGGTGTAAAGGAGTGTGCAGGGATTTTGCCAATGGCTTTGTAATTAACCTTTTCCCAGGCAACGATATCGTCAGTGATATAATCTTTGTCAGCGCTGAATGCATCATGTGTAACGGGAGTGACGCTACCTGCGTCGCAGGTCGTTGGGTTGCCGTACTGTGTTATTTCTGCAGGGGTTGCATTTCGAACAAATTTCCACGGGCTGCTTGATGCATCCTGGGCTGCGGCTTGCGGGCAGTCGGTTGCCGCAACCCACCATGCATTTGAATAAACTTTACTGTCAAAGATAACGTCCCTGATTTGGCTACCTTCCTGCCCACTCCATGCTTCCAGTGCCAGAGCGTTAGCCGCACAGCCTAACATTCCCAGAGCTAATAATGTCCGGGATATCGTGTTCATTTTCATATTAATACCGTCCTGATATTTAATTGTTTATATAAAGTCAGCGGTATTTTAATTAAGGGAGTTATTAATGACAAATAATTACTAATTTATTTATCTATAGATTTCAGGGTTATAAAATTCGGTATATATTTAGTTGATGTATAAGTTTGGATATATATTTATGAGGTGAATTAAATTGTCTGCAATAAATTGTGCTGTGAATTTTATATTTGGAATATATATAAAAATATTATGAGGTAATTATTCTTACTTTTATCGGAATAAATATAGAAAAATAATGAATACTAGCTGTTATAAGTATTCACATTAATTTTCATTGACCGTCATACGAGAGAAAAAGTTTCTTCTATAGAATTTTTCTTTAACAGAAGCAGCAAGGGGCGGTTCGTGCGGTGGCTGGCTATTATGGCATATTCCTTCTTGATAGGTAGAGTCGTTCGTTGCTATGATTTCTATCGCCATGGGCTATCATGGCGACGGAGGATAGAGAATGAATATTCGTGATCTAGAATACCTGGTGGCGCTGGCTGAGCATCGTCACTTTCGTCGGGCAGCGGATGCCTGCCATGTCAGCCAGCCAACGCTGAGCGGTCAGATTCGTAAGCTTGAAGATGAACTCGGTGTGATGCTGCTTGAGCGCACCAGCCGTAAAGTGTTGTTCACTCAGGCGGGTTTGCTGCTGGTGGACCAGGCGCGTACTGTGCTTCGAGAAGTTAAAGTGCTTAAAGAAATGGCGAGCCAGCAGGGCGAGGCGATGTCCGGGCCGCTGCATATTGGTCTGATCCCAACAGTGGGGCCTTACCTGCTGCCGCAAATTATCCCGATGCTGCACAAAACCTTTCCAAAACTGGAAATGTATCTGCATGAAGCGCAAACCCATCAGCTGTTAGCGCAGCTTGATAGCGGGAAGCTCGACTGTGCAATTCTGGCGTTAGTGAAAGAAAGCGAAGCTTTTATTGAAGTACCGCTGTTTGATGAGCCGATGAAACTGGCGATTTATCAGGATCATCCGTGGGCGAATCGCGACCGCGTTCCGCTGTCAGATCTGGCGGGTGAAAAGCTGCTGATGCTGGAAGATGGGCACTGTCTGCGCGATCAGGCGCTGGGTTTCTGTTTTGAAGCGGGTGCAGAAGAAGATACGCATTTTCGCGCAACCAGCCTTGAAACGTTGCGTAACATGGTCGCTGCGGGAAGCGGAATTACGTTGTTACCGGCGCTGGCAGTACCGAACGAGCGTGAGCGCGACGGTGTAGTTTATCTGCCATGTTATAAACCAGAACCGCGTCGGACTATCGGCCTGGTTTATCGTCCAGGTTCCCCATTGCGTGGGCGCTACGAGCAGCTTGGTGAGGCCATCCGCACGCATATGGATGGCCATTTTGAGCCAGCGTTAAAACAAGCGGTTTAAACCGTTTAGTGCTGCGACCCGATAGGCTTCCGCCATCGTCGGGTAGTTGAAGGTGGTGTTAACAAAATACTCAATGGTGTTACCACCACCTTTCTGCTCCATAATCGCTTGGCCGATATGAATAATTTCGGCTGCGCGCTCACCAAAGCAGTGAATACCTAAAATCTCTTTCGTCTCACGATGGAAGAGAATTTTTAGCGTTCCCACATTCATCCCAACGATTTGCGCCCGCGCCAGATGTTTAAACTGCGCCCGACCCACTTCGTACGGCACTTTCATCGACGTTAACTGCTGCTCGGTTTTCCCCACGGAACTGATTTCCGGAATGGTATAAATCCCCGTGGGAATATCTTCAATCAGATGGGCAGTCGCTTCGCCTTTCACCATCGCTTGCGCGGCGATTCGACCCTGATCGTAAGCTGCAGAGGCAAGGCTTGGGTAACCAATCACATCACCGACGGCATAAATATGCGGCTGCGCGGTCTGGTACATGCTGTTGACCTTTAAAAGACCTCGGCCATCGGCTTCCAGCCCGACATTTTCCAGCGATAAAGAATCGGTATTCCCGGTACGTCCGTTTGCATAAAGCAGGCAGTCAGCTTTTACTTTTTTGCCAGATTTAAGCGAGACGATAACGCCATCTTCCACGCCTTCGATTTTCTCAAACTCTTCGTTGTGACGAATAACAACGCCGCTATTCCAGAAGTGGTAAGAGAGTGAGTCGGACATCTCCTGATCGAGGAATGCCAGCAGGCGATCGCGAGTGTTAATCAAATCCACTTTGACGTTCATGCCGCGGAAAATCGATGCATATTCACAACCAATTACCCCAGCGCCATAAATAATGACGTGGCGTGGTTCATGGTGCAGGTTAAGAATGGAATCGCTGTCGTAGACGCGCGGATGAGAGAAATCGACTTCCGGCGGGCGATAAGGCCTTGAGCCGCAGGCAATCAGGAATTTCTCGGCGGTGATCATTTCCACTGAACCATCGTGGCATTCCAGCGAAATCGTATGCTCGTCTACAAAACGCGCATCGCCCTGCAACATCTCACAGCGGTTGCGCTCATAGAAGCTCTGGCGCATGCGAGTTTGTTGGTTAATGACGCTATCGGCATGATTTAGAATGTCGGCGAAGGAAGAACGGAGAAGATGGGTGTGGTCGCTGTATAACGGGTTTTGATTAAATTCGATAATGCGGCTGACGGCGTGGCGGAGGGCTTTAGAGGGGATGGTTCCCCAGTGAGTACAACCGCCACCCACGTTATGGTAGCGCTCAACAACGGCTACCCTTGCTCCAAGTTTCACCAGCCCCATTGCGGCACCTTCGCCGCCAGGACCGGAACCAATTACTACTGCGTCATAATCGTAGGTGTGTGACATGGTAAGGCTTACCTGTTCTTATACATAAAAGCAACATGATGGTAACATTAACCGCGTGATAACCCAATTATCCCTGTGCTTTTTGCTGCGTAACGCGAGGAACGTCGCGTAAACAATCATTCACAATCCGGTATAAAACCAGTTAAGTTATTCTCTGGTATAGTGCGAGTTCGATTTAAGAGATTCAGGCAACATGATGGGTGTAAGAGCGCAACAAAAAGAGAGAACCAGGCGTTCTCTGGTAGAAGCGGCGTTTAGTCAGTTAAGTGCTGAACGGAGTTTCGCCAGCCTGAGTTTGCGCGAGGTCGCCCGTGAGGCTGGTATTGCGCCTACATCGTTTTATCGCCATTTCCGGGACGTTGATGAACTCGGGCTGACAATGGTCGATGAGAGCGGCCTGATGCTACGCCAGCTAATGCGCCAGGCTCGCCAGCGAATTGCTAAAGGCGGGAGCGTAATCCGTACTTCTGTCTCAACATTTATGGAATTTATCGGCAATAATCCCAACGCGTTTCGCTTGCTGCTGCGTGAGCGTTCCGGAACGTCTGCCGCATTTCGTGCCGCTGTCGCGCGCGAAATTCAGCACTTTATTGCGGAACTTGCTGACTATCTGGAACTCGAAAATCGCATGCCGCGCAGTTTCACTGAAGCGCAGGCGGAAGCCATGGTTACGATTGTGTTTAGCGCTGGTGCCGAAGCGCTGGACGTTGATGCCGATCAGCGTCGTCAGCTTGAAGAGCGCCTGGTGCTTCAGTTACGCATGATTTCAAAAGGTGCGTATTACTGGTATCGCCGGGAGCAAGAAAAAATGGCATTAGCTCAATTATCCGAAGAGTGAGTGAAGGAAGAGCAATGAAACAGTTACAAGACAGAGGTACGCTCGGGTTGGCGTTTATTGCAGGCCTCGCAATTAACGGGACATTTGCCGCGATTTTTAGCTCAGTTGTACCGTTTTCTATTTTCCCCATTATTACGTTGGTGCTGACGGTGTACTGTCTGCATCAGCGGTATCAAAACCGTACGATGCCGGTTGGCCTACCAAGTCTCGCCGCTGCGTGTTTTGTGTTGGGTGTTTTGCTGTATAGCGCGGTTGTACGCGCTGAATACCCGGTCATTGGTTCTAATTTCCTGCCATCGGTGCTTTCGGTTGCATTGTTATTCTGGATTGGATTTAAGATTCGCGCCCGTAAAACGCAGGTTACGGAATAACGTTCTGAACCAAAAAAACGGACGCCTCGGCGTCCGTTTTGCTGTCTATTTGCGTGTCAGCCACACGCCGCATTCCATATGATGCGTATACGGGAACTGGTCGAAGAGCGCCAGACGCGAAACATGATGAGTTTCGCTCAACACTTCGAGATTTTCGCAAAGAGTTTGTGGGTTACAAGAAATATAAAGAATCCGCGGATAGGCCTGCACCATCTTCACGGTGTCAGCATCCAGGCCGCTGCGCGGTGGATCGACAAAAATGGTTTCGCACTGGTAGCTTTTCAGGTCGATACCTTTCAGGCGGTTAAACTCTCGCACGCCATTCATCGCCTGAGTAAACTCTTCTGCCGCCATACGAATAATTTGCACGTTTTCGATTTCGTTCGCCGCGATATTGTATTGCGCAGCCGCTACCGATGGTTTGGCGATCTCAGTTGCCAGTACGCGATTAAAGTTACGTGCCAGCGCCAAAGAGAAATTCCCGTTTCCGCAGTACAGCTCCAGCAAATCTCCGCTGGAATCTTTCGTCGCATCCAACGCCCATTCCAGCATATGAATGTTCATCGCGGCATTAGGCTGGGTAAAGCTGTTCTCAACCTGGCGATAAATCATCTCTTTACCGGCGACAGGTAAACGCTCATCGATGAAATCCTGATCCAGTTCGATTTTGGTTTTGGTCGCACGGCCAATCAAATGCACGTTGAAACCTTGCGCACGCAAATTGTCGCGCAGCGCCGTGGCGTGCTGCTGCCACTCTTCATCTAATTTGCGGTGATACAGCAAAGAAACGACCGCCTGGTTACTCATCGTCGTCAGATAATCAATCTGGAAGAGTTTATGGCGCAGGGCAGGAATATCACGCACGCCGTCGAGCATGGCAGGCATGAGCGCATTAATCAGCGCGCTGGCAGCCGGGAAGCTGTTAACTCGAATACGTTGTTTGGTCTGGCTTTCAAACATGATGTGGTACAGGTCGTCTTCATCATGCCAGATACGGAATTCAGCACGCATCCGGTAATGACTGACGGGTGAACGGAACACCTCCGGCGCAGGCGCGGCAAAAGGGGCCATCATGCTTTGCAAGCGGGCGACTTTTTCGGCCAGTTGCGCGTCGTATTGTTCAATCGGGAGATGTTCGGGTGTCATAGGCTGCTACCTGTTAATAAAGTCAAACAACGCGGCGATTGTAGGGAATAGGTGCGTGATGTCCAGTGCTGTTGCATTTTGATGTTTCTAGACAAACTTATTAACAAGATCGTAGCATGGCGTTTCCGGTCTTTTTACATAAGTTAAAAGGGAACCCAGTGCAATTCTGGGGCTGACGCGCAGCGGTAAGGAAGAGTGGGATGAGCGCCTTGGGCAGACACTGCTTAATAAAGTGGGAAGTCATCATCCAAAAAACACCTCCAAGCCCGAAGACCTACCGGTATACGTCGCAATCTGCATAACTATCGCGTGCTATCGGTTATGTCTGCGGCATCCTTATTGGAAAGCGGATGCTTATATAAATGAAGTTAAAAAAACTTTCGCTGCTTACGGCGTTGTCCGTAACGGCTTTTTCAGGCTGGGCGCAAGACAGCAATTCTGACGAAACTTTGGTGGTAACGGCGAACCGTTTTCAGCAACCGGTGAATACTGTTTTGGCTCCTGCGGATGTTGTTACCCGGGAAGAGATCGACCAGTGGCAGGCAAAATCACTTAACGATGTGATGCGTCGCCTGCCTGGGGTAGACATTTCACAGTATGGTGGTTTGGGGCAGACGTCCTCTATGTTTGTCCGTGGAACGAGTGCCAGCCATGTATTAGTGCTGGTGGATGGCGTTCCGCTGGCACGTCCTGGTATTTCTAACTCCTCAGACATTAACCAAATCCCTATCTCTTTAGTACAGCGAGTGGAATACATTCGCGGCCCTCGTTCAGCCGTTTATGGTTCTGGTGCGATTGGTGGCGTGGTTAACATTATTACTCAGACCGATGAAGAAAAATCGCAGATCAATGCGGGCGTTGGTTCGAATAGTTACCAGCAGTATGACGGTACCGTGCGCCAGCGTTTTGACGATACGATAGCGACAGTTTCTGGGGCGTACGAAACGACCAAAGGTTTCAATGTTCAGCCACATTCTACTTATAGCCGTGATAATGATCGCGATGGTTACCGCAGTAAGAGCTATTGGGCAGGCCTTGAGCACAAATTTAACGAAGAGTTTGATGGTTTCTTCCGTACCTACGGTTACACCAACAATAGTGACTACGATTTAGGTGCGCCGCCGTATACCCCAGCGTACAGCGCAGATGAGCACCAGCTCTATAACCAGAATTACGATGCTGGCATGCGTTTCCATTCCGGCATCTATTCGTCGCAATTATTGGCGAGCTATCAAAAAGTGAAGGACTACAACTATAGCAGCGAGTATGGACGCTATAACGATGGCACAACCCTCGACAATATGACCCAGCGCAATATCCAATGGGGCAACAACTTTGTTGTAGGGAATGGTTCGATCAGCGCAGGTGTTGACTGGCAACAGCAGCGTCTGACGTCTTCCGACACCACGCTGTCTGATAGCTATCACCGTGACAACACTGGCGTCTACCTGAGCGGTCAGCAGCAGTTTGGCGATGTAACATTAGAAGCGTCTGGCCGTGAAGATAATGATGAGCAATTTGGTTGGCACGGTACCTGGCAGACGGCTGCTGGTTGGGAGTTTATTGAAGGTTATCGCGCTACCGTTTCCTACGGTACAGGGTTCCTTGCGCCATCGCTTGGGCAGCAGTTTGGATCAACGCGTTTTGGTATCGACTCTAATCCAAATCTGAAACCAGAAGAATCTAAACATTGGGAAGCTGGGCTTGAAGGGTTAACGGGTCCGCTGGACTGGCGTTTGTCCGCTTATCGCTACAAGATTGATAATCTGATTACGTACTACTCTGATCCTGTGACTTATGATGGAGCCTACGACAATATAAAATCCGCAACCATCAAAGGGCTTGAGTGGACGGGTAGTATAGATACCGGCATCTTTACTCACAAAGTCACGTTGCAGTATTTGGATCCACGTGATGACCAGAATGGTGAAGTATTGGCTCGTCGTGCTAAACGTCAAGCAAAGTACCAGCTCGACTGGACCATGTTTAATGTGAATATGGATGTGGCGTGGCAGTACTACGGGAAGCGCTACGACAACAACACCTCTGCTTATAACAACACTCAGCAAATTTTGCCGAGTTACAGCACAGTTGATATCGCTGCATCTTATCCGGTCACCTCACACCTCACCGTTCGTGGTAGAATCGCCAATCTGTTCGATAAAGATTACGAGACGGTTTATGGCTATCAAACTCCAGGACGGGAATACTACCTCACTGGCAGCTATACCTTCTAATACACGTCCCACCGTGCTGGTCTTTGATTCCGGTGTCGGTGGGCTTTCTGTGTATGATGAAGTCCGGCAGCTATTGCCTGACCTGCACTACATCTATGCCTTCGATAACGTAGCGTTTCCCTATGGCGAGAAAAGCGAAGCGTTCATTGTTGAACGAGTAGTAGAAATTGTTACTGCGGTTCAGGAACGATATCCGCTTGCACTTGCCATTATCGCCTGTAATACGGCAAGTACAGTTTCGCTTCCCGCACTCCGTGAAAAATTCGCTTTCCCTGTTGTCGGCGTAGTTCCTGCAATTAAGCCAGCCGCGCGCCTGACGACTAATGGCGTGGTGGGTTTGCTTGCGACACGCGGTACGGTGCGCCGCCCTTATACTCACGAATTGGTCGCGCGCTTTGCATCAGAATGCAAAATCGAAATGCTCGGCTCCGCAGAGTTGGTGGTATTAGCAGAAGCAAAGTTACAAGGTAAACCTGTTGACCTTGAAGAACTGCGTAAGATCCTTCGTCCATGGCTGCGAATGAAAGAGCCGCCAGATACAGTTGTATTAGGTTGCACCCATTTCCCCCTATTAGAAGAAGAGTTGTTACAAGTGCTGCCGGAAGGCACCCGGTTGATTGATTCAGGTGCTGCGATTGCCCGACGTACAGTATGGCTGTTAGAGCACGAATCTCCTGATGCCTTATCTGCTGATGAGAATATTGCCTTCTGTATGGGGTTCACTCCTGAGATTGCTCAATTAGCGCCCGTTTTGCAGCGTTATGGCTTTCCAAAGCTTGAAAAACTAGCTGTTTGTAGCAAATTTGAATAAAAAATCGGCGGTTGAAATAAAAATTGAAAATAGGGGTTGTCAGCTTCCAGAAAATCCCTATACTGCGCCTCCACTGACACGGCACAACGGCTTACAAACCGGCCCGTCAGCCAGACGAAAAGCGAAAATAAACGCTTGACTCTGAAAGAGGAAAGCGTAATATACGCCACCTCGAGTTAGCAAGCGAAAGCGCGTAACTCACTGCTCTTTAACAATTTATCAGACAATCTGTGTGGGCACTCGCAGGATTGATATCTCAGATACCTCCGGGTATCAAAAAAATATCAAGTCTTGAAGAGTGACCAAGCAGTAATTCATTTAGTTGAATTATTACGAAAGTTAATTTTTGAGCACCGCTTACTCATTGTAAGCAAATCAAGCTTTTAATTGAAGAGTTTGATCATGGCTCAGATTGAACGCTGGCGGCAGGCCTAACACATGCAAGTCGAGCGGCAGCGGGAAGTAGCTTGCTACTTTGCCGGCGAGCGGCGGACGGGTGAGTAATGTCTGGGAAACTGCCTGATGGAGGGGGATAACTACTGGAAACGGTAGCTAATACCGCATAACGTCTTCGGACCAAAGAGGGGGACCTTCGGGCCTCTTGCCATCAGATGTGCCCAGATGGGATTAGCTAGTAGGTGAGGTAATGGCTCACCTAGGCGACGATCCCTAGCTGGTCTGAGAGGATGACCAGCCACACTGGAACTGAGACACGGTCCAGACTCCTACGGGAGGCAGCAGTGGGGAATATTGCACAATGGGCGCAAGCCTGATGCAGCCATGCCGCGTGTATGAAGAAGGCCTTCGGGTTGTAAAGTACTTTCAGCGAGGAGGAAGGCATTGTGGTTAATAACCGCAGTGATTGACGTTACTCGCAGAAGAAGCACCGGCTAACTCCGTGCCAGCAGCCGCGGTAATACGGAGGGTGCAAGCGTTAATCGGAATTACTGGGCGTAAAGCGCACGCAGGCGGTTTGTTAAGTCAGATGTGAAATCCCCGGGCTCAACCTGGGAACTGCATTTGAAACTGGCAAGCTTGAGTCTTGTAGAGGGGGGTAGAATTCCAGGTGTAGCGGTGAAATGCGTAGAGATCTGGAGGAATACCGGTGGCGAAGGCGGCCCCCTGGACAAAGACTGACGCTCAGGTGCGAAAGCGTGGGGAGCAAACAGGATTAGATACCCTGGTAGTCCACGCCGTAAACGATGTCGACTTGGAGGTTGTTCCCTTGAGGAGTGGCTTCCGGAGCTAACGCGTTAAGTCGACCGCCTGGGGAGTACGGCCGCAAGGTTAAAACTCAAATGAATTGACGGGGGCCCGCACAAGCGGTGGAGCATGTGGTTTAATTCGATGCAACGCGAAGAACCTTACCTACTCTTGACATCCACGGAATTCGGCAGAGATGCCTTAGTGCCTTCGGGAACCGTGAGACAGGTGCTGCATGGCTGTCGTCAGCTCGTGTTGTGAAATGTTGGGTTAAGTCCCGCAACGAGCGCAACCCTTATCCTTTGTTGCCAGCGGTCCGGCCGGGAACTCAAAGGAGACTGCCAGTGATAAACTGGAGGAAGGTGGGGATGACGTCAAGTCATCATGGCCCTTACGAGTAGGGCTACACACGTGCTACAATGGCGCATACAAAGAGAAGCGACCTCGCGAGAGCAAGCGGACCTCATAAAGTGCGTCGTAGTCCGGATCGGAGTCTGCAACTCGACTCCGTGAAGTCGGAATCGCTAGTAATCGTAGATCAGAATGCTACGGTGAATACGTTCCCGGGCCTTGTACACACCGCCCGTCACACCATGGGAGTGGGTTGCAAAAGAAGTAGGTAGCTTAACCTTCGGGAGGGCGCTTACCACTTTGTGATTCATGACTGGGGTGAAGTCGTAACAAGGTAACCGTAGGGGAACCTGCGGTTGGATCACCTCCTTACCTGAAAGATACGAACTTGCGTAGTGCTCACACAGATTGTCTGATAGAAAACGAGCAGTAAAACCTTATAGGCTTGTAGCTCAGGTGGTTAGAGCGCACCCCTGATAAGGGTGAGGTCGGTGGTTCAAGTCCACTCAGGCCTACCAAATTCTCGCCTGTCCTGCATTACAGCATCACTCACATACATTAAGTATGCTACGTGACGCTGCGCTTTGGCCAGCCATGAATTATGGGTAAATCAAAGGTTTTACGAAATCGATGGGGCTATAGCTCAGCTGGGAGAGCGCCTGCCTTGCACGCAGGAGGTCAGCGGTTCGATCCCGCTTAGCTCCACCATTATTTCACGCTCATTCAATATCTCAAAACTGACTTAATCAGTCACGTTTGAGATATTTGCTCTTTAAAAATCCGGAACAAGCTGAAAATTGAAACGACACACTGTTTCCTTTCTCCGTAATAAGAAAGGAAGTGAGGTGTGTTCGAGTCTCTCAAATTTTCACGACACCGATTGTGTCTCACGAGACACCTTCGGGTTGTGAGGTTAAGCGACTAAGCGTACACGGTGGATGCCCTGGCAGTCAGAGGCGATGAAGGACGTGCTAATCTGCGATAAGCGTCGGTAAGGTGATATGAACCGTTATAACCGACGATTTCCGAATGGGGAAACCCAGTGCAATTCGTTGCACTATCGTTAAGTGAATACATAGCTTAACGAAGCGAACCGGGGGAACTGAAACATCTAAGTACCCCGAGGAAAAGAAATCAACCGAGATTCCCCCAGTAGCGGCGAGCGAACGGGGAGCAGCCCAGAGTCTGAATCAGTTTGTGTATTAGTGGAAGCGTCTGGAAAGTCGCAGGGTACAGGGTGATACTCCCGTACACAAAAATACACCTTCTGTGAACTCGAAGAGTAGGGCGGGACACGTGGTATCCTGTCTGAATATGGGGGGACCATCCTCCAAGGCTAAATACTCCTGACTGACCGATAGTGAACCAGTACCGTGAGGGAAAGGCGAAAAGAACCCCGGCGAGGGGAGTGAAACAGAACCTGAAACCGTGTACGTACAAGCAGTGGGAGCCTCTTTATGGGGTGACTGCGTACCTTTTGTATAATGGGTCAGCGACTTATATTCTGTAGCAAGGTTAACCGTATAGGGGAGCCGCAGGGAAACCGAGTCTTAACTGGGCGTTAAGTTGCAGGGTATAGACCCGAAACCCGGTGATCTAGCCATGGGCAGGTTGAAGGTTGGGTAACACTAACTGGAGGACCGAACCGACTAATGTTGAAAAATTAGCGGATGACTTGTGGCTGGGGGTGAAAGGCCAATCAAACCGGGAGATAGCTGGTTCTCCCCGAAAGCTATTTAGGTAGCGCCTCGTGAACTCATCTTCGGGGGTAGAGCACTGTTTCGGCTAGGGGGCCATCCCGGCTTACCAACCCGATGCAAACTACGAATACCGAAGAATGTTATCACGGGAGACACACGGCGGGTGCTAACGTCCGTCGTGAAGAGGGAAACAACCCAGACCGCCAGCTAAGGTCCCAAAGTCATGGTTAAGTGGGAAACGATGTGGGAAGGCACAGACAGCCAGGATGTTGGCTTAGAAGCAGCCATCATTTAAAGAAAGCGTAATAGCTCACTGGTCGAGTCGGCCTGCGCGGAAGATGTAACGGGGCTAAACCATGCACCGAAGCTGCGGCAGCGACGCTTATGCGTTGTTGGGTAGGGGAGCGTTCTGTAAGCCGTCGAAGGTGGCCTGTGAGGGCTGCTGGAGGTATCAGAAGTGCGAATGCTGACATAAGTAACGATAAAGCGGGTGAAAAGCCCGCTCGCCGGAAGACCAAGGGTTCCTGTCCAACGTTAATCGGGGCAGGGTGAGTCGACCCCTAAGGCGAGGCCGAAAGGCGTAGTCGATGGGAAACAGGTTAATATTCCTGTACTCGGTGTTACTGCGAAGGGGGGACGGAGAAGGCTATGTTGGCCGGGCGACGGTTGTCCCGGTTTAAGCATGTAGGCGGGAAGTTTAGGTAAATCCGGACTTCTGTATAACGCTGAGGTGTGATGACGAGGCACTACGGTGCTGAAGTGACAAATGCCCTGCTTCCAGGAAAAGCCTCTAAGCATCAGGTAACATCAAATCGTACCCCAAACCGACACAGGTGGTCAGGTAGAGAATACCAAGGCGCTTGAGAGAACTCGGGTGAAGGAACTAGGCAAAATGGTGCCGTAACTTCGGGAGAAGGCACGCTGTCGGTAAGTGAAACCCCTCGCGGGTGGAGCTGAAGGCAGTCGAAGATACCAGCTGGCTGCAACTGTTTATTAAAAACACAGCACTGTGCAAACACGAAAGTGGACGTATACGGTGTGACGCCTGCCCGGTGCCGGAAGGTTAATTGATGGGGTTAAGCGCAAGCTGAAGCTCTTGATCGAAGCCCCGGTAAACGGCGGCCGTAACTATAACGGTCCTAAGGTAGCGAAATTCCTTGTCGGGTAAGTTCCGACCTGCACGAATGGCGTAATGATGGCCAGGCTGTCTCCACCCGAGACTCAGTGAAATTGAAATCGCTGTGAAGATGCAGTGTACCCGCGGCAAGACGGAAAGACCCCGTGAACCTTTACTATAGCTTGACACTGAACACTGGTCCTTGATGTGTAGGATAGGTGGGAGGCTTTGAAGCGAGGACGCCAGTTCTTGTGGAGCCAACCTTGAAATACCACCCTTTAATGGCTGGTGTTCTAACGTAGACCCGTAATCCGGGTTGCGGACAGTGTCTGGTGGGTAGTTTGACTGGGGCGGTCTCCTCCTAAAGCGTAACGGAGGAGCACGAAGGTTAGCTAATCACGGTCGGACATCGTGAGGTTAGTGCAAAGGCATAAGCTAGCTTGACTGCGAGAGTGACGGCTCGAGCAGGTGCGAAAGCAGGTCTTAGTGATCCGGTGGTTCTGAATGGAAGGGCCATCGCTCAACGGATAAAAGGTACTCCGGGGATAACAGGCTGATACCGCCCAAGAGTTCATATCGACGGCGGTGTTTGGCACCTCGATGTCGGCTCATCACATCCTGGGGCTGAAGTAGGTCCCAAGGGTATGGCTGTTCGCCATTTAAAGTGGTACGCGAGCTGGGTTTAGAACGTCGTGAGACAGTTCGGTCCCTATCTGCCGTGGGCGCTGGAGAATTGAGGGGGGCTGCTCCTAGTACGAGAGGACCGGAGTGGACGCATCACTGGTGTTCGGGTTGTCATGCCAATGGCATTGCCCGGTAGCTAAATGCGGAAAAGATAAGCGCTGAAAGCATCTAAGCGCGAAACTTGCCCCGAGATGAGTTCTCCCTGAGCCTTTAAGGCTCCTGAAGGAACGTTGAAGACGACGACGTTGATAGGCTGGGTGTGTAAGCGTAGCGATACGTTGAGCTAACCAGTACTAATGATCCGTGAGGCTTAACCTTACAACACCGAAGGTGTTTTGGTGAGAGAGATTTGATTTTAATTTTCAGCTGAATTCCGGATTTAGATTAACGGTCACCCGGGAGGTGACGGTTAATGAAACAGAATATGCCTGGCGGCACTAGCGCGGTGGTCCCACCTGACCCCATGCCGAACTCAGAAGTGAAACGCCGTAGCGCCGATGGTAGTGTGGGGTCTCCCCATGCGAGAGTAGGGAACTGCCAGGCTCCAAATTCAAAGCAGTAAGAGCCAGGGTGACATCTGGTGGTAGTAAGAAATTCGGTGGAGCGGTAGTTCAGTCGGTTAGAATACCTGCCTGTCACGCAGGGGGTCGCGGGTTCGAGTCCCGTCCGTTCCGCCACTTATTAAAAAAATTATGCCTGCTAAATCAGCGGGCTTAATAATAAGCGTTATTTAGGGGCGTAGCTCAGTTGGTAGAGCACCGGTCTCCAAAACCGGGTGTCGCGAGTTCGAGTCTCTCCGCCCCTGCCATATAATGATCCTTTGCTTCGGCAAAGGATTTTTTTTACCTGAAATTCCTCAAAACTGCCTCCCAAAACGACTAAAGCGCATTACTGCGCTATAAGTGGTGTCTTTAATAACTCTTTGATCGTAACTTGTTTATCGCTGTTCTGTAGCCAAATTGCATACAAAGGACGCGAAAGCGTGTTTGTGTCAGGCACCTGGTAAATTCCTTCCCGCTTTTGGGCCCACTCCACGGGTAAAAATGAACATCCGTTGAGCTGCGGTAATAGCTTATAGGCTATTTGAGCCGAGCTGGTCGTCAGAACCGGAATGTCATCATTGTTAATCAGCCCAGTTTCATGCTGTTGAAAATCCGGCCCCCACTCCAGACGTAAATAGGTTAGCCCTGCTATTGTGTTTTGCGGCGAAGCAGAAAATAACGCCAGACTAAAATGCCCCAATAACTGGCTGGAAAATTCATCCATTTTAGGTGATTCGGTGGTGATCAGCAGATCAAGCTGCCGCTCATGCAATTGTTTGACGAGCGACTGGCGTTGGGAGATGCGTGCTTCAAATTGAAGATCTTTATGCTGCTGATAGAGGGTAACCAACCACTCTGAGAGCATGCATTCCCAAAGAGAGGAACTTGCCCCGATCGTAAGTTCATTGTGCTGAGATGTGTGGGAAACTTCTTTTTTCGCGGCGAGCCAGATATTCATCAGATTCTCTGCATAGGGCAGTAAACGCTCACCGGCGGTCGTTAGACGAATATTGTTACGGTGGCGCGTAAAAAGATTTACCCCAAGCTGATTTTCTAATTGGCGAATTCGAAAGCTAACGGCTGATTGTGTTAGATAAAGAGCCTCTGCAGCCCGCCCAAAATGTCGCGTTCGACTCACTTCTAGAAACGTTTTAAGTAATTCAGTATCCACGGGCCACTCCCAAAAAAAATTTGTCGTTATGATTTAAATGTTTTGTTTGACGGTCTGTCAAGCGTAACTAATACTCCGCGCCATAAATAGCTAGACCAAGAGAATTAGGAGCGTGCAGGATGGCGGAAAGCTTTACGACGACTAATCGGTTTTTCGACAATAAACATTATCCGCGCGGGTTCGCTCGCCATGGTGACTTCACCATCAAAGAAGCCCAGCTGTTAGAACGTCATGGTTATGCGTTCAATGAGCTGGATCTCGGCAAGCGTGAACCTGGAACTGAAGAAGAAGTTCTGTTTGTAGCAGTGTGCCGCGGTGAACGTGAGCCCGTTACAGATGCTGAACGTGTGTGGAGCAAATATATGACGCGCATTAAGCGTCCTAAGCGTTTCCATACTCTCTCCGGTGGCAAGCCGCAAGCTGATGTAGTTGAAGACTACACCGAAAGCGACGACTAAGAGAAATGGGGCGAATGCCCCATTTTTTATCCTGTTAACTGCTGCAAATGAATTAATAACCGATCAATCGCACGATAACTTAGCGCTTCTAAAAGATGTTCCCGCTTTATCTGCTCGCATTGCTGGATATCTGCAATTGTCCGGGCGACCTTCAATAAACGATGCCATGCGCGTATCGATAAACCCAATTTCACAAGCGTCTCTTCAAGCCATACGGCATCACTTTGTTCAATACCACAATGTTTTCTGATTTCATGGTTATCTAATCTTGCATTGAGTTTTTGCTGGCGATCGTATTGCCGCTGCTGTGTCTCTATGACCCGCCTTCTTATGTGCGGACTACTTTCGCTATTCAGATTGGGGTTACTTAGCATGCCGGTTGGAGGAAGAGGTATCTCAACGGACAAATCAAAGCGATCAAGAAAGGGGCCGGAAAGACGGCTCAGATAGCGAAGTGTCTGCTCTGGCGTGCAGCGGTTATGCTTCCCTTGATAATGCCCCGTTGGGCTCGGGTTCATGGCTGCCAGCAATTGGAAATGTGCGGGATAGCTAATTTTTGCGCGAGTACGAGAGATGTGGATTTCCCCCGATTCTATAGGCTCCCGTAATGCATCGAGCACACGACGTTCAAATTCTGGAAGCTCATCAAGGAATAATACGCCGTTATGAGCCAGAGATATTTCACCCGGTCTGGGAATAGAGCCTCCACCAACCATTGCGCTCAATGAAGCACTATGATGAGGGGCCCTGAATGGACGCTGACGCCACTGTTGCTGCAAAGTGTGTGGATTGACCAGGCTAATAATGGCTGCACTCTCCAGCGCTTCGCTGTCGTTTAATGGCGGAAGCAATGTATTAAGTCGGCTGGCCAGCATCGTTTTACCTGTTCCCGGTGGACCTATCAGAAGCAGATTGTGGCCGCCTGCCGCCGTGATTTCTAACGCTCGCTTGCCTTGTGATTGACCGAAGATTTCATTGAGATCTTGAGCGTGTTCAGTCTGTAGTAACTGTAATTTTTCTGGAGCAGACAATTCACCTTTGCCTTCAAGAAATGCGCATACTTCTGTTAGATGGTTTGCGATAAAGCATCCTGGTTGCTCTATCAAACCGAGCTCTGCGGCATTTTCATCTGCAACAATTATCTTCTTACCCAGTTTTAAAGCTTCCATAGCTGATGAGATTGCCCCTGGTACGCCACGTAACGCACCGGTAAGCGCCAATTCCCCGACGAACTCATATTGACTCAACTTATCAATTGAAAGCTGCTCAGAGGCTGCCAGCAACGCCAAAGCGATAGGTAAATCGTATCTGCCCCCGTCTTTGGGAAGATCTGCGGGAGCAAGATTGATTGTTATCTTCCGGGCTGGGAAGGTGTAACCGCTGTTGATGATGGCGCTACGCACTCGGTCACGCGCTTCTCGCACGGTTGTTTCCGGTAAACCTACAAGCGTTAAGCCCGGCAATCCCTGGCTGAGATGAACCTCTACGGTCACCAGTGGAGCTGCGATACCTAAAGCTGCCCTTGTATTCACAACGGCTAGTGACATAGTTCTTTCCTCTCATGTGAACGCTTATCCTGTCAGCTTCCATATATCGCCAAAAGAGATGAAATGACGTTCCTCGAAACGCCTTCCAGACTTTCTGGTTTTGATTTCTTTTTTTGAAATTATTCTGCGAAGTATTTCCCAAAAGAGTAATTTTTTGAGGAAGTAACACGAGAGGAAATAAGAATTGGCTCTGAGTGAAATATTTTCACTATCTTGTTATTTATTGAAAATAAAACGTTTTCGTAGGCACTTATTTTTAAAGTGCAAAATCTATCATAAAAAATTCTTGTGCTTTTACTTACCTCTGTGATAACTCTGTAGGTATTACGTCGAACAAGTACTAAGAATATACAAATATGAAAGCCCTTCTACGAGTGATTAGCCTGGTCGTGATTAGCGTGGTGGTGATTATTATCCCACCGTGCGGGGCTGCACTTGGAGAAAGAAAGGCTTAAAAATCAAGCCTGAATCGAAAAGAACCCCCGCACCGAAAGGTCCGGGGGTTTTTTGTTGGCTAAAGAAATGCGGAGAGAAACAGATTATGCATTACAGAATAAAATGCTGTTTCTCCGATAATGAGACGGGGAACTAACTATGAATGGTGCACAGTGGGTGGTACATGCGTTGCGAGCGCAGGGTATAGAGACCGTTTTCGGCTATCCGGGCGGCGCCATAATGCCCGTCTACGATGCGCTGTATGATGGCGGTGTGGAACATTTACTGTGCCGCCATGAGCAAGGCGCAGCCATGGCAGCCATAGGCTATGCACGTTCTACTGGAAAAACAGGCGTTTGCATCGCCACTTCTGGGCCTGGTGCCACTAACCTGATAACCGGCCTTGCTGATGCCCTGTTAGATTCTGTCCCCGTTGTTGCTATTACCGGCCAGGTTGGCGTATCGCTAATCGGTACCGATGCTTTCCAGGAAGTGGATGTTTTAGGTTTGTCCCTTGCTTGCACCAAACACAGTTTCCTCGTTGAATCTTTTGAAGATTTACCTCGCGTTCTCGCAGAAGCCTTCGAAATTGCAAATTCAGGTCGCCCGGGCCCGGTTTTGGTAGATATCCCTAAAGACATCCAATTAGCTCAAGGCGATCTGGAACCGTGGTTATCCACCGTTGAAGATAATTGCGAAATGCCACATGCCGAGTTGCAACTGGCTCGTGAAATGATAGTGAGTGCGCGCAAACCTATGCTGTACGTTGGCGGTGGAGTCGGTATGGCACAGGCTGTACCAGCACTGCGTGAGTTTATCGCGGTGACCAACATGCCTTCGACCGTCACGCTCAAAGGATTGGGCGCGGTTCCGGTAGATCACCCGTTTTATACCGGAATGTTAGGCATGCACGGTACTAAAGCGGCAAACCTCTCGGTGCAAGAATGTGATTTGCTGATTGCGGTTGGGGCGCGTTTTGACGATCGCGTGACCGGCAAGCTGAACACATTTGCTCCGCACGCCAAAGTCATCCATATGGATATCGACCCGGCAGAATTGAGTAAATTGCGCCAGGCGCATGTCGGTTTGCAGGGTGATTTGACGCAATTATTACAGGCGTTGCAGCAGCCGTTAGAAATTGCCGCCTGGCAGCAGGAAGTCGCTACTTTACGCGCCGAAAACCCATGGCGTTACGATCATCCAGGCCAGCCTATTTATGCACCGTTATTACTGAAACAACTCTCTGACCGCAAACCGCAGGAGAGTGTAGTTACCACCGATGTGGGCCAACATCAGATGTGGACGGCGCAACATATGTCCTTCACTCGTCCGGAAAACTTTATTACTTCCAGCGGCCTGGGAACGATGGGCTTTGGGTTGCCTGCGGCAGTGGGCGCGCAGGTAGCCCGACCGAACGATACGGTAATCTGTATCTCGGGTGACGGCTCTTTCATGATGAACGTTCAGGAGCTGGGCACCGTAAAACGAAAACAGTTGCCGTTGAAAATCGTTTTACTGGATAACCAGCGTTTAGGGATGGTTCGCCAGTGGCAGCAAATGTTTTTCTCAGAACGTTATAGTGAAACCAACCTCTCCGATAACCCCGATTTCCTCACGCTGGCCAGTGCCTTCGGTATTCCGGGCCAACATATTACTCGTAAAGACCAGGTAGAAGCCGCCCTCGACACCATGCTCAATAGTGATGGTCCGTACATGCTTCACGTCTCAATCGATGAGTACGAAAACGTCTGGCCGTTGGTACCGCCCGGTGCCAGTAACTCACAAATGCTGGAGAAATTATCATGATGCAACATCAGCTCGCAGTAACGGCCCGTTTTCGTCCCGAAACGCTGGAGCGCGTTTTGCGCGTAGTACGCCATCGCGGTTTTCAGGTTTGTTCTATGAACATGGTCACGGTGGGGAATGCCGACGATATTAATATTGAATTGACCGTTGCCAGCCTGCGTCCAGTCGAATTACTGTTTAGTCAATTAAGCAAACTGGTTGACGTGGGCCGCGTCGAAATCCAGCAACAAACAACACAACAAATCCGCGCCTGAGCGTAGAAGGAAGAGAATAATGACGACGAAGAAAGCTGATTACATCTGGTTCAATGGAGAGATGACGCCGTGGGGCGAAGCAAAGGTTCACGTAATGTCACACGCACTGCATTACGGTACATCGGTGTTTGAAGGAATCCGTTGCTATGAATCTCACATTGGCCCAGTGGTGTTCCGACATCGTGAACACATGCAGCGTTTGCGTGATTCCGCAAAAATCTATCGTTTCCCTGTATCACAAAGTGTTGATGAGCTGATGGAAGCTTGCCGCGCCGTTATTCGCAAAAACAATCTGACCAGCGCGTACATCCGCCCTCTGGTATTTGTTGGTGATGTGGGTATGGGTGTTAACCCGCCAGACGGTTATACCACCGATGTGATCATCGCAGCCTTCCCATGGGGGGCATACCTGGGTGCCGAAGCGCTGGATCAAGGGATCGACGCGATGGTTTCTTCCTGGAACCGTGTAGCGCCAAACACTATTCCTACTGCTGCGAAAGCGGGTGGTAATTACCTCTCGTCCTTACTGGTTGGCAGCGAAGCGCGGCGTCATGGTTATCAGGAAGGTATTGCGCTGGACGTAAATGGCTTCCTGTCTGAAGGTGCTGGCGAAAACCTGTTTGAAGTGAAAGATGACATCCTGTTTACCCCTCCGTTTACCTCCTCAGCTCTGCCGGGTATTACCCGCGACGCCATTATCAAACTGGCGAAAGATCTGGGGATCGAAGTGCGCGAGCAAGTGCTTTCTCGCGAATCACTTTATCTTGCGGATGAAGTCTTTATGTCTGGAACGGCGGCAGAAATCACGCCGGTTCGTAGCGTGGATGGCATTCAGGTAGGTGAGGGCCGCTGTGGCCCGGTCACTAAGCGCATTCAACAGGCATTCTTTGGCTTGTTCACCGGCGAAACAGAAGACAAATGGGGCTGGTTAGATCCAGTAAACCCGCAGTAAAAATATAACCAGGCGGATGGCGATGACCGTCCGCTCGACTGACAGACTGGAGTAAATAAGCATGCCTAAGTACCGTTCAGCCACCACCACCCACGGCCGTAATATGGCGGGTGCCCGCGCTCTGTGGCGCGCAACCGGGATGACCGATGACGATTTCGGCAAGCCGATTATTGCGGTAGTAAACTCCTTTACTCAGTTCGTGCCAGGTCACGTCCACCTGCGCGATTTGGGCAAGTTGGTTGCCGAACAAATTGAAGCCTCCGGCGGCGTGGCGAAAGAATTCAACACCATTGCCGTTGATGACGGTATCGCTATGGGCCACGGCGGTATGCTTTATTCTCTGCCGTCGCGCGAACTGATTGCCGACTCCGTGGAATACATGGTGAACGCACACTGTGCGGACGCCATGGTTTGTATCTCTAACTGCGACAAAATCACCCCCGGAATGCTGATGGCGTCTTTACGCCTGAATATCCCGGTGATTTTTGTTTCTGGCGGCCCGATGGAAGCCGGGAAAACCAAACTGTCTGACCAAATCATCAAACTCGATCTGGTTGATGCGATGATCCAGGGCGCCGACCCGAAAGTGAGTGACGAGCAAAGCGATCAGGTTGAGCGTTCTGCCTGTCCAACCTGTGGTTCCTGCTCTGGTATGTTCACGGCGAACTCCATGAACTGCCTGACCGAAGCGCTGGGCTTATCTCAGCCGGGTAACGGCTCTTTACTGGCAACGCACTCCGATCGTAAAGAGCTGTTCCTGAATGCCGGTAAGCGCATCGTCGCTCTGACCAAGCGTTATTACGAACAGAATGACGAAAGTGCATTGCCACGCAGCATTGCCAGCAAAGAAGCGTTTGAGAATGCGATGACGCTCGATGTCGCGATGGGCGGCTCAACCAATACCGTTCTGCATTTGCTGGCTGCGGCTCAGGAAGCAGAAATCGACTTCACGATGAGCGATATCGATCAGCTTTCCCGCAAAGTTCCGCAACTGTGTAAAGTCGCCCCAAGTACCCAGAAATACCATATGGAAGATGTGCACCGAGCTGGTGGCGTCATCGGTATTTTAGGCGAACTGGATCGCGCAGGCTTATTGCATCGCGACGTGAAAAACGTGCTGGGTCTGACGCTGCCGCAAACGCTGGAACAGTACGATGTCATGCTGACCAAAGACGAAAGCGTGAAAAGTATGTTCTCCGCGGGCCCGGCGGGTATTCGTACCACCAAGGCATTCTCACAATCCTGCCGTTGGGATTCGCTGGACGTTGACCGTGAAAACGGTTGTATCCGTTCGAAGGAAAACGCCTACAGCCAGGATGGCGGTTTAGCCGTTTTGTACGGTAACTTCGCAGAGAATGGTTGTATCGTGAAAACGGCAGGCGTTGACGAAGGAAGCCTGGTATTCCGTGGCCCTGCAAAAGTATACGAAAGCCAGGATGATGCGGTTGAAGCGATCCTTGGCGGTAAAGTTGTGGCGGGCGATGTCGTTGTGATTCGCTACGAGGGGCCAAAAGGTGGGCCGGGCATGCAAGAAATGCTCTACCCAACTACCTTCCTGAAATCGATGGGCCTGGGTAAATCTTGTGCGCTGATCACTGATGGGCGTTTCTCCGGCGGTACCTCTGGCTTGTCTATCGGCCACGTTTCTCCGGAAGCGGCAAGCGGCGGTAATATCGCGCTGATCGAAGATGGCGACATGATTGCCATTGATATCCCTTCTCGTGGTATTCAACTGGAACTATCCGATCAGCAAATGGCGGCACGCCGTGAAGCGCAGGATGCTCGCGGTGCTCAGGCCTGGACTCCACGTGCGCGTGAACGCCAGGTTTCCTTTGCTCTGCGCGCCTACGCAATGCTTGCCACCAGTGCTGATAAAGGTGCGGTGCGCGATAAAAGTAAGCTTGGAGGCTAATGATGGCCGAATCGCAACCGCTACCAGACGCCCCTTGCGGGGCGGAATATCTGCGAGCCGTGCTGCGCGCGCCGGTTTACGAAGTCGCGCAGGTCACGCCATTACAGAAGATGGAAAAGCTCTCTTCGCGTCTGGATAACGTCATTCTGGTGAAGCGTGAAGACCGACAGCCGGTGCACAGTTTCAAACTGCGCGGCGCTTATTCGATGATTGCCGGGCTTAACAGCGAGCAAAAAGCCAGCGGTGTGATTACTGCTTCTGCGGGAAATCACGCGCAGGGCGTGGCACTTTCTTCCACACGCTTAGGCATCAAATCCTTGATCGTTATGCCGGTTACCACGGCTGATATCAAAGTGGATGCTGTGAGAGCCTTTGGGGGCGAAGTGCTGCTGCATGGCGCTAACTTCGACGAAGCCAAAGCGCGAGCAATCGAGCTTTCGCAGCAGCAGGGTTTCACCTACGTTCCCCCGTTCGACCATCCGGCAGTGATTGCCGGGCAGGGTACGCTGGCGCTGGAGCTATTACAGCAAGATGCGCATATCGACCGAGTATTCGTGCCGGTTGGCGGCGGTGGTTTAGCGGCGGGCGTTGCGGTGCTTATCAAGCAACTGATGCCGCAAATTAAAGTGATTGCCGTTGAAGCGGAAGATTCAGCCTGCCTGAAAGCTGCGTTGGATGCAGGAAAACCCGTCGATTTGGCGCGTGTAGGTTTGTTCGCTGAAGGTGTGGCGGTTAAACGCATCGGCGATGAAACATTCCGTCTGTGCCAGGAATATCTCGACGACATCATTACCGTGGATAGCGATGCGATTTGTGCGGCAATGAAAGATCTGTTCGAAGATGTGCGAGCGGTTGCGGAGCCATCAGGTGCGCTGGCGCTGGCGGGGATGAAGAAATACATCCAGCAGCATCAGATCCGCGGCGAGCGTCTCGCGCATGTGCTTTCTGGCGCAAACGTAAACTTCCACGGCCTGCGTTATGTCTCTGAACGCTGCGAGTTGGGCGAACAGCGTGAAGCGCTGCTGGCGGTTACCATTCCTGAGCAGAAAGGCAGCTTCCTGAAATTCTGCCAGGTACTTGGCGGACGCTCGGTTACGGAATTTAACTATCGTTATTCCAGTTCGTCAGAAGCCTGCATTTTCGTCGGTGTCCGGCTGACGCGCGGCGTTGAAGAGCGGCAGGAAATTATCGCCCTGCTCAATGAAGGCGGCTACGGCGTTGTCGATCTGTCTGATGACGAGATGGCGAAACTGCATGTGCGTTACATGGTGGGCGGGCGCCCGTCGAAGCCACTACGCGAGCGGCTGTACAGTTTCGAATTCCCGGAATCTCCTGGTGCGCTGCTGAAATTCCTGCAAACGCTGGGCACACACTGGAATATTTCGCTGTTCCATTACCGCAGTCACGGCACGGATTATGGCCGCGTGCTGGCGGCATTTGAGCTGGGTGAAAATGAGCCGGATTTTGAAACCCGACTCAACGAGCTGGGCTACGACTGCCACGACGAGACAAATAATCCGGCGTTTCGTTTCTTCCTCGCAGGTTAGTGACTGCCCGGCAGTAATTTCCAGAACGCATGTATGAGCGGCTCATTGAGCCGCTTTTTTTGTGCGCAAACGCCAAGTTCAAATGGGGCATCTTCATCGCTACGTTCCAGAATCTGCACGCGGTTACGCACCGGCTCAGGGCTATTTTCCAGTACGATTTCCGGAATCAGCGCCACGCCACAGCCCAGCGCCACCATTGACACCATCGCCTCATGCCCGGCGACCGTGGCATAAATAAACGGATTGCTGACCTTTTTACTGCGGAACCACAATTCGATGCGGCGGCGTACCGGACCTTGATCCGGCAAAATAAACGGTACTTTTGCCCAGTCGGGATCGGGCTGATTCACTTGTAGGCGAACCGGGCACGCCAGCGCAGGGGCAATAAGCGCCACGGCTAAATTTTCCAGCATTGAAAAGGCGATACCCGGCGGCAACGTTTCAGGTTTACCGGCAATGGCCAAATCCGCTTCGTTTGCATCCACTTTTTCTACCGCGTCTGCCGCATCGCCCGTCGTCAGTTTTATTTCGACATTTGGATGTTCAGCACGGAATCTATCGAGAATGGGTGGTAAATGACTGTACGCGGCAGTGACGGAGCAAAAAAGATGTAACTCGCCGGACAGCGATGGCTCTTCTTGCCCAATGGTGTGGCGCATTTGCTGATACTGCAAAAGCGTGTGTTGGGCGAATTGTTTGAGCTGTTCCCCGGCGTCGGTCAACGTAACTGTGCGGTTGTCGCGTAAAAACAAAGGGTGACCCAGATCGTCTTCAAGCCGTTGAATTTGTCGGGAAAGCGTCGAAGGGCTGACGTGCATAGCCCGTGCGCTGCGCCCGAAATGGCGGCTTTCTGCAAGGTGGAGAAACGTTTTAAGATCGCGTAAATCCATGGTCATCAGCTCTCGTTTTTACGTTGCAAAAATTGCAACGTCACGTTGTTAATATATCAATTTAAGCAACGCATTTCCTGTCATATAGTGAGTTCATTATCGCAAGCAAGACACGGCTGGCGAACCTAACAAAAGCACAACACGACAATTACGGAGTACCACCACGATGGCTAATTATTTCAATACTTTGAACTTGCGTCAGCAGTTGGCGCAACTGGGTAAATGTCGTTTCATGGGGCGTGCAGAATTCGCCGATGAAGCAAGCTACCTCAAAGGCAAAAAAGTCGTCATCGTCGGTTGTGGCGCACAGGGTCTGAACCAAGGCCTGAACATGCGTGATTCCGGTCTGGACGTGGCTTATGCCTTGCGTTCAGAAGCTATCGCTGAGAAACGCGCTTCATGGCGTAAGGCGACAGAAAACGGTTTTAAAGTGGGGACTTACGAAGAGCTGATCCCGCAGGCTGACCTGGTTGTTAACCTGACGCCAGACAAACAGCACTCCGCAGTGGTTAAAGCTGTACAGCCGATGATGAAAGACGGGGCGGCGCTGGGTTACTCCCACGGTTTTAACGTGGTTGAAGTTGGCGAACAAATTCGTAAAGACATCACTGTTGTGATGGTTGCGCCAAAATGCCCGGGTACTGAAGTTCGTGAAGAGTACAAACGTGGTTTCGGCGTGCCGACGCTGATTGCGGTTCACCCGGAAAACGATCCGAAAGGCGAAGGTATGGCCATCGCTAAAGCCTGGGCTGCGGCGACGGGCGGCCACCGTGCGGGTGTTCTGGAATCCTCTTTCGTGGCAGAAGTAAAATCTGACCTGATGGGCGAGCAAACGATTCTGTGCGGTATGTTGCAGGCCGGTTCTTTGCTGTGCTTCGATAAGCTGGTGGAAGAGGGTACTGACCCGGCATACGCAGAAAAACTGATTCAGTTCGGTTGGGAAACCATCACCGAAGCGCTGAAACAAGGCGGTATTACGCTGATGATGGACCGCTTG
Source organism: Buttiauxella gaviniae (assembly GCF_040786275.1). Classification (NCBI taxonomy): domain Bacteria; kingdom Pseudomonadati; phylum Pseudomonadota; class Gammaproteobacteria; order Enterobacterales; family Enterobacteriaceae; genus Buttiauxella; species Buttiauxella gaviniae. Next base: position 2,061,946 of record NZ_JBFMVT010000002.1, read on the forward strand.
TCCAACCCAGCAAAAATCCGTGCTTATGCGCTGTCTGAACAACTGAAAACGATTATGGCTCCGCTGTTCCAGAAACATATGGACGACATCATCTCCGGTGAATTCTCTTCCGGCATGATGGCTGACTGGGCAAACGACGATAAGAAACTGCTGACCTGGCGTGAAGAGACCGGTAAAACCGCGTTCGAAACCGCTGCGCAGTTTGACGGCAAAATCTCTGAGCAGGAGTACTTCGATAAAGGTGTTCTGATGATCGCGATGGTGAAAGCGGGCGTTGAGCTGGCATTTGAAACCATGGTTGATGCGGGCATCATCGAAGAGTCTGCTTACTACGAATCACTGCACGAGCTGCCGCTGATTGCGAACACCATCGCACGTAAGCGCCTGTACGAAATGAATGTGGTTATCTCTGACACCGCGGAGTACGGTAACTACCTGTTCTCTTACGCAGCGGTTCCACTGCTGAAAGAGTTCATGACTACGCTGCAGGCAGGCGATCTGGGCAAAGAAATCCCGGCTGGCGCGGTGGATAACGCGCAACTGCGTGATGTTAACGAAGCGATTCGTAACCACGAAATCGAAACCGTTGGCAAGAAACTGCGCGGCTATATGAAGGATATGAAGCGTATCGCTGTAGCGGGTTAATCGATTTTATCGGATGGCGCTAGCGCTTATCCGAGCTATAAACAAAAAAAGCCCGGTGCATTTAGCTACCGGGCTTTCTTTTTAGTTACGGTACAACACTTTAATCACGTGGTAGCCAAACTGCGTGTGCAGTGGGCCAACGGGCTCAAGCAGTGGGCAAGAGAACACCACTTTATCGAACGCCGGAACCATCTGGCCCTGACGGAATTCACCTAAGTGACCGCCTTTTTTGCCTGATGGGCAGGTGGAGTGTTTTTTAGCCAGTTTCTCAAAGTCGCCGCCATTTTTCAGCTGTTCGAGAATTTCCTGAGCCAGTTTTTCTTCCTTAACAAGGATATGCAATGCTGCCGCTGTTTTTGCCATGATAGTGCCTTGAGTCGTATGGATTACGCTCGCTATACTACCACGCTGTTTTTCTCCCCTCCCGACTTTCATTGAGTGACCTTATGCGTTTAAACCCTGGCCAACAACAAGCCGTTGAATTTGTAACCGGACCCTGCCTGGTGCTGGCGGGCGCAGGCTCGGGCAAAACGCGTGTGATCACCAACAAAATGGCGTACTTGATTCGCGAATGCGGTTATCAGGCGAAACATATTGCTGCCGTGACGTTTACCAACAAAGCGGCGCGTGAAATGAAAGAGCGTGTGGCGCAAACGCTGGGGCGCAAAGAGGCGCGCGGTTTGCTGATCTCCACTTTCCATACCCTGGGGCTTGAGATCATCAAGCGTGAGTTTGCCGCGTTGGGGATGAAATCGAATTTCTCGTTGTTTGATGATACCGACCAGACCGCATTGCTCAAAGAGCTGACCGAAGGCTTGCTCGAAGATGATAAGACATTATTGCAACAACTGATCTCGACGATCTCAAACTGGAAAAACGATCTGATGACTCCGTCTCAAGCGGCAGCGCAGGCGAAAGGTGAACGCGATCGGATCTTTGCCCATTGCTACGGTCTGTACGATACCCATCTGAAATCCTGCAACGTGCTGGATTTTGACGATCTGATTTTGCTGCCGACGCTGCTTTTGCAACGTAATGAAGAAGTACGTGAGCGTTGGCAAAACCGCATTCGCTATTTGCTGGTGGATGAGTACCAGGATACCAACACTAGCCAGTACGAGCTGGTGAAATTGCTGGTGGGCGCGCGGGCTCGCTTTACTGTTGTGGGCGATGACGATCAGTCTATTTACTCCTGGCGCGGTGCAAGGCCACAAAACCTCGTTTTGCTAAGCCAGGATTTCCCGGCACTTCAGGTAATCAAACTTGAGCAGAATTACCGCTCTTCGGGGCGCATTCTGAAAGCGGCGAATATTCTGATCGCCAATAACCCACACGTGTTTGAAAAACGCCTTTTTTCTGAGCTTGGATATGGCGCGGAGCTAAAAGTGGTGACGGCGAACAGTGAAGATCATGAAGCTGAACGCGTCACAGGCGAGCTTATCGCCCATCACTTTATCAATAAGACCAACTACAAAGATTACGCCATTCTTTATCGAGGTAATCACCAGTCGCGGGTTTTCGAAAAGATGCTGATGCAGAACCGCATTCCGTATCGCATTTCTGGCGGCACATCGTTTTTCTCGCGCCCTGAAATCAAAGATCTGCTGGCCTATCTGCGGGTGCTGACTAACCCGGATGACGACAGTGCCTTCATGCGAATTGTGAATACGCCGAAACGCGAAATCGGCCCGGTGACCATGCAAAAGCTGGGAACCTGGGCGACGCAGCGCAATAAAGGTTTGTTCGGCGCAAGTTTTGATATGGGCCTGAGCCAGACGCTGAATGGTCGTGGTCTTGAGTCGTTACAGCGTTTTACTCACTGGCTTCGTGATGTTGCGACTTTGGCCGAACGCGAACCGATTGCTGCGGTGCGGGATTTGATTCACGGCATTGACTATGAAAGCTGGTTATACGAAACCTCGCCCAGCCAGAAAGCGGCCGAAATGCGCATGAAGAACGTTAACCTGCTCTTTAGCTGGATGACGGAGATGCTGGAAGGCTCCGAAATGGAAGAGCCTATGACGCTCACTCAGGTCGTCACGCGTTTTACGCTGCGCGATATGATGGAGCGGGGTGAAAGCGATGAAGATACCGATCAGGTTCAATTGATGACGCTTCACGCCTCGAAAGGTCTGGAATTTCCCTATGTCTTTTTAGTGGGAATGGAAGAGGGGCTTCTGCCGCATCAGAGTAGTATCGACGAAGATAATATCGAGGAAGAGCGCCGCCTGGCGTATGTGGGAATTACCCGCGCACAGAAAGAACTGACCTTTACACTTTGCAAAGAGCGCCGACAGTATGGCGAGCTTATTCGTCCGGAACCGAGCCGTTTCTTACTTGAATTGCCGCAAGATGATTTGCAGTGGGAGACTGAGCGTAAAGTGGTTTCCGCTGAAGAGCGTATGACAAAAGGGCAGAGTAATGTTGCCAACATCCGTGAAATGCTGGCAAAAGCGCGTAAAAGCTGAGTTATTGAACGGACAAAGGCCAGTGGACATAACTTTGCCACAGCCTTTCTTGTTCAAGCACTTCAGCCCCGAGAGGATGGCACTCCAGCCACTTCTCTGGCAGCGCAAGAATCAGGGTTTCGCTTTCCGCTTTCAGCGTAATTTGCGGCAGGATGTCATCCCGGCGGCGGCTAGCGAAGATAATCGCCAGTCGTAGCAGGCGACAAATATGTTCTGCAATGCGCGGAGGGAGGGCATTTTGCTGATGCAGCGATGACAAATCGACAGGGTTAGTCTGATTGAGCATTAACGTCGCCAGCAGTTTTTTCTGCGCTGGCGTATAGCCTGGAAGATCAAGATTTTTCACCAGATAGGCGGCATGCTGTGGCGCCTGTTTGAAATCCACACTTAGGCCAATCTCATGAAGCAACGCTGCACTATTGAGCATTTCGATGCTGAGTGGCGTCAAGTTCCATGCATTTGTAACCTGGCTGGCAAATGCCTGAGCTAACTGCCCAACGCGTTCGGCCTGACCGGTATCCACCATAAAACGACGCTGGATATTGCGAACCGTGCGGCTTCTGATTTCCTGGTTAACGGACAAATGAAGCATGCCGTAGACCAACCCTTCACGCAGCGCACCGCCTGCAAGCGTCATGCAATTAATTGATAACTCTTCGAATATCGCAATTAAAATAGCGAGGCCGCTCGGGAAGACCAGCGCTCTTTCAAGCGTTAGACCTTCAATTTCCAGCTCTTCAAGACGACCACACTGAATCGCTCTTTGCTTCAACTGCTGAAGTTTGGCAAGGGTAATGTGCTCATCCATCCCTTGCGCCATCATGATTTCTTGTAATGCTTGTACGGTGCCTGACGCGCCGACACACACTTTCCAGCCATGATGTTTTAAACGATCGCAAACCGGTTTAAGAACCTCTTTTGCAGCGGCTTCAGCCGCATCAAAGTTTTCTTTCGCTAAGTTTCGGTCAGCGAAAAAACGCTCAAGCCAGGTCACGCAGCCCATCGATAAACTAAACAGAGCGGTGGTTTGCGCCCCCGTTCCGGTGACCAGTTCTGTGCTGGCACCGCCGATATCAACGACTAAACGCTGATCGGCCCCGCCCGTCGTGTGAGCTACGCCCTGATAAATCAGGCGAGCTTCTTCTTCACCGTGGATAATTTGCACCGGGCAGCCGAGAATCTTTTCAGCTTGCTGAATAAATTCATGGGCATTGGTAGCCAGACGGAGTGTCGCTGTTGCGACAACACGAATTTGAGCTTGAGGAATATCCTGGAGACGTTCAGCAAATAGGCGCAGGCATTGCCACCCGCGCTCCATCGCTTCACGTGAAAGCGAATTATCTTTGCTTAAACCAGCGGCAAGACGGACTTTCCGCTTTATTCGGGCAACGGTTTGTATGCTCCCTGCCACCTCACGTACAACCAACATATGAAAGCTATTAGAGCCTAAATCAATTGCAGCATACAGTGAGGTGGAGCTGAGCATAAATTTTTAACCTGTGCGACGACGATTGCCACGGGGAGCGCCACCATTACGGCGAGGACCGTTACCCGGACGGGAACGTGTCAGACGCTTCGGTGGAGGAAGTTCGCTTAACAGTGCTTCGGTTTTATACTTGCTGACTGGAATTGAGTGACCAATGTAGGTCTCAATGGCAGACAGGTTTAACGCATAATCTTCACAGGCAAGACTAATAGAATGGCCACTTTCACCCGCACGGCCGGTACGGCCAATACGGTGAACGTAGTCTTCGCAGTCATCCGGAAGATCGTAGTTGAACACGTGCGTGACAAGCGGGATATGTAAACCGCGAGCCGCAACGTCGGTCGCAACCAGAATATCGAGATCGCCACGGGTGAATTCATCAAGAATGCGCAGGCGCTTCTTCTGAGCAACATCACCTGTTAACAGGCCGACACGATGCCCATCTGCTGCGAGGTGACCCCAGATATCTTCACAACGGTGTTTTGTGTTCGCAAAGATAATTGCGCGGTCTGGCCACTCTTCTTCGATAAGCGTCTGCAACAGGCGCATTTTCTCTTCGTTGGAAGGGTAGAACAGCTCTTCTTTGATGCGATGACCGGTTTTTTGTTCCGGCTCGACTTCCACGTATTCCGCGTTGTTCATCTGTTCGAACGCCAGTTCACGCACACGGTAAGATAATGTGGCGGAAAAGAGCATGTTGAGACGTTGAGTAACAGGCGGCATACGGCGGAACAGCCAGCGAATATCTTTAATAAAGCCCAAATCGTACATACGATCGGCTTCATCCAAAACCACAACCTGAATTGCGCCTAAGTTAATGTGGTTTTGCTTAGCATAATCAATCAAACGGCCGGTCGTGCCGATAAGAATATCAACACCGCTTTCCAGCACTTTAAGCTGTTTGTCGTAGCCATCGCCACCGTAGGCAAGGCCGAGTTTGAGGCCAGTCGATTGTGCAAGTGGCTCTGCGTCAGAGTGAATTTGGACAGCCAGTTCACGAGTCGGTGCCATAATTAAAGCACGCGGCTGGTTCACCTGACGGTTCTCTGGAACCGGGTGAGAGAGTAAATAATGGAACGTTGACGTTAAAAACGCCATCGTTTTGCCAGTACCGGTTTGCGCCTGCCCTGCAACGTCACGATTCGCTAGTGTCAGCGGTAGTGCCAGAGCCTGAATAGGGGTGCAGTTATGAAACCCTTTATTTTCAAGGGCTTCAATCACCTTAGGGTGCAGGGCGAAGTCGGAAAACTTCTGTTCGGTCAAATGTGTTTTGCTCATAGTGTGGTAGAATATCAGTTTACTATTGCTTTACGAAAGCACATCCGTTGAAATAAACGGGGTGAAATAAAGTCACCCTGAGTTGGTTAATGCTACACCAACAAGGTAGACATAATCCTGCGGAGTAGAACATGAGCGATAAAATTATTCACCTGACTGACGACAGTTTCGACACGGACGTACTAAAAGCTGATGGGTTGATTCTGGTTGATTTCTGGGCAGAGTGGTGTGGTCCATGCAAGATGATCGCCCCGATTCTTGATGAAATCGCTGATGAATATCAGGGCAATCTGACCGTTGCTAAACTGAACATCGATCAGAACCCGGGCACGGCGCCAAAATATGGTATCCGTGGTATCCCAACTCTGTTGCTGTTTAAGAACGGTGAAGTGGCTGCGACCAAAGTGGGTGCGCTGTCTAAAGGCCAGTTAAAAGAGTTCCTCGACGCTAATCTGGCATAATGGAATCTCAGCCGGTGCGTGCGGGCTCGCAATTTTTTGTGAGCTGCTGGACGCCCGGCGTCAGTCATGCTAAGTTACTTTTACTGCATTTTTGAACTTGTCTTGTAGTTTGATTCTTTGTACTACCCAATGCTTCCAGTTAACTTTCACTAAGACGCTGTTTTACAGTGAACATACGGTCGCATAATCGATTTCGGGCGTATCACCCATTCCGTCGTGTCGTTTCAGTTCTGCGTTTTTCCTATGACCAGGCAGCGATAAGACATGTGGTGGTGGCCATTAAACAGGCATGGATGATCCTGCCATACCATTCACGATACATGTTCGAGATTTACCCCGAGTTTAAGAACCCACCATTATGAATCTTACCGAATTAAAGAATACGCCGGTTTCTGAGCTGATTACTCTCGGCGAAAATATGGGGCTGGAAAACCAAGCCCGTATGCGCAAGCAGGACATTATTTTCTCCATCCTGAAGCAACATGCGAAGAGTGGCGAAGATATCTTTGGTGACGGTGTACTGGAGATATTGCAAGACGGATTTGGTTTCCTCCGCTCTGCAGACAGCTCCTACCTCGCCGGTCCTGATGACATCTACGTTTCTCCCAGCCAAATCCGCCGTTTCAACCTCCGCACAGGGGATACCATCTCCGGTAAGATTCGCCCGCCGAAAGAAGGTGAACGTTACTTTGCACTGTTGAAAGTTAACGAAGTCAACTACGACAAACCGGAAAACGCGCGTAGCAAAATCCTGTTCGAAAACTTAACCCCGCTGCATGCTAACTCTCGTTTACGCATGGAACGTGGTAACGGTTCTACCGAAGACTTAACGGCTCGTGTACTGGATCTGGCATCGCCAATCGGTCGTGGCCAGCGTGGGCTGATTGTGGCACCGCCGAAAGCCGGTAAAACCATGCTGCTGCAAAACATCGCGCAAAGCATCGCCTACAATCACCCGGATTGCGTGCTGATGGTTCTGCTTATCGACGAACGTCCTGAAGAAGTGACCGAGATGCAACGTCTGGTTAAAGGTGAAGTTGTTGCTTCTACCTTTGATGAGCCAGCATCTCGTCACGTTCAGGTTGCTGAAATGGTTATCGAGAAAGCTAAGCGCCTGGTTGAGCATAAGAAAGACGTTATTATTCTTCTCGACTCCATCACCCGTCTGGCTCGTGCTTACAACACCGTTGTACCGGCATCCGGTAAAGTATTGACCGGTGGTGTGGATGCAAACGCCCTACATCGTCCAAAACGCTTCTTCGGTGCGGCTCGTAACGTTGAAGAGGGTGGTAGCTTGACTATCATCGCAACGGCTCTGGTTGATACCGGTTCTAAAATGGATGAAGTTATCTACGAAGAATTTAAAGGTACCGGCAACATGGAATTGCATCTGGCGCGTAAAATCGCTGAGAAACGCGTATTCCCTGCCATCGACTATAATCGTTCCGGTACGCGTAAAGAAGAGCTGCTTACGACTCAGGAAGAGCTACAGAAAATGTGGATCCTGCGTAAAATCATCCACCCAATGGGTGAGATTGATGCGATGGAATTCCTCATCAACAAACTGGCGATGACGAAAACCAACGAAGACTTCTTCGATATGATGAAGCGCTCGTAAGCAACAAAAACTCGGGGAACGCCACGCTTAGACGTGGCGTTTTTCTTTTGGTAGGCTAATTTTATAGTCGGCTGATGGAAGTCATAAATATAATTAAATGTTCCTTAAAGTTTATAAAAACCATCAGCAATGTTTTTTGGTATGTTTTTTGCTTTAATAGCTTGTATGATTTAGCAGAGAGTCATCTATTGTGAACTTACTCAGTCTGAGTACTGACCTCATTGTTGTCTTTATCTTCACACTCGTCTTTTTATTTTTTGCCCGAAAAGGAGCAAAAAAAATTGGCCTGGTGGATAGACCTAACTACCGCAAACGGCACCAAGGATTAATCCCATTGGTTGGGGGGGTTTCTGTCTACGCTGGGGTCTGCTTTGCATTTTTAGCTTCGTGGTTTTCCTCTAGCTATTACGTTCCTCACGCTCCGCTTTACTTGGCCTGCGCAGGCATTTTGGTGCTTGTAGGTGCAATTGATGACCGCTTCGATATTAGCGTGAAATTCCGTGCTTTCGCCCAGGCTTTTGTAGCAATTATCATGATGGCCTATGCCGGGCTCTACCTTTCAAATTTTGGTCATATCCTTGGTTCTTGGGAGTTTTTACTCGGGCCATTTGGCTATATCGTGACTTTATTTGCGGTCTGGGCTGCAATCAATGCCTTTAATATGGTTGACGGTATTGATGGTCTTTTAGGAGGACTATCGAGTGTGTCTTTTGCTGCGCTTGGTATTATTCTCCTTTTTGATGGGCAGACCAGTCTTGCTATGTGGTGTTTTGCAATGATTGCTGCCATCCTTCCTTATATCCTATTGAATCTGGGTGTATTTGGTCGGCGTTATAAGGTTTTTATGGGGGATGCTGGAAGCACATTCATTGGGTTTACGCTGATTTGGATGCTTTTGCAGACAACGCAAGGGCATCCTCATCCGGTAAGTCCAGTGACGGCTTTGTGGATCATCGCCATCCCGTTGATAGATATGATTGCTATCATGTATCGTCGACTGCGCAAAGGATTAAGTCCATTTTCGGCTGACAGGCAACATATTCATCACCTTATCATGCGAGGGGGCTTTACCTCGCGGCAGGCATTTGCCTTGATCACCCTTGCGGCAGCATTGTTAGCTTCCGTCGGCGTTATCTCTGAATATTATGCTAATGTACCTGAATGGGTAATGTTGGCATTATTCTTGCTTGCATTTGTTCTGTATGATTATTGCATCAAACGCGCCTGGAAAGTGGCGCGTTTTATAAGACGTCATAAGCGTCGGCAACGTAGAAACAGCAGCAGCATTTCTTAATTCTGAATGTAATTGGGGAAGTGATGAAACAAAACGTGCCAGGAAGTAACCCGGGAATGGTAGACAACGAGTTGGACATTCGTGGTTTATTCCGGACACTGTGGCGAGGAAAGTTTTGGATTTTAGGGATGGCAGTTTTGTTTGCTGCCGTTGCTTTAATCTACACTTTTTTTGCCAGACAAGAGTGGAGTGCTAACGCGATCACCGATCGCCCGACGGTGAATATGTTGGGCGGATACTATTCGCAGCAGCAGTTCCTGCGCAATCTTGATCTCAAAGCCAACATGATGCCGGTCGATCAGCCATCGGTCATGGACGAAGCTTACAAAGAGTTCATCATGCAGCTCTCTGCCTATGATACTCGCCGTGATTTTTGGCTGCAGACTGACTATTACAAACAGCGCCAGGTCGGTAACAGTAAAGCTGACGCTGCCCTGCTTGATGAAATGGTTGATAATATTCAGTTCACCGCAGGCGATATCGCCCGTAATACCAGCGATAGCGTCAAGCTCATCGCTGAGACTGCTGCAGATGCCAACAATTTGCTACGCCAGTACGTTGCGTTCGCCAGCCAGCGTGCGGCAAGCCATCTTAATGAAGAGCTGACCGGTGCCTGGGCTGCTCGTACTGTTCAGATGAAAGCGCAAGTGAAACGCCAGGAAGCCGTTGCGAAGTCAATTTATGACCGTAAAGTGCACAGCGTTGAGCAAGCGCTAAAGATCGCACAGCAGCAAAACATTGCTAAAAGTGAAACAGAAGTTCCTGCCGACGAGTTACCGGATTCTGAAATGTTTATGTTAGGGCGTCCTATGTTGCAAGCACGGCTTGAAAGCCTGCAAGCCGTAGGGCCGAACTATGACATCGACTATGACCAGAACCGAGCCATGCTGTCGACGCTGAACGTTGGGCCGACGCTTGACGCTCGCTTCCAAACCTACCGCTATTTACGTACCCCTGAAGAACCTGTGAAGCGTGATAGTCCGCGCCGGGCATTCTTGCTGATTATGTGGGGTATGGTTGGGGCCCTGATTGGCGCCGGTGTGGCCTTAGCCCGTCGTCCAAAATTGCTATAACGCCCTTACCCGGTGAAGGCTCGACGGACGGCCTTCACCCTTTTTAACAAAAGAGAATTGCTGTGAAAGTGTTGACTGTTTTTGGCACGCGCCCGGAAGCTATTAAAATGGCTCCTCTGGTGGATGCGTTGGCAAAAGACGCGTTTTTTGACGCAAAAGTATGCGTGACAGCACAGCATCGCGAGATGTTGGATCAAGTGCTGAATTTATTTTCTATCGAGCCGGATTATGACTTAAACATCATGAAACCGGGGCAAGGGCTTACGGAAATTACCTGCCGCATTCTCGAAGGATTAAAGCCTATACTTGAGTCATTTAAGCCAGATGTGGTTCTGGTTCATGGCGATACGACGACGACGCTTGCCACTAGCCTGGCCGCATTTTATCAGCGTATTCCTGTTGGGCACGTTGAAGCTGGTTTGCGTACCGGCGATCTCTATTCTCCGTGGCCGGAAGAGGCGAACAGAACGATAACCGGGCATCTGGCGATGTATCACTTCGCACCGACAGAAAACTCCCGACAAAACCTGATACGCGAGAACATCAACGACAATAAAATATTCGTCACCGGCAATACGGTGATTGACGCGCTGATTTCTGTTCGTGACCGCGTATTAGCGGACGACAACCTGCGTCGTTCCCTCGCGGAGTGCCATCCGTTCCTGGATAGCAGCAAAAAACTGATTCTGGTTACCGGCCACCGCCGCGAAAGCTTTGGTGATGGGTTTGAACGCATTTGCCACGCGCTGGCAGAGATAGCTAAAGAAAATAGCGACGTTCAAATTGTTTATCCGGTGCACCTGAATCCAAATGTGAGCGAACCTGTGACTCGCATTCTGGGTGACGTTGAGAACGTGGTGCTGATAGACCCACAGGAATACTTACCGTTTGTCTATTTGATGAACCATGCGTACCTGATTCTGACTGATTCTGGTGGCATTCAGGAAGAAGCACCGTCACTGGGTAAACCGGTGCTGGTCATGCGCGACACCACCGAGCGCCCTGAAGCTGTTGATGCGGGTACGGTGCGTCTTGTTGGGACGGACACCCAAGAGATCGTCCGTCAGGTTACGCGTTTGCTTAAAGACGAGAATGAATATCAAGCCATGAGCCGCGCCCACAACCCTTATGGTAATGGCAAAGCTTGTGAACTAATTTTGGCTGCACTGAAGAACAATCAGGTGACACAATGAGTTTTGCAACCATCTCTGTTATTGGCCTTGGTTATATCGGATTACCTACCGCAGCAGCATTTGCGTCGAAACAGCGCAATGTCATAGGGATTGATATTAACCAGCATGCGGTAGATACCATTAATCGTGGTGCTATTCATATTGTGGAGCCCGATCTGGATAAGGTGGTTAAGACGGCCGTTGAAGGCGGTTTTCTACGGGCCAGCACACAACCCGCTGAAGCTGATGCATTCTTAATTGCCGTACCAACGCCGTTCAAAGGCGATCATGAGCCTGACATGGTTTATGTAAAAGCGGCGGCAGAATCTATTGCACCGGTACTAAAAAAAGGTGCGCTGGTGATTCTGGAATCTACCTCGCCGGTCGGTTCAACCGAACAAATGGCGAATTGGTTAGCAGACCTTCGTCCCGATCTTACTTTCCCGCAGCAGGCGGGTGAAGCGGCGGATATTAATGTCGCGTACTGCCCGGAGCGTGTTCTGCCGGGACAGGTCATGGTTGAGCTTATCAAAAACGACCGTGTTATCGGTGGCATGACGCCGGTCTGTTCCGCACGTGCCAGCGAGTTGTACAAAATCTTTCTCGAAGGCGAGTGTGTGGTGACCAACTCCCGCACCGCAGAAATGTGCAAACTCACGGAGAACAGCTTCCGCGATGTGAATATCGCCTTCGCAAACGAGCTTTCCCTGATTTGTGCCGCGCAGGAGATTAACGTCTGGGAATTAATTCGTCTGGCGAACCGCCATCCGCGCGTCAATATTCTGCAACCAGGCCCAGGCGTTGGCGGGCACTGCATCGCGGTAGATCCATGGTTTATTGTTGCGCAGAATCCTGAGCAAGCTCAGCTGATTCGCACCGCGCGTGAAGTTAACGATGGCAAACCGCACTGGGTTATCAACCAGGTCAAAGCTGCCGTGGCGGACTGCCTGTCAGAAACAGGCAAGCGTGCCAGTGAAATTACCATTGCTTGCTTTGGCCTTGCTTTCAAACCGAATATTGATGATCTGCGTGAGAGCCCGGCGATGGAAATCGTAGAAATGCTGAGTTCCTGGCACAGTGGCAAAACGCTTGCCGTTGAACCCAACATCCATCAGTTACCGAAAAAGCTGGTTGGGCACTGTGAATTAGCCACAATTGATGAGGCTCTCCAGCAGGCCGATGTGCTGGTAATGTTGGTAGATCATCAATCCTTTAAGGCGATTCCGGGCGCACAAATCCAGCAACGCTGGGTTGTTGATACCAAAGGTGTCTGGCGCTAATTTTGCCAGACTCAGGTGAAGCCGATGGCCACTTGCTCTACCCCTGTTCATGCAAGAATTGAATCTCTTAACTGGGAGAATCAATTCTTTGCTGTGAACAGCGGAATCCTTCGTTTTGAAGATGACGCACCATTGCTGACTGCGCAACAGCTCGATCTCTATTCTCGTGTGCAGGCCAAAATCCCTTCCCAACAAACAGCCCTGCTTGATGGTTTACAGCAGCTCGGTTTCAAGCTGGTAGAGGGGGAAGTGGATCTGGCGCTCACGGTTGGCACGCAACGTGCTGCGTCTTCTGCACAGCTTGCCGCAAACGCCGATATTCCTGCTTTACGAAATTTAGCCACGAAAATTTTCACGCAGAGCCGATTTCGAACGCCGTGGTATCAGCCTGCGGACAGCGGCCGTTTTTATGCCCAATGGATTGAAAATGCGGTTTTAGGCACTTTCGATCATGAATGCCTGTTGCTTAAAAACGGCGAAGAAATAAAAGGGTTTGTTAGCATGCGTCAGCTCAATGATGCAGAAGCGCGTATTGGCTTGCTGGCTGGGCGGGGCGTCGGAAGTCAGCTAATGGACGCGGCTCGTTCCTGGTGTCAGCAGCGTAGTCTGGAAACGCTACGAGTGGCCACGCAAATCAGCAACACCGCCGCTCTGCAACGTTATATTCAAAGTGGTGCCAACATACAAAGCACCGCCTTCTGGTTATACAGGTGAAAAAATGATCCCATTTAATGCTCCTCCCGTAGTAGGCACGGAAATCGAATACATGCAGGCTGCGATGGGTAGCGGCAAGCTTTGTGGCGACGGCGGTTTCACGCGTCGCTGCCAGCAGTGGATGGAGCAACGTTTTGGCAGCAAAAAAGTGCTGCTCACGCCTTCCTGTACTGCATCCCTCGAAATGGCGGCATTGCTGTTGAATATTCAGCCCGGCGATGAAGTGATTATGCCGAGCTATACCTTTGTTTCTACTGCCAATGCTTTCGTATTGCGCGGTGCAAAAGTGGTGTTTGTCGATATACGCCCAGACACCATGAACATCGATGAAAAGCTGATTGAAGCCGCCATCACTGAGAAAACTCGCGCGATTGTTCCGGTTCACTACGCGGGTGTTGCCTGTGAAATGGACACCATCATGGCGATTGCGAATAAGCATAATCTTTTCGTTGTGGAAGATGCCGCGCAAGGCGTGATGTCGACTTACAAAGGCCGTGCGTTAGGGACAATTGGTCATATTGGTTGCTTCAGCTTTCATGAAACCAAAAACTATACGGCGGGCGGTGAAGGCGGCGCGACGCTGATTAATGACCCTTCTCTTATCGAGCGTGCGGAAATCATCCGCGAGAAAGGCACCAACCGTAGCCAGTTCTTCCGTGGGCAGGTGGATAAATACACCTGGCGTGATATCGGCTCAAGTTACCTGATGGCCGATCTCCAGGCGGCTTACCTGTGGGCGCAGTTGGAAGCAGCAGAAAAGATTAATCAGCAGCGTTTGAAACTATGGCATGCCTATCATGACGCGCTGGCACCACTGGCTAAAGCCGGGCGCATCGAATTGCCATCGGTACCAAAAGATTGCGTGCAAAATGCGCACATGTTTTACATCAAACTGCGTGATATCGACGATCGCAGCGCGCTGATTGCGTATTTGAAAGAGGCAGAAATCATGGCGGTGTTCCATTACATCCCATTGCATGACTGCCCGGCTGGCGAGAGGTTTGGTTACTTCCACGGCGAAGATCGCTTCACCACTCAAGAGAGCGAGCGCCTGCTGCGCCTGCCACTTTTCTACAATATGTCTCCAGCGAACCAACGTACGGTTATCAATACGTTGCTAAGCTTCTTCTCCTGATATGTCTCTCGCAAAAGCCTCAGTGTGGACCGCAGGGTCCACGCTGGTAAAAATTGCTGCCGGTTTGCTGGTGGTGAAACTGCTTGCGGTGGCATATGGGCCAAGTGGCGTCGGGCAGGCGGGGAACTTCCGCCAGATGGTCACTGTATTAGGCGTGCTGGCGGGGGCCGGGATCTTCAACGGCGTGACGAAATATGTCGCGCAGTATCACGACCAGCCCGAACAACTGCGTAAAGTCATTGGCACGTCGTCCGCGATGGTGCTGGTTTTTTCCTCGCTACTGGCCATTATTTTTGTGGTCGCCGCAAAGCCGATAAGCATTGGCCTGTTCGGGCATGATGACTATCAAGGGCTGGTTCGTTTAGTCGCGCTAGTACAGATGGGTATCGCCTGGGCGAACTTGTCTTTAGCTATCATGAAAGGCTTTCGTGATGCAGCGGGTAATGCGCTGGCGCTGATTGGCGGCAGTATTATTGGCGTCATAGCGTATTACCTTTGTTACCGCCTGGGCGGGTATCAGGGGGCACTACTGGGGCTCGCGCTTGTGCCTGCGTTGGTGTTGGTTCCGGCTGGCATTATGCTGGTTCGTCGCGAACATGTGCCGGTCAGCTATCTGAAACCGCAATGGGATAAAGTCTACGCCAGTAGCCTCGGTAAATTCACCATCATGGCGCTGATCACCTCGGTGACGTTACCGGTCGCCTACGTGATGATGCGTAACCTGCTTGCCGCGCACTACAGTTGGGATGATGTTGGTATCTGGCAGGGTGTAAGCAGTATCTCGGATGCTTATCTGCAATTTATCACTGCTTCATTTAGCGTTTATCTGTTGCCAACACTTTCGCGCTTAACCAATAAACATGACATTAGCCGCGAAATTGTCCGCTCGCTGAAATTTGTGCTGCCTGCTGTGGCGCTGGCAAGTTTCACCGTCTGGCTGCTACGCGATTTCGCCATTTGGCTGCTTTTCTCTCATAAATTTATTGCGATGCGCGACCTTTTCGCCTGGCAACTGGTGGGTGACGTACTGAAAGTCGGCTCATACGTGTTTGGTTATCTGGTGATAGCGAAAGCATCGCTTCGCTTCTATATTTTGACTGAAATCAGCCAGTTTGCTTTATTGACCGGTTTTTCACACTGGCTTATCCCAGCGCATGGCGCCCTGGGCGCTGCGCAAGCTTATATGGCGACCTATATCATTTATTTCACGCTCTGTTGCAGCGTTTTTCTCATTTATCGTAGACGAGCATGACAACACTGATTCACGTTTTGGGATCGGATATCCCGCATCATAATCAAACGGTATTGCGCTTCTTTAACGATGCGCTGGCCGCTTCCAATCCGCATGCACGCCAGTTTATGGTGGTATCGAAGGACAACGCATTTTTGTCCGAGTTTCCCACGCTCTCAGTAACGCTTTATCCAGATAAAAAAGCGCTGGCGCAGGCTGTTGTAGAGAAAGCCCGTGCTAATCGGCAACAACGCTTTTTCTTCCACGGCCAGTTTAATAGTGCGTTGTGGATTGCCTTGCTAACGGGTGGTTTGAAGCCCGCGCAGGTGAACTGGCACATCTGGGGAGCCGATCTTTATGAAGTTTCACAAAGCCTCAAATTCCGTGCTTTTTATCTACTGCGCCGTATCGCGCAGGGGCGTGTTGGGCGCGTGTTTGCCACCCGTGGGGATCTGAATTATTTCCATCAACGCCATCCCAAAGTGCCTGGGGAGCTGATTTACTTCCCAACGCGTATGGATCCTTCGCTTAATACGCTGACAAGCAGTGAGGAGAAATCCGGCAAAATGACGCTGCTGGTTGGGAATTCCGGTGATGTCAGTAACCAGCATATTGCTGCTTTAAAAGCAATTCATGCGCAATTTGGTGACACGGTGCGCGTGGTGGTGCCGATGGGCTACCCTGCCAATAACGACGCTTATATCAATAGCGTGCAGCAGGCGGGAAGCGCCTTATTCAGCCAGGAAAATCTGCAAATCCTCACTGATAAAATAGACTTCGATGAGTATCTGACACTTTTACGCCAGTGCTCCCTGGGCTATTTCATCTTTGACCGTCAGCAAGGCATCGGCACGCTTTGCCTGCTGATTCAGGCGGGAATCCCGTGCGTGCTGAGCCGCAAAAACCCTTTCTGGCAAGATATGGCAGAGCAGCATATTCCGGTGCTTTTTGCTGGTGATACGCTTGATGAGCCAACGGTGCGCGAGGCGCAGCGTCAGCTACGCTTACTCGATAAGCAGCAGATCGCCTTCTTTAATCCTAATTACATTGACGGCTGGAAACAGGCGCTGGTTATCGCCTCAGGAGAAACCGCATGAGTTTGCTGCAATTTGGCGGTTTGTTTGTGGTGTGGTTTGTCTCGGTGGTGTTCATTGGTGTGCTTACATACCAGGAATTCCGCCGGGTACGTTTCAATTTTAATGTCTTTTTCTCGCTCCTCTATTTGCTAACCTTTTTCTTTGGTTTCCCGTTCACCTGCACGCTGGTGTTCCGCTTTGGTGTCTCGGTTGTACCGGCTGATGTATTGCTCCAGGCCCAGCTCGCTGCGGTATGCTTCTACGGTATCTACTATGTCGCCTATAAAACGCGGCTTAGGGAGAAGCGCACGGCATCGGTTCGACGCCCGGTCTTTACGATGAACCGCGTTGAAACGCATCTGACGTGGGTAATGCTGACGGTAGTGGCGTTGGTAAGCGTCGGCATCTTCTTTATGCATAACGGCTTTTTGCTGTTTAAGCTGCATTCATATAGCCAGATATTTTCGAGCGAAGTGTCTGGCGTTGCCCTGAAGCGCTTCTTCTACTTCTTTATTCCTGCGATGTTGGTGGTCTATTTCCTGAAACAGGATGGGCGAGCCTGGCTATTCTTCCTGGTCAGCACTGTGGCATTCGGGCTACTGACTTACATGATTGTCGGCGGGACTCGCGCCAATATCATTATCGCGTTCGCCATCTTCTTGTTCATCGGCATTATCAGGGGCTGGATCTCGCTGTGGATGCTGGCGGTGGCGGGTGTGTTTGGCATCGTGGGGATGTTCTGGCTGGCGTTAAAACGCTACGGTCTGAATGTTAGCGGTGACGAGGCGTTTTATACCTTCCTGTATTTGACGCGTGATACTTTCTCGCCGTGGGAAAACCTGGCGTTGTTGCTGCAAAATTACGACAAGATTGAGTTCCAGGGGCTGGCGCCCATCATTCGTGATTTCTATGTATTTATTCCAACCTGGTTATGGCCTGGCAGGCCTGGCATCGTGCTGAACAGCGCGAACTACTTTACCTGGGAAATCCTTAACAACCATTCTGGCCTGGCGATTTCACCAACGTTAATTGGTTCGCTGGTGGTAATGGGCGGCGTGTGGTTTATCCCGCTGGGTGCGGTGGTCGTTGGGCTCATTATTAAATGGTTCGACTGGCTGTATGACCTGGGAAATCGGGAAGCCAATAAATATAAAGCTGCCATTTTGCATAGTTTCTGTTTCGGGGCGATCTTTAACATGATTGTTCTGGCGCGCGAGGGGCTGGATTCCTTCGTTTCACGCGTGGCATTTTTCCTGGTGATATTTGGCGCCTGCTTGTTGTTGGCGAAATTACTCTACTGGTTATTTGATAGTGCGGGGCTGGTTCATCAACGGTTACGCCGCTCGCCGCGCGTTGTGTCTGGCTCCCAAAATGCATCGCAAGGAATATCATGAACGCGCTCTCTTCTGCTCCATCTTATACAATACGTGGCCTGAGCCTTCTGGGCTGGCGTGATATGCAGCATGCTCTGGATTACCTCTACGCGGAAGGTTCGCTGCGTAACGGAACGTTGGTGGCTATTAACGCTGAAAAAATCCTTACCGCAGAACGTGAGCGGGAGGTGCGTACGCTTATCGAAAACGCAGAATACAAATACGCTGATGGGATTAGCGTGGTGCGATCCATCCGTAAAAAATTCCCTGGAGCGGTCGTGTCGCGCGTTCCTGGTGCCGATCTCTGGGAAGCGTTGATGCAGCGTGCCGGGCGGGAAGGGACGCCGGTTTTCCTCGTTGGCGGTAAACCGGAAATTCTGGCGCAAACCGAAGCTAAACTGCGTAAGCAGTGGCAGGTGAATATTGTAGGGACGCAGGACGGATACTTTAAGCCGGAACAGCAGCACGCCTTGTTTGAGCGTATTCGTGACAGCGGTGCGGCAATTGTTACCGTAGCGATGGGCTCGCCCCGCCAGGAAATCTTTATGCGTGACTGCCGTCTGGTACATCCCGACGCGTTATATATGGGCGTGGGCGGCACCTATGATGTCTTTACGGGTCATGTGAAGCGTGCGCCAAAGGTGTGGCAGAATCTTGGCCTTGAGTGGCTGTATCGTTTGTTATCGCAACCGAGCCGTATTACGCGCCAAATAAAACTGCTGCGTTACCTGGCATGGCATTACACTGGCCGACTGTAAAATTTCGTTGTTCAACCGGATAAAGTCAGTTTGGCGGTTGAATTTGACCGGATTTTCAGCAGAATGTGCAAACCATAACCAAATGAGCATTTTATTTAAATAAGCACTAGACAGGTGAGCGTGAAGCCCGTAATATCCGACCCCGCAACGGCGCTATGCGCCCGTAGCTCAGCTGGATAGAGCGCTGCCCTCCGGAGGCAGAGGTCTCAGGTTCGAATCCTGTCGGGCGCACCATTAATTGAATGGCGCTTGAGCTGCGGCGGTCGATGACCGCGCGAAAGATTTACAGTGGTGGCTATAGCTCAGTTGGTAGAGCCCTGGATTGTGATTCCAGTTGTCGTGGGTTCGAGTCCCATTAGCCACCCCATTAATTTAGTGATATTGCGAAGGTGGCGGAATTGGTAGACGCGCTAGCTTCAGGTGTTAGTGTTCTTACGGACGTGAGGGTTCAAGTCCCTCTCTTCGCACCATCTCTAGGTTAAGTAATAAGAAGTAAAGCAGTATTTCGGCGAGTAGCGCAGCTTGGTAGCGCAACTGGTTTGGGACCAGTGGGTCGGAGGTTCGAATCCTCTCTCGCCGACCAAATTCAAGAAAACCCAACCGCAAGGTTGGGTTTTTTTACGTCTGTAGTTTATAGAGGATGAGAACCTCCGAAGGAGGTTTGAGCCGAGCGCAGCGAGACAACTGTCTTTTGTAAATCCACTTATTCTTTCAGCCACCCCATCGCGTTCTTTCAAATCTGTCGTCTCAATTTCACGACTTTTTGATTTTTCTTGTCGTCGTTTGGTGACTATTAATTAATTGATAATAAAAGATATTTATTAAAGTGACTTTATGTGTCGCTAAAAAGAGACATAATCACAGCTTATGTTTAGCGAGTGAATGGCAGCAATCGTATGAGTAATGCATCAGCTAACTTGCTGAATGAAAAACAATTAAATATCCATATGATTTTTGGATTCAAACCTGGCATGCATCATGCAATAATATATCTGTAGATGCTCATTCCACTTCTTATGTTTGCTTAGGCTTCATAAACCCAGGAATGACGCAGAGCCGATTACGGTGCTTATCGTCCACCGACAGATGTCGTCTTTCAGACCTCATCCAACACCATGGACATAACGTTGAGTGAAGCACCACTTAGTTGTCATACAGACCTGTTTTAACACCAGCCAATTGGCTGGTGTTTTTTTTTGGATCGGGGAAAAGGAACAGGGCGAAAGGTATCGCCCCTGGGTATTACGGATTGGGATTATTTTGCAGAGTTAACAGCAGGCCATCACGGCGCATCAGAGCCGCTTCTTCAGGTTGATGCAGGCGATCAAGGCAATCTGCCAGCCACGCGTAATCGAAGGCATCAGGACGCTGTTTGATTGCTTCGCGGAATGCTTCACACGCTTGTTGCCATTCACCGTGTTTCATCAGTAACTGACCGAGTGTGCTATACAGCAGTGGACGCTCGCCCTGAGTTTTAATCTGTTGACGAAGGGCTTTTTCGAGCTGCTCAGGATTCCCTGATTTCAGACGCGGCATCAGCAGTATCAGGCGTTCATCATAATGGCGTTTTAGCCCATCAAGGATGATTTCCTGCGCTGCGTCATGATCGTCACACTCAATAAGATGCTCCGCCATAGCGACCTGAAGTACAGTCTCATGTCGCGTTTTACGGCTTTGATTTTTCCACCAGCTTTTCAGCCCATCGTTACCTTGATCCGCCATCGCCTGATCCATCAGGCCAATCCACGCCTGCTGCTGAAGGGCTAAGCGATGGGCTTCATCACCAACCTGCACTTTTTCCATCGCAGGTAAAATATCGATCAACGAGCCCCACGCACCGGTACGTACGTACGCCATTTCTGCAAGGCGCAGTACTTCAGGGTGGCGCGGTGAAGTTTCCAGTAATTTATCTACGCCGTGGCGCGCGGCATGGTTTTCATTGCGAGCCAGTTGCAGGCGTACGCGAGTGATTTCAACCGGAAGCTGATCGTTATCGGCCAGTTCAGCCGCACGTTCCAGATGCTGGTTGGCTCGAATTTCGTCTCCGCGCTGTTGCGCCGCTTCGGCTGCCAACAGATAGTTCACAACCGGCTGTTCAGCGTGATCGGCATTTTTCAGCATAAGTTTCTCAACTTGCTGATAATCACCTTCTGCCAGTTTCAGTAACGCAGCTTTCGTTTGTTTACGTGCGCGGCTGCTTTTGCGGCCAACAAACCAGCCACGAGTGCGAGCGCCGGTGTGGAACAAACGACGCAGAATCCACTCAATGACAAACAGCACAACCATCGCCAGGATCAGAATGATCACCAGACCCGTGACACTGGTTTCCACGTTGTAATTGTCGGTTTGGATCAGAACATAACCCTGATGCCCGGCAAGCATTGGCCCAAGGACGATCCCAGCGATCAACAAAAGAAAGAGTAATAAGACTTTAATCATGCTTATTCTCCTTGAGCAGATGCGGGAGCCGGGGCCGGCGCGGGTTCAGCAGGAGCGCTCGAAGTGGCTGCGGGCTGCGCCAGTAAATTACGTACTCGCGTTTGCATTAGCTTTTCAAGCAGCGGCTGGCTTTCCAGTGTTTGCGGAACATCCATATTGATATTTTGCTGGCTGAGAGAATCCAGCGAATCAAGGAAAGCTTTGGTTACGCTGTCGTTGGTGTCGTAATAAGCACGAACCCAGGTCGAGACGTTTTCCAGAGACTGCTTATAGGTTTCGTCCTGATGGCGCGGAACCGCCTGGGCGGCAACCAGCAGGCGCGAGCGAATATTCTCTCGCAGATAAACATCCTGGTTTGGGGCTAACAGCGGAACGGCAGTTTCATCGCGACGACGAATCGTAATAAAACTGTCCATAAAGCTATGCCAGCTTTTCGCCAGGTTTTGACGCCATTCCGTTACTGTGCTGGAAAGTTCGTTACCGTCGGAATCCATCGGCGTGTCATCGCTATTGTTATCCGCCAGGCGCAGGTTATCGACCTGATTAGAAAGCTGATTTAGCTTGAGGATAATCCCGTCGTAATCCACCTGAGTCACGGCCGAAAGTGCAGAAATGTCGTCGGTTAGCGCACGGCGGGCGGCCAGCAAGCTAGGATCATTCATATCCGCAAGGCTCGCGTCCGCACTTTTCAGAAGTGCGGCTGCGGTAGTGACGTCTTGATCGCTCCACAGTTTTCGCCCGGCCAGTTTTACCAGGAAATCAGATTGCGCTAACAGCCAGGTTTTGGCGTCGCTTCCGGAAATCGTGGCAACTTTTTGCTGCACTTCATCAAGTTCACGCGCCAGATTCGCTTGCTGGCGATTTGACTCTTCCAGAGCTGCGGCTTGCTGCTTAATCGTGGTTTCCAGCGCGGATTGCTGCTGTTCTTGCTGCTTTTGTAGAGCAGTCAACTGCGTTGCCAGGGCATCGGTATTGGCATTCTGCGCTGCCGCCTGATGTTTACCATAACTGTAAAGACCACCACCTAACGCCAGGGCAATAGCAATGGCGATAGCACCCAGCGCAATGCCTGCGATGCCACTACGATTTTTTTTCGGTGGCTGTTCTGGAAGCGGTGTGCTTTCCAGCTCGGGTGTGGTCTCTTCAACCATGGCGGAGGTATTCTTTTGTTCCGTCATTGTGGCGTCCCATATTATTGTAGGTTTATTGTAACGCGCGCAGCAGCGCGTCATTATCGGCGTTATCGGCGACCCGAATATCCTGCCAGCCCAGATCTCGGGCAAGGTCTGCCAGACGCTCACTGACAACTAAAAGTCGGCAGTGGAGTAACCAGTTTTTGCGATACCATTCCGGAATCAACGCGTGGAGCTGTTGTAGCATTTCACCGCTCGTTACCACCAGTGTTGAAATGCCACGTTCGCGCCAGCGAAAAGCTTCTTCCGTTCCGTCGTAAATTCTGGCACTTCTTTGGTAGCATTCGCAAAAAGTCACCTCAGCGCCGCGTTCTGCCAGCGTTTCGCCCAACAGTTCGCGCCCACCGTTCCCGCGCAAAATGAGTGCCCGTTTCCCGGCAACATTTTGTAATTCAGGTAATTGTAGCAAGACTTCTGTCGTTTCCCGATCGTGCGGATAGCGAACAGGCAAATGACTCACCGTATGAAAAGCTAACGCAGTTGTTCGCCCAATGGCAAACCAGGCGAGATTTGCAGGCCAGGCTATACCGTTCTGGCTTAAATGTGGATGTGCATAATGTATGACATGCTGCGATAACACGAACACCAGGTCGCCGTTGGAAAGGCTCGCCAGCATATTCGGCAGTTCGTCCAACTGCCGACCGGGGGAAAACTCGATGAGTGGGAAGCTATACGCCACCTGCCCCAGTGCGCGTAGTCGGCTCACTAACTCGTCCCCTGCGGGGGAAGGGCGGGTGACAAGAATCGTCATGCAGGAGCATCTCCGTCATAAACCGCAGCCAGGATTTCACGCGCCCCTTTATCGAGAAGTTCTTCTGCAAGGGAAATGCCCATGGCTATAGCGTCTTCTGGTTTACCGCGGCGTTCGCCACGAACCAGCACAGAACCGTCTGGTGCGCCGACTAACGCGCGCAGCCAAAGCTCGCCGTTATCCAGTTCAGCATAGCTGCCGATTGGCACCTGACATCCGCCTTCAAGGCGCATGTTCATGGCGCGTTCTGCGCTAACGCGAATCGCGGTTTCTTCGTGATTGAGTGAGGCCAGCAGCGCTTGTGTACGCTCGTCATCAAGACGGCATTCGATTCCTACCGCGCCCTGACCAACGGCTGGCAGCGAAATTTCTGCCGGTAAAGCGTAGCGGATGCGGGATTGCAAACCCAGGCGATTAAGCCCGGCTACTGCAAGAATAATTGCATCATAATCGCCGTTATCAAGTTTGCTCAGACGCGTACCCACGTTGCCGCGTAAAGAACGGATCACCAGATCCGGGCGATGCTCGGCAATCTGACACTGGCGGCGGAGGCTGGAAGTGCCGACTACACTGCCCGCGGGTAGGGAATCGAGGCTTGCGAAATGATTGGAGACGAAAGCGTCACGCGGATCGTCGCGCTCGCAAATGGTCACCAGGCCGAGGCCTTCAGGGAATTCTACCGGCACATCTTTCATTGAGTGCACGGCGATATCCGCCCGGCCTTCAAGAAGGGCTAATTCTAACTCTTTGACAAACAATCCCTTGCCGCCCACTTTCGCCAGCGGTGTATCAAGAATGATGTCGCCACGCGTAACCATAGGCACCAGTTCAACCGTGAGCTGGGGATGGCACGCCATCAGGCGTTGTTTGACATATTGTGCTTGCCAAAGCGCTAATGGACTTTGGCGAGTGGCAATTCTTAATACATTGTCTAACATTGCTTGTTACCGTATTTATCGTCTCTGACCATCCTACCACTCTTCAAGGAAGGCTGTCAGTTTCAACGGTTTTGCGGAAAAGAGGGATGTCTTTCGTATTATGGAATATAAAGCGGGGAGTCTGAGAGGAACTTGGCGAGTAGCGCATCTTTCTTTACGGTCAACCGGCAAGGTGTTAAATTGATCACGTTTCCAGCAATTGTCTGCCATGTCGTTTATAATAGAGGCAACAACCGGGAAACGGGTTTTTTCGAAATACTGAAACCATCAGGCGATATGTCTTGTACCTCTATATTGAGACTCTTAAACAGAGACTGGATGCCATCAACCAACTGCGTGTAGATCGCGCACTTGCTGCCATGGGGCCTGCTTTCCAACAGGTCTACAGTCTTCTGCCAACATTGCTACATTATCATCACCCGCTGATGCCAGGTTACCTCGAGGGGAACGTTCCACATGGCATTTGCATCTACACGCCTGATGAAACCCAGCAGCACTATCTCAACGAACTCGAACTCATGCGCGGCATGCCGCCGCAAAAAACCGATCCGGGCGAACTGCCAATCACTGGCCTCTATACCATGGGGAGCACCTCCTCCGTTGGGCAGAGTTGTTCTTCCGATCTGGATATTTGGGTTTGTCACCAGTCATGGCTCGATAATGACGAGCGCCAGTTGCTGCAACGTAAATGTAGCGTGCTGGAAAGCTGGGCCGCTTCGTTAGGGGTAGAAGTCAGTTTCTTCCTCATTGACGAAAACCGCTTCCGTCACAACGAAAGTGGCAGCCTGGGCGGCGAAGATTGCGGTTCAACGCAGCATATTTTACTGCTGGACGAATTTTACCGTACCGCTGTGCGCATGGCCGGGAAACGTATTCTGTGGAATATGGTTCCGGGTGATGAAGAAGATCATTACGACGATTATGTGATGAGCCTTTACTCGCAGGGCGTTCTTACACCGAACGAATGGCTCGATCTGGGCGGGTTAAGCACTCTGTCTGCGGAAGAGTATTTTGGTGCCAGCCTGTGGCAGCTCTATAAGAGTATCGATTCGCCTTATAAAGCAGTGCTCAAAACGCTGCTTCTCGAAGCCTATTCTTGGGAATATCCCAATTCGCGTTTACTGGCGAAAGACATTAAGCAGCGCCTGCACGACGGCGAGATTGTCTCTTTTGGGCTCGATCCTTACTGCATGATGCTTGAGCGCGTAACGCATTACCTTACGCAAATCGAAGATACCGCACGCCTGGATTTAGTGCGCCGCTGCTTCTATCTCAAAGTATGCGAAAAACTTTCTCGCGAACGCGCCTGTGTGGGCTGGCGTCGTGAAGTATTAAGCCAGTTGGTTAAAGATTGGGGCTGGGATGAACCGCGCCTGGCGATGCTGGACAACCGCGCTAACTGGAAGATTGATCAGGTGCGCGATGCCCATAACGAACTTCTTGATGCGATGATGCAAAGCTATCGCAACCTGATTCGTTTTGCTCGCCGCAATAACCTGAGTGTCAGTGCAAGCCCGCAAGACATCGGTGTTTTGACCCGTAAACTGTATGCGGCGTTTGAAGCCCTGCCGGGCAAAGTTACGCTGGTTAACCCACAGATTTCTCCCGATCTTTCCGAACCGAATCTGACCTTTATCCATGTGCCGCCGGGTCGCGCCAACCGTTCAGGCTGGTATCTCTACAACCGCGCGCCAAATATGGATTCTATCGTCAGCCATCAACCGCTGGAATATAACCGTTATCTTAATAAGCTGGTGGCGTGGGCCTACTTCAATGGCTTGCTGACCTCACGCACCCGCCTGTTTATTAAGGGCAACGGCATTTGTGATTTGCCAAAACTTCAGGAAATGGTGGCTGATGTTTCGCACCACTTCCCGCTGCGCTTGCCTGCACCAACCGCGAAAGCGCTGTATAGCCCATGTGAAATTCGCCATCTGGCGATCATCGTGAACCTCGAATATGACCCGACTGCGGCCTTCCGCAATCAAGTGGTTCATTTTGATTTCCGTAAGCTGGATGTTTTCAGTTTCGGCCAGCAACAGCAATGCCTGGTGGGAAGCGTTGACCTGCTTTATCGCAACTCGTGGAATGAAGTGCGTACCCTGCATTTCAACGGCGAGCAATCAATGATTGAGGCGCTGAAAACCATTCTGGGCAAAATGCACCAGGATGCCGCGCCACCGGATAGCGTTGAAGTGTTCTGTTATAGCCAGCATCTGCGTGGCCTTATCCGCACCCGCGTTCAACAACTGGTATCCGAATGTATCGACTTCCGCCTGTCGAGCACGCGTCTGGAGCCTGGCCGCTTTAAAGCGTTGCGTATCTCCGGCCAAACGTGGGGGCTGTTCTTTGAACGCCTAAGCGTATCCGTGCAAAAACTGGAAAACGCGGTCGAGTTCTACGGCGCGATTTCACATAACAAACTGCATGGTTTGTCGGTGCAGGTGGAAACCAATCAGGTTCAGCTACCGTCGGTCGTGGATGGCTTTGCCAGCGAAGGGATCATTCAATTCTTCTTTGAAGAGACGAATCAGGATCAAGGCTTCAATATCTATATTCTTGATGAGACGAACCGAGCGGAGGTGTATCACCACTGCGAAGGGAGCAAAGAGGATTTAGTGCGTGATGTGAGCCGTTTCTACTCTTCTTCGCACGACCGTTTTACCTACGGTTCAAGCTTTATCAACTTCAACTTGCCGCAGTTCTATCAGATTGTGAAAGTCGATGGGCGCTCACAGGTTATACCGTTCCGCACCCAGGCAATTACGGCAGCGACGCCGGCTAATCATGACGATAGCAGTACGCCGCTACTTCAGCAGTACAGCAACAGCTAGCGGAAGCTAACCGGCTCACCCGCTTGCTGTGTGCAGGCTTCTTCCAGTAATTGCCAGAACTCCGCACCGCTGCGATCGCAAACCCACTTATCGCCTTTCAGATCAAAATGGTAACCGCCGCTTTTGGTGGCAAGCCACACCTGATGTAAAGGCTCCTGCCGATTGATAATAATCTTGCTGCGGTTCTCAAAGCTCAGGCTAAGCACGCCGCCATTGATTTCGCAGTCAATATCGCTGTCACCATCCCAGTCATCCAGGCGTTCTTCGATTGTTGACCACAAGCCGTCACAGATGCGATGAAATTCACTGTCGTTCATATCTTTTTCTCAGTTGTTCGTCCTGCGGGCAGTATAGCAACAGTCTCGAGTAGAAAAGAGTATTGCTTTTCAGGGATCACCTGCGATGATAGACAGCAGAATATTGGATTACAGGCATCTCAATAATGAAGAAAATTTTCTGCCCACTTGCTCTTATGCTGGCGCTTTTCAGCCTTACTGGCTGCGGTCTTAAAGGGCCTCTGTACTTCCCGCCCGCTGATGGCAAAGCCAAGCCTAACTCCCAGGTCACTCCTGAGAAACAGCCGCAATCGACCACGCCGGATCGTAATAATCGTGGCGTTGATAACGCACCGACTCAGGTGAACTACTAGCAAATTATCGATAAGTAGCCGCGTATATGGAGCAGAAGATGCAGTTTTCGAAGATGCATGGCCTCGGTAATGACTTTATGGTCGTCGACGCGGTGACTCAAAACGTCTATTTCTCCCCGGAGCTGATCCGCCGTCTGGCTGACAGACACCTGGGAGTGGGTTTCGATCAGTTGCTGGTGGTTGAACCGCCCTACGATCCCGATCTCGATTTCCACTACCGTATCTTTAATGCCGACGGCAGCGAAGTGTCGCAGTGTGGCAATGGCGCGCGCTGTTTTGCCCGTTTTGTGCGCCTGAAAGGGTTGACCAATAAACGCGATATTCGCGTCAGTACCGCTAACGGCCGCATGGTTCTAAGCGTGACGGAAGACGAGCTGGTGCGCGTGAATATGGGCGAGCCGAATTTCGAACCGTCTGCCGTGCCGTTCCGCGCAAACAAAGCGGAAAAGACCTATATTATGCGTGCTGCTGAACAAACCATTATGTGCGGCGTGGTGTCGATGGGTAACCCGCACTGTGTGATTCAGGTTGATGATGTCACGACGGCCGCCGTGGAAACGCTTGGGCCTGTCATGGAAAATCATGACCGATTCCCGGAGCGTGCAAACATCGGTTTCATGCAGGTCGTAACTAAAGAGCACATCCGCCTGCGCGTTTACGAACGTGGAGCCGGTGAAACACAAGCTTGTGGCAGTGGTGCATGCGGTGCGGTTGCCGTGGGCATCTTGCAAGGAATACTGGCGGAACAGGTGCGCGTTGAGTTGCCTGGCGGCCGCCTTGATATCGCCTGGAAAGGGCCCGGAAATCCGCTGTTTATGACCGGCCCGGCGGCCCATGTCTATGATGGATTCATACATCTATGAAGAATGCCGAGGAACAGCAAGAAGCCGTACTGGAATTGGATGACCGTATTGTGGCGGAATATCTGCTTCGCCACCCCGATTTCTTTATTCGTAACGCCCAGCATGTAGAACAGATGAAAGTGCCGCACCCCGTGCGCGGTACCGTTTCGTTGGTTGAATGGCATATGGCGCGTAGCCGTAACCATATTAATCTCCTTGAAGAAAACATGACCCTGCTGATGGAGCAGGCGAGTGCTAACGAAGGGCTGTTTTATCGTTTACTGAAACTGCAGGGCCGCCTGGCTTCTGCCACCAGTTTGCAGGATATGCTGAATCGCCTGCATCGTTGGGCGCGTGAAATGGGCCTGGCTGGCGCGAATGTACGTCTTTTTGCCGATCGCTGGCGTATTGGTGCTCCTTCTGACTTCACCCATCTGGGATTGAATCGCCAGGCTTTCGAATCGCTACGCATTCAGCGTCTGGGGGACAGGCAGCACTATTTAGGGTCGCTGAATGGCCCGGAATTACTGGTTGTGTTGCCGCAAGCGAAAGCCATTGGCTCTGTTGCACTTTCACTGATGGGAAGTGACGCGGATTTAGGCGTGCTGGTTTTTAGTAGCCGCGACCCGCAGCATTATCAGGAAGGGCAAGGGACACAACTACTGCACGAACTGGCGCTCATGTTGCCAGACCTGCTGGAGCGTTGGGTCGAGCGGGTATGACAGCTTCTCCGCTGCAAACCTCAGTCGATGGTTTTCTTCGCTACCTGAAAGTCGAGCGCCAGCTAAGCCCGCTGACGTTGCTCAATTATGGTCGCCAGCTTACCGCGATAATCGGTCTTGCGGGTGAGATGAAACTGAGCTCCTGGCAGCAATGTGATGCTGCAGCGGTGCGCTCACTAACCGTTCGTAGCCGTAAGGCAGGGTTGCAAACCTCGAGCCTGGCTTTGCGTCTTTCTGCACTGCGCAGCTTTTTCGACTGGTGTGTCAGCCAGGGTGAACTCAAAGCCAATCCGGCGAAAGGGATCACGACGCCAAAGGCCGCTCGCCATCTACCAAAAAATATTGATGTCGATGACATCAGTCGCCTGCTGGATATCGATATCAACGATCCCCTCGCCGTGCGCGACCGTGCGATGCTGGAAGTGATGTACGGCGCGGGGCTGCGTCTTTCCGAACTGGTCAACATGGATTGCCGTCATATCGATCTTGCGACAGGCGAAGTTTGGGTGATGGGCAAAGGCAGCAAAGAGCGGCGGGTGCCGATTGGCAAAACCGCGGTGATTTGGGTCGAGCACTGGCTTGATCTGCGCGAGCTGTTCGGCCCGGACGACGATGCGCTGTTTTTATCCAAACAAGGTAAGCGAATCTCTACGCGCAACGTTCAAAAACGTTTTAGTGAGTGGGGGATAAAACAGGGGCTGAATAGCCATGTGCATCCACACAAACTGCGCCATTCGTTCGCCACGCATATGCTGGAATCCAGCGGAGACCTGCGCGGCGTGCAAGAGTTATTGGGCCACGCCAACCTCTCCACCACACAAATCTATACCCATCTCGACTTCCAACACTTAGCTTCAGTGTATGATGCTGCGCATCCACGCGCTAAACGAGGGAAATCGTAATGCATTTTTACCGCCCACTTGGGCCTGTTGCCGCGCTCACTTTTGATCTCGACGACACGCTGTACGACAACCGCGCGGTGATTGAACGCACCGAGCGCGAATCAATGAGCTTTGTGCAGAATTACCACCCGAAGCTGAACCATTTGCAACGCCCTGATTTTTTACGTATTCGACATGCGCTGCGCCTTGCCGAGCCTGATATTTACCACGATGTCACAGAATGGCGTCGTCGTGCCGTCGAGCAGGCCATGTTAGATGTGGGTTTATCAGCCGAAGAAGCGGCTGCTGGCGCGCAAGCGTCGATGGCGAATTTCGCCCAGTGGCGCAGCCAAATCGATGTCCCGCAGGAAACCCATGAGACGCTGGCGGCGCTCGCTGAAAAATGGCCGCTGGTGGCGATTACCAACGGTAACGCTGAACCGCATCTTTTTGGCCTCGATAAATACTTTAAGTTTGTACTGCGCGCAGGCCCGCACGGGCGATCCAAGCCATTTAACGACATGTATCATCTGGCGGCTGAAAAGTTGGATGTGCCGCTCGGGCATATTCTTCACGTTGGGGACGATCTCACGACCGACGTTGCAGGCGCTATTCGCAGCGGGTTGCAGGCCTGCTGGATAAACCTGCGCGAGGACGACCTGATGCAGATTAATGACAGCCGTTTATTGCCACATCTGGAAATTTCGCGGTTGGCATCTCTCACCGCGCTGATATAATCATCAATAACTCTGTATAAAATTCCAGGGGTTTGATACTCGTCATACTTCAAGCTACAGGTGCGTTGGCCGCACTCGCTCACCCCAGTCACTTACTTTATGTAAGCTCCTGGGGATTCCCGAGCTTGCCGCCTTCCTGTAACTCGAATTATTTAGAGTATCCCTTACTCCTTTAACGGCGGTGCCAATGGACGTTTCTTACCTGCTCGATAGCCTCAATGATAAACAGCGTGAAGCCGTCGCGGCCACGCGCAGCAACATGTTGGTACTGGCCGGGGCGGGCAGCGGTAAGACACGTGTGCTGGTACATCGCATTGCGTGGTTGATGAGCGTGGAAAACTGCTCGCCGTACTCCATTATGGCGGTGACGTTTACCAACAAAGCGGCGGCGGAAATGCGTCACCGTATTGGTCAATTGATGGGTACCAGCCAGGGCGGCATGTGGGTAGGTACTTTCCACGGCCTCGCGCACCGCTTGCTGCGCGCACATCACATGGATGCCAACCTGCCGCAGGATTTCCAAATTCTCGACAGCGAAGATCAACTGCGCCTGTTAAAACGCCTGATCAAAGCCATGAATCTCGATGATAAACAGTGGCCTGCACGACAGGCAATGTGGTTTATCAACGGTAAGAAAGACGAAGGTTTACGCCCGCACCATATTGAAAGCTATGGCAATCCGGTAGAGCAAACCTGGCAAAAAGTTTACCAGGCCTATCAGGAAGCGTGTGACCGCGCGGGCCTGCTGGATTTTGCCGAGCTACTGCTGCGCGCCCATGAACTGTGGCTGAACAAACCGCATATTCTCAATCACTACCGCGAACGCTTCACCAATATTCTGGTGGACGAATTCCAGGATACCAACAGCATCCAGTACGCGTGGATTCGCATGCTGGCGGGCGATACCGGCAAAGTGATGATTGTGGGTGATGACGATCAGTCCATTTATGGCTGGCGCGGCGCGCAGGTCGAGAACATCCAACGTTTTCTGAATGACTTCCCCGGGGCGCAAACGATCCGTCTGGAGCAAAACTACCGCTCGACCAACAACATTCTGAACGCCGCCAACGCCCTGATTGCCAACAACTCAGGTCGCCTTGGGAAAGAGTTGTGGACAGACGGTAGCGACGGCGAACCGATTTCACTTTATTGCGCGTTCAACGAACTGGATGAAGCGCGTTTCGTGGTTAACCGCATCAAAACGTGGCAGGAAAACGGCGGGGCGCTTGAGCAATGCGCGATTCTCTACCGCAGCAACGCCCAATCGCGTGTGCTGGAAGAGGCATTATTGCAGGTCAGCATGCCATACAGAATTTACGGTGGGATGCGCTTCTTCGAGCGTCAGGAAATCAAAGATGCGCTTTCGTATCTTCGTTTGATCGCCAACCGCAACGATGACGCAGCGTTTGAGCGTGTGGTGAATACCCCTACGCGCGGTATCGGCGATCGCACGTTGGACGTGGTGCGCCAGACTTCGCGCGATAAACAGCTCACGCTGTGGCAGGCCTGTCGTTTGCTGCTTCAAGAAAAAGTGTTGGCAGGCCGTGCCGCTTCGGCTCTGCAACGCTTTATGGAGCTTATCGACTCGCTGGCTCATGAAACCATCGATATGCCGCTGCACGTACAAACTGACCGGGTGATTAAAGACTCAGGTCTGATGATGATGTACGAGCAGGAAAAGGGCGAGAAAGGCCAGACGCGTATCGAAAACTTAGAAGAGCTGGTCACGGCAACGCGCCAGTTCAGCTATCAGGATGAAGACGAAGACCTGATGCCATTGCAGGCGTTCCTGTCTCACGCGGCACTTGAAGCGGGCGAAGGGCAAGCGGATACCTGGCAAGATGCCGTGCAACTGATGACGCTGCACTCGGCAAAAGGGCTGGAATTCCCGCAGGTCTTTATCGTTGGCATGGAAGAGGGCATGTTCCCAAGCCAGATGTCGCTGGATGAAGGCGGTCGTCTGGAAGAGGAGCGTCGCCTGGCTTACGTTGGCGTGACGCGTGCGATGCAAAAGTTGACACTGACGTATGCAGAAACGCGCCGTTTATATGGCAAAGAGGTGTATCACCGCCCTTCACGGTTTATTGGCGAACTGCCAGAAAATTGCGTGGAAGAAGTCCGTTTGCGAGCGAGCATCAGCCGCCCCGTCAGCCATCAACGTATGGGAACGCCAATTTCTGAGAATGATTCCGGCTTCAGCCTTGGGCAACGTGTTCGTCATGCAAAATTTGGTGAAGGCACGGTGGTTAACCTGGAAGGCAGCGGCGAACACAGCCGGATTCAGGTGGCATTCCCTGGCCAGGGAATTAAGTGGTTAGTGGCTGCTTATGCCCGCCTGGAATCGGTATAACTTGTAGAATTAAAACAGGGTTTTTGAGGTGTTTGCGACCCTATAAACATCACGGGAATTTATTGTTCTGCGGTGTCCCGTTGCGTGTTGACGCCATATTTTTGGTGGCGTAACATGCGCGCACGATTACGCTAAGAGGACACTCGCCTTGGACACACCCAGTAAATACTGGCTCAATAACCTGTCATCCAGGTACAACTTCTAAGGCTATCCTCTTATGCTGATAGCCTTAGTGGTTGTCGGCGACCTCATATCTCGTATATCCCGTCGCAATGAGTCAGACTTTTTAATGGTCTGAAACCGATTTCGTTTCTGTCTGTGTGCCAACCGAACTGTCCCTGATATTTTTTTGCATTGGGAGTACCGGTCATGCTGAGCGCATTTCAACTGGAAAACAATCGTCTGTCCCGTCTCGAATTAGATGAGGCTGATAACCTGAGCAATTCCGTATGGGTTGATCTGGTTGAGCCTGAAGACTCTGAGCGGCAGCGCGTGCAAACGGAACTTGGTCAAAGCCTGGCAACCCGCCCGGAACTGGAAGACATCGAAGCATCCGCGCGTTTCTTTGAAGACGAAGACGGTTTGCACATCCACTCATTTTTCTTTTACGAAGACGCCGACGATCACGCGGGCAACAGCACCGTGGCATTCACCATTCGTGAAGGCCGCCTGTTTACGCTACGTGAACGTGAATTACCGGCGTTTCGCCTCTATCGTATGCGTGCCCGAAGCCAGAATATGGTGGACGGCAACGCGTACGAATTACTGCTCGATTTGTTCGAAACTAAAATCGAACAGTTGGCAGATGAAATCGAAAATATCTACAGTGACCTAGAAAAACTCAGCCGTGTGATCATGGAAGGGCATCAGGGCGATGAATATGACGCTGCGCTTTCAACGCTTGCTGAACTGGAAGATATCGGCTGGAAAGTCCGTTTGTGTCTGATGGATACCCAGCGTGCATTGAACTTCCTGGTGCGCAAAGCGCGTTTGCCGAGCGGGCAGCTTGAGCAGGCGCGTGAAATCCTGCGAGATATCGAATCCCTGTTGCCACACAACGAATCGCTGTTCCAGAAGGTCAACTTCCTGATGCAGGCGGCGATGGGCTTTATCAATATCGAGCAGAACCGCATCATCAAAATCTTCTCGGTGGTATCGGTTGTGTTCCTGCCGCCAACGCTTGTGGCTTCCAGCTACGGTATGAACTTCGAGTTTATGCCTGAACTAAAACTAAGCTTCGGTTATCCAGCGGCGATTATCGTGATGATCCTTGCCGGGCTTGCGCCGTACCTTTACTTCAAGCGTAAGAACTGGCTGTGATGGCTTGATTGTGTCGGATGGCGCTAACGCTTATCCGACCTACTTGCTACGTTGCTTAGGTGATCGTAGGGTGGATAAGCGCAAGCGCCATCCACCGTTATTTCACCTTACTCAACCGCCTTTTTGCGCATCCTGTTTTGCGTATAAACCGCATCCAGAATAAACAGCGCTAATGCCGCCCAGATAAAACCAAAGGTCAGCATCTTATCTTTGCCCACCACTTCACCGTAGAACATCACGGCCAGCAGGAACATTAATGTTGGGCCGATGTACTGGAAGAAACCGAGGGTCGAGAGACGCAAGCGCGTGGCTGCTGCGGTGAAACAGAGCAGCGGAATCGTTGTGACAACACCTGCCGCAATCAGCATTAAGTTCAGCGACATAGGGTTATTTCCCATATGGCTGGTTGAGCTATCTGCAATGCCAAACAAGTAGATTGCGGCAATCGGCAGTAGCCAAAGGGTTTCAACTAACATGCCGGTTTGTGCATCAACGGCAATTTTCTTACGCACCAGTCCGTAAAACGCAAAGCTGAACGCAAGGCCGAGAGCGATGATTGGCAGCGAACCGAATGTCCAAAGCTGAACCAGCACACCACAGGCCGCCAACGCTACGGCAACCCACTGCATTCTGCGGAATCGCTCGCCGAGGAAAATCATCCCCAACAGCACGTTCACCAGCGGGTTGATGAAATAACCGAGGCTTGCTTCCAGCATATGGTTATTATTCACCGCCCAAATGAATAACAGCCAATTACCGCCAATCAGCACCGCAGAAAGCGCCATGGCAAAAACCTTCTTCCGGTTCTGGCAGGATTTTTTCACCTGCGGCCACTGACGGCTCAGGCTAATCAGCACCACCATAAAGAAGAATGACCAAATCACGCGATGCGTCAGGATTTCATCAGCCGGAACGTAGTGGATTAATTTGAAATAAGCAGGCGCGATGCCCCAAATAAAATACGCCGCCAGCGCAAGTAACACGCCCTGGCGGGTCTGTTTCGCATCCATGAAAAGAACTCGTTGATAAATAGTGTGCTAATTGTATCAGCAATAACCGCTTCACCCCACCATGTAGGTGGCGGTCGCGCTGGCGATATGTAGCTGGTCTTCGTTGTGTAATTCTACGCGTGCCACCGCCACTTTATTCCCGGCGCGTAGCAGGCTACTGCTGGCGGTAAAGCGCTGCCCGCGGCCAGGGCGCAGGTAATCAACGCGCAAATCAATAGTCCCCATTTTCGCTAACCGCTGGCGTAGCTCTTCTTCGCTAATGCTATCGTGGCGGGTGAGCGTACTGCCTACGCACACCAGGCCTGCCGCGACATCCAGCGAAGAGGCAATCACGCCGCCGTGCAAAATACTCTGCGCCCAGTTTCCCACCATCATGGGCTGATTATTAAAACTGAGCTCGGCGTAGTCTTTCTCATACCGGATAAGTTCCAGGCCCAGCGCACGGTTGAAGGGCATGTGATAGACAAAAATCTCACCGACCAGTTGCAGGGCGGCTTCAGGGGTTAGAAATGGGGTAGACATGGATCATCCTCGATCAAAACAAAATGACAATGTTAAGCAATTGTTTATTTTATGCTTCGCAATCGTTGATTTCCACTTTAAGAAACGTAGACCGAGCGCGCTCATTCATTCCTATGTAGAATGTCCACCAGCTAATAATTTGAAACCTTTTTTGTTCAGGAGAATATTGCCGATGCGCAAGTATCTGGGATGGCTAGTGGCGGCAGGCCTGTTGCCTCTGACCGCTTACGCACAGGAAGCCACGATTAAAGAAGTGCATGATAAACCCGCGGTTCGCGGCAGCATCATCGCCAATATGCTTGTGGAACACGACAATCCATTCACCCTCTACCCGTATGAAACTAACTATCTGATTTATACGGTGACTGATGACCTGAACAAAGAGGCGATTCGTTCGTACAACTGGTCCGATAATGCCAGAAAGGACGAGGTGAAATTCCAGCTTAGCCTCGCCTTCCCGCTGTGGCGCGGTATTGTCGGGCCAAACTCCGTGTTGGGCGCCTCGTATACCCAGAAATCCTGGTGGCAACTTTCTAATAGCGGTGAATCCTCCCCGTTCCGTGAAACAAACTATGAGCCACAGTTGTTCCTGGGTTTCGCGACCGATGACAGCTTCGCCGGTTGGACGTTACGCGATGTTGAATTCGGTTATAACCACGATTCCAACGGACGCTCAGATCCCACTTCCCGTAGCTGGAACCGCTTATATACGCGTTTGATGGCAGAAAACGGTAACTGGTTGGTCGAAGTGAAGCCGTGGTATGTGCTTGGCAGCACGGATGACAACCCGGATATCACCAAATATATGGGCTATTACCAGCTGCGAGTTGGCTACCAGTTAGGTGATGCTATTTTGAGTATGAAAGGGCAATACAACTGGAATACAGGCTACGGCGGGGCGGAATTAGGCTTCAGTTATCCGGTTACGAAACACGTCCGACTCTATACCCAGCTTTACAGCGGTTACGGTGAGTCATTAATTGATTACAACTTTAACCAGACACGCTTTGGCGTCGGCGTTATGCTTAACGATCTGTTCTAAAAATTGGCGGTTTTAGTGGTGGGAAAAGCGTGACACAGGCGGAAGTAATCGATCAGGCAGTGCTGGCCAGACAGGTTTTGCAAGATACCTTTGGCTATCAACAGTTCCGCCCGGGTCAGGAAACCATCATCGAAACGGTGCTGGAAGGGCGCGACTGCCTGGTGGTCATGCCGACCGGCGGCGGAAAATCTCTTTGCTATCAAATTCCGGCGTTGGTATTTGGCGGTCTGACCGTTGTGGTCTCACCGCTGATTTCCCTGATGAAAGACCAGGTGGATCAACTGCTGGCGAACGGTGTTGCGGCGGCGTGTCTTAACTCGACGCAAAGCCGCGAGCAGCAGCAGGACGTTTTTGCCGGTTGTCGCACCGGCCAAATCCGCCTGCTTTATATCGCCCCTGAGCGGTTGATGATGGACAACTTCATCGACCAAATCAGCCAGTGGCATCTCTCGATGGTGGCCGTTGATGAAGCGCACTGCATTTCACAATGGGGCCACGACTTCCGCCCTGAATATGCCGCACTGGGTCA
This sequence comes from Buttiauxella gaviniae, assembly GCF_040786275.1. Classification (NCBI taxonomy): domain Bacteria; kingdom Pseudomonadati; phylum Pseudomonadota; class Gammaproteobacteria; order Enterobacterales; family Enterobacteriaceae; genus Buttiauxella; species Buttiauxella gaviniae. Next base: position 2,099,767 of record NZ_JBFMVT010000002.1, read on the forward strand.
ACTGCGTCAGCGCCTGCCTGCAGTGCCGTTTATCGCACTGACGGCAACGGCAGACGACACTACGCGCGCCGATATTGTCCGCCTTTTAGGCCTGCACGACCCGTTAATCCAGGTCAGCAGTTTTGACCGCCCGAACATTCGCTACATGTTGATGGAGAAATTTAAACCCCTCGATCAACTGATGCGCTACGTGCAAGAGCAGCGCGGGAAATCCGGCATTATTTACTGTAATAGCCGTGCCAAAGTTGAAGACACCGCCGCGCGCCTTCAAAGCAAAGGCATCAGCGCAGGTGCTTATCACGCCGGGCTTGAGCACCAGGTGCGTGCGGAAGTGCAGGAAAAATTCCAGCGCGATGACCTGCAAATCGTGGTCGCGACCGTTGCCTTCGGTATGGGTATCAACAAACCTAACGTGCGCTTTGTGGCGCACTTCGACATCCCGCGCAATATCGAATCTTACTACCAGGAAACGGGGCGTGCGGGGCGTGACGGCCTGCCTGCGGAAGCGATGTTATTTTACGATCCGGCGGATATGGCCTGGCTGCGTAAATGCCTTGAAGAAAAACCCGTCGGGCAATTGCAGGATATTGAGCGGCACAAACTCAATGCGATGGGTGCATTTGCAGAGGCACAAACCTGTCGTCGCCTGGTGCTACTGAATTACTTTGGTGAGGGGCGCCAGCAATCTTGCGGCAACTGCGATATTTGCCTCGATCCCCCGCGCCGTTATGACGGGCTGGTGGACGCGCAAAAAGCGCTCTCCTGTATTTATCGCGTCAATCAGCGCTTTGGTATGGGCTACGTGGTGGAGGTTTTACGTGGCGCTAATAACCAGCGTATTCGCGATTTGCAGCACGACAAATTACCTGTCTATGGTATTGGCCGCGATCAGACGCACGAGCATTGGGTCAGCGTCATTCGGCAGTTGATCCACCTCGGCGTAGTGACGCAAAACATTGCCCAGCACTCTGCGCTGCAACTGACGGAAGCGGCTCGTCCGTTTTTGCGCGGTGAAGAGCCATTGATGCTTGCGGTGCCGCGAGTGGTGGCAATCAAATCGCGTAGCACCAGCCAGAAATCGTTTGGCGGCAACTACGATCGCAAGCTGTTTGCCAAACTCCGCAAACTGCGTAAAGCCATTGCCGATGAAGAAAATATTCCACCGTATGTAGTGTTTAACGATGCCACGTTGATTGAAATGGCGGAGCAAATGCCGTTGTCGCCGGGGGAAATGCTGGGAGTGAACGGGGTTGGCACGCGCAAGCTGGAACGCTTTGGGCGTGAATTTATGGCACTTATTCGCAGCCATGTCGATGGCGAAGATGAGTAGTAGCCAGTCCTGCCCGAACGTGGCAGGATGAAAGTTCACTGAAAAATTATCCCGCGAGTTACCGATTATGTTGATGCTATTCCTCACGGTGGCACTGGTGCATCTTGTTGCCCTGTTAAGCCCCGGCCCAGACTTTTTCTTTGTTTCCCAGACAGCCGTAAGCCGCTCCCGCAAAGAAGCGATGATGGGCGTGCTTGGGATTACCATGGGGGTCATGATCTGGTCAGGCGTGGCATTGCTGGGCTTACACCTGATTCTCGAAAAAATGGCGTGGCTGCATAACATCATTATGGTCGGCGGCGGGCTGTATCTGTGCTGGATGGGTTATCAGATGTTGCGTGGCGCGCTGAAGAAAGAGAAACCGTCTGAACAGGCGCCGAGCGTTGAACTGGCTCGCAGCGGTCGCAGCTTTATGAAAGGTTTACTGACTAATCTGGCCAACCCGAAAGCGATTATTTACTTCGGCAGCGTGTTCTCGCTTTTTGTTGGCGATAACGTTGGCAGCGCCGAGCGTTGGGGTCTTTTTGTGTTGATTTCACTGGAAACTCTGGCCTGGTTTACCGTGGTTGCCAGTTTGTTCGCGTTACCGCAAATGCGCCGAGGTTATCAGCGCCTTGCGAAGTGGATTGACGGTGTTGCAGGGGCATTATTTGCCGGATTCGGCATCCACCTGATCATTTCCCGCTAAACTTTTTATGCCTGGCGTGCTCCGGCAAGGAGTGCGCCAACCAGCATGAACAACGAACCAAACACGCGGTTCAGGGCTTTCATCTGACGCGGCCCTTTAATCCAGGCGGCAATACGAGTTGCAAGCGTGGCATAGCCAATCATCACAATAATATCGACCACCACCGTGGTCACGCCGAGCACTAAATACTGTGCAGCCTGTGGCTGATGCGGCGCGATAAACTGTGGGAAAAGTGCGGCCAGGAAAACAATACTTTTAGGGTTGGTGAGATTCACAAATACCGCCCGCTTAAACAGACGACTACGTGGTTGGGCAGTGGCAAGTGAGTTCAGGTCAATGGCACCCGCAGCACGCCATTGTTGAATGCCAAGCCAGATTAAATAAGCCACGCCAGCCCATTTCAGAATTTCAAAAGCCAAAAGCGAGCGTGAAAACAGTGCGCCCAGGCCAATCCCCACTAAAACGATATGTATCGCCAGCCCGGTTTGTAGCCCGGCAATAGATGCTGCAGCACCGCGATAGCCATGGCTGATGGCGGTTGTCATGGTATTTATCGCCCCGGACCCCGGCGACAAACTTAAAATTATTGTTGTCAGAAGATAGGTTAACCACCACTCGACGCTCATGTGAAATTCCCTGATCGAACACTTTTATGCCACAATACGCTATTGTTGATGAGCGTGCTACGAATCACAAAAAAGCGATATGACTCCGCATAAAAATGGATGGTCAAACAGGGAAAATGCCTTTGCGGCTTTCACCACGGGTCCGTTGATGGACTTCTGGCGTAAACGTGAAGAGTGCGAATTTTCAGGCGTCGACGAAGTGCCGGTACGCTACGTACGGTTTCGCGCGCAGAATCACGACAGGGTGATTGTTGTTTGCCCCGGTCGTATCGAAAGCTATGTTAAATATGCCGAACTGGCGTATGACTTATTCCACTGCGGCTTCGACGTTTTAATTATCGACCATCGGGGCCAGGGGCGTTCTGGTCGATTGCTTTCGGATTCACATCGCGGCCATGTGGCGAAATTTAGCGACTATGTCGACGATTTTGACCGCTTTTATCAGCACGAAGTGGCGAACGGCCCCTGGAGAAAACGCTATGCTCTGGCGCACTCTATGGGTGGGGCAATCACCACGCTCTGGCTTGAGAAAAACTCACAATGCTTTGATGCAGTTGCGCTGTGTGCCCCGATGTTCGGCATCGCCCTGCGGTGGCCAGACTGGATGGTGCGCCACATCCTTGACTGGGCGGAGGGCCACCAGCGTATTCGTGAAGGATACGCAATCGGAACAGGCCGCTGGCGCGCACTACCATTTAGCGTTAATGTCCTGACCCATAGCCGTGAACGTTACCGCCGCAATCTGCGTTTTTATGCAGACGAGCCAGCATTGCGGGTCGGCGGGCCAACGAATCACTGGGTCAGAGAAGGAATACTCGCAGGAGAAAAGGTGATAGCAGGAGCCACTGCCATTACCACGCCGATTTTTATCCTGCAGGCAGAAGAGGAGCGCGTTGTTGATAATCGCGCACATGACCAATTCTGTGAACTTAGAGCCGCGGCGGGCAACCCTTGTGAGGGGGAGAAACCTTACGTCATAAACGGGGCGTATCATGAGATCCTGTTCGAAAAGGACGATATGCGAACCGAAGCGCTGAATGCCATCATCGCGTTTTTTGATAGGCATAATTAATCTGAATTTAACACCGAGGTCTAAAAATCCTATGTACCAAGTCGTTGCGTCTGACTTAGATGGCACGTTGCTGTCCCCCGATCACCTTCTTACTCCGTATGCTAAAGAAACGCTGAAACTGCTCACCGCAGAAGGTGTTCATTTCGTCTTCGCAACAGGCCGTCACCATATCGACGTGGGGCAAATTCGCGATAATCTCGAAATTAAAGCCTACATGATCACCTCTAATGGCGCGCGCGTGCATGATACCGACGGCAACCTGGTATTCAGCCACGACCTCGATCGTGATATCGCCCAGGATTTGTTTGGCGTAGTACATACCAGCGAAGATATCGTCACCAACGTCTATCGCGGCGACCAATGGTTTATGAACCGCCATCGCCCGGAAGAGATGAAATATTTTAAAGAAGCGGTGTTTAACTACAGTCTGTTTGAACCTGGTTTGCTGGAAGCGGATGGCGTCAGTAAAGTGTTCTTCACCTGTGATTCTCACGAAAAACTGCTGCCGCTTGAGCAAGCACTGATCGCCCGTTGGGGTGACCGCGTGAACGTCAGCTTCTCGACGCTGACGTGCCTGGAAGTGATGGCGGGCGGTGTATCCAAAGGCCACGCGCTGGAAGCGGTATCTAAGGCGATGGGTTACAGCCTGAAAGAGTGTATCGCCTTTGGCGACGGCATGAACGATGCCGAAATGCTGAGCATGGCGGGCAAAGGTTGCATTATGGGCAATGCCCATCAGCGTCTGAAGGATTTGCTGCCAGAGCTGGAAGTCATCGGTACCAACGCCGATAACGCCGTTCCGCATTACCTGCGTAAGATGTTCCTCGGTAAAGACTGATTTCCTGTCATTGAGTGGCGAATAAATCGCCACTCGTAAACCAAATAAATAAACCCCCGCCAACCACCTTCGCTACAATGGTAAAAAATTGCCTGTTGTAGAGAACTCATCGTGCCGTTACTCATCATCACCACTATTCTGTGGGCCTTTTCCTTTAGCCTGATTGGCGAATACCTTGCCGGGCATGTCGACAGCTATTTTTCAGTACTGATGCGCGTTGGCCTTGCGGCGCTGGTGTTTTTGCCGTTCCTGCGTGTTAAGGGACACAGCCTAAAAACACTGCTGCTGTATATGCTGGTGGGTGCCCTGCAACTCGGTGTGATGTACCTGTTTAGCTTCCAGGCATACCTGTATCTCACCGTTTCGGAGTTCCTGCTGTTCACGGTAATGACGCCGCTGTACGTCACGCTCATTTATGATTTGCTGAGTGGGAATAAACTGCGCTGGGGCTACGCATTAAGTGCCGGGCTGGCGGTCATTGGCGCGGCGATTATTCGCTACGACAAAGTGAGCGATCACTTCTGGATTGGTCTCTTGCTGGTGCAGGCGGCGAACATCTGCTTCGCTATCGGTATGGTGGGCTACAAACGCCTGATGGAAACGCGTCCTATGCCGCAGCACAGTGCATTCTCATGGTTTTATCTCGGGGCGTTTATCGTGGCAGTGATTGCATGGTTTGCACTGGGGAATCCACAAAAACTCCCGACCACCAACCTGCAATGGGGGATCCTCGTGTGGCTGGGCGTTGTGGCGTCGGGCCTGGGTTACTTCATGTGGAACTACGGTGCAACGCAGGTGGATGCGGGCACATTGGGCATCATGAATAACATGCATGTTCCGGCGGGGCTGCTGGTAAATCTCGCTATCTGGCAAGAGCAGCCCCACTGGCCGAGCTTCATCATAGGTGGGACGGTGATAATGGCCTCGCTGTGGGTGCATCGCCGTTGGGTCGCTCCGCGTTCCGCACAAACGGTAGATGCTCGCAAGCGTGTGAGCGCGTCGAGCGAATAAACGCTTCCGTGGCAGGTTGACGCTGCTCGCCATCGCGCACGGCAGCGTACAACCGGCTCCACAGTCCTTCGCCCAGGGTTTTTGTAACCACTAAACCCTGGCGCTCCACATTCTCCACCACCCAATGCGGCAGCGCGGCAATGCCCATGCGCGCCGACACCATCTGAATCAGCAGCAGCGTGTTATCGACACTTTTCAGCGACGGGCTAACGCCTGCCGGTTGCAGGAAGTGACGCCAGATATCCAGACGCTGGCGCTGCACCGGATAAATCAACAATGTTTCGCTGCTCAAATCTTCGGGCTCAATGCGCGTTTTATTCGCCAGCGGGTGATCCGTCGCCAGCACCAGGCGCACTTCATAATCAAACATCGGCGAATAGTGCAGGCCGCTGCGCGGAAGAATGTCTGAAGTCAGAACAATATCCAGCTCGCTTTGCTGCAGCGCGGGTTGCGGGTCAAACGTCACGCCAGATTTGAAATCCAGATCGACCTGCGGCCAGGTTTTGTGGAAGTTCTCAAGCGCAGGCGTGAGCCACTGAATACAGCTATGGCATTCGATGGCGATACGCAGCGTGGTCTGATGTGGTTCGTTGCAAGCCTGGAGCGCGCGGGTTATCTGCGGCAGCACTTGTTCTGCCAGTTGCAGCAACACTTCCCCCTGCGGAGTAAAACGCAATGGCTGACTTTTACGGACAAACAGGCGGAACCCAAGCCGCTGCTCCAGATCGCTGAATTGATGGGAGAGGGCCGATTGGGTCTGATGCAACGCGGCAGCAGCGGCGGCTAATGAGCCGCAATTTCGTAACGCCTGGAGCGTCCGCAGATGTTTTATCTCGATCATGAAAGTCCTTCACTTCGGCATGAGCAAATTGCGCTTGAGGAATATACAGTACCTGCTGATTATAGATGTGTAAACATCTGGACGGCTAAATCCATCTGGAACCCATAAATTAAAGAGGCAGAAAAAATGACGATTAAAAATCATACCCTCGGTTTCCCTCGTGTTGGCCTGCGTCGCGAACTGAAAAAAGCACAAGAAAGTTACTGGGCGGGTAACTCCACTCAGGAAGAATTACTGGCGGTGGGCCGCGAACTGCGTGCTCGCCACTGGGAACAACAAAAAGAGGCTGGCGTTGAATTACTGCCGGTGGGCGATTTCGCCTGGTACGATCACGTTCTGACTACCAGCTTGCTGCTTGGCAATGTGCCGGCTCGTCATCAGAACGCGGACGGCTGCGTGGATATCGACACTCTGTTCCGTATTGGCCGTGGCCGCGCACCTACCGGTGAGCCAGCCGCAGCCGCTGAAATGACCAAATGGTTTAACACCAACTACCACTACATGGTGCCAGAATTTACCAAAGGCCAGCAGTTCAAACTGACCTGGACCCAGCTTCTGGATGAAGTGGACGAAGCCCTGGCTTTGGGGCACAACGTAAAACCTGTACTGCTTGGTCCGGTGACTTACCTGTGGCTTGGCAAAGTAAAAGGCGAGCAGTTCGACCGCCTGAGCCTGCTGAAAGACATTCTTCCGGTTTACCAGCAGGTGCTAGCGGAACTGGCAAAACGCGGTGTTGAGTGGGTTCAAATTGACGAACCTGCACTGGTGCTGGAGCTGCCGCAGGAGTGGCTGAATGCGTTTAAACCGGCTTACGATGCGCTGGCAGGCAACGTTAAACTGCTGCTGACCACCTATTTTGAAGGCGTGACGCCAAACCTGGATACCATTACCGCGCTGCCGGTTCAGGGTCTGCATGTTGACTTCGTTCACGGTAAAGATGACATCAATGCGATCCACCAAAAATTACCCGCTGAGTGGCTGTTATCTGCCGGTGTAATTAATGGCCGTAACGTCTGGCGGGCCGATTTGACGGAGAAATACCAGCAATTGCGTGATGTGGCTGGCCTGCGCGAACTTTGGGTCGCCTCTTCTTGCTCCCTGCTGCACAGCCCGATCGACCTGAGCGTGGAAACTCGTCTGGATGCAGAAGTAAAAAGCTGGTTTGCCTTCGCCCTGCAGAAATGTGCCGAGTTGTCACTCCTGACCGAAGCGCTAAACAGCGGCAATACTGAAAAACTGGTGGAATGGAGCGCACCGATTCAGGCCCGCCGTCATTCACAGCGCGTACACAATGCCGCCGTAGAAAAACGCCTTGCGACCATTACCGTGCAGGATAGCCAGCGCCAGAGTGCTTACACTGAACGTGCAAATGCCCAGCGCCAGCGCTTTAATCTGCCAGCATGGCCGACGACGACTATCGGTTCCTTCCCGCAAACTACAGAGATCCGTGGCCTGCGCCTGGACTTCAAAAAGGGAAATCTGGATGCCAAAAACTATCGTACCGGCATCGCGGAACATATTAAGCAGGCTGTGGTGGAGCAAGAGCGTTTAGGTCTGGATGTGCTGGTTCACGGCGAAGCCGAGCGTAACGACATGGTGGAATACTTCGGTGAACACCTCGACGGTTTCGTCTTTACCCAAAACGGCTGGGTGCAGAGCTACGGTTCACGCTGCGTGAAACCGCCGGTTGTGATTGGCGATATCAGCCGTCCGGAAGCGATCACCGTAGAATGGGCGAAATACGCGCAATCTCTGACCACTAAACCGGTAAAAGGCATGTTGACCGGCCCGGTAACGATTCTCTGCTGGTCATTCCCACGCGAAGACGTGAGCCGCGAAACTATCGCCAAACAAATCGCGCTGGCACTGCGTGATGAAGTCGCGGATCTGGAAGCGGCAGGTATCGGTATCATTCAGATTGACGAACCGGCCCTGCGTGAAGGTTTACCGCTGCGCCGTTCCGACTGGCAGGCGTATCTGGAGTGGGGCGTGGAAGCCTTCCGCCTGAATGCCGCCGTCGTGCGCGACGACACGCAGATCCACACTCACATGTGTTACTGCGAGTTCAACGACATCATGGACTCCATCGCGGCGCTGGATGCAGACGTGATTACCATCGAAACCTCTCGTTCTGATATGGATTTGCTGGAATCGTTTAAAGAGTTCGAATACCCGAACGAAATCGGCCCGGGTGTGTATGACATTCACTCGCCAAACGTCCCGAGCGTGGAGTGGATTGAAGCGCTTCTGAAGAAAGCTGCTGAAAGTGTTCCGGCAGAGCGCTTATGGGTGAACCCGGACTGCGGCCTGAAAACTCGCGGCTGGCCGGAAACCCGTCAGGCTCTGGCGAACATGGTGAAGGCTGCGCAGAACTTGCGTAACGCTTAATAAAATCAGGGTCACTTTCATTCAGTAAAGTGGCCCTGCATTTTGATTAAGCCCTATGAACGGGTCTAACCCGAACCACAAAAGAAAAGCGGGTCACTCAGTGGATACTCGGCACTGCCTCTTCGCTATTAAACCAAAGGGGAGAAGGAATGAGGCTATAAATCCCAGCATAAATACTATTACCCCAAAAGACCCCCAGGCAAGGCCTGTGCATGAAAGTTTTTTCGATGGTGTAATTCATTTTTTAAATAATGTTCGGAGTGAGAAAAATATAAAATAGATGAAAATGGGAGTGCCACTTAAAGCAGCAATGCTTTGACGGTGGATTTTTATTATATTGCCGTGATTTATTAATGACTGCACTTCATACAATGTACCATCATATATAATGTCATAAAACGATATAAGACATTATCACCAAAAGAAATACAGCCACACCTTTGTGCAATAACCATTGCGAAATAGTATTTTCTTTATTCATGTTATTATTCTGATGCTTTAGTGATGCGATTGTTGTTTATGGTATCACAGAGTTTTAAATCGGTAACATAATAGTCACCGAGTTTATCCTGCGGACAATTACTATAAGGTGAAAACATCAAACCGATGGGTATAATGAATGCAGTTATCATTCCTGTAACAGTAATGATCGTACAGAATGCTCCAAGAATGCGACCAACTGGTGTTTGGGTGGTCGGTGGTTTTACACCTTTCGTAAATAGTACTCGAAGGCTTATGCATATACCGTAGATATAGACAGGAACTCCGGTCGCTCCAGCAACAGCTTTAGTGTTGTAGACTATAATATTTCTATGGGTATATAAGGAGTGCAGATAATCTATGGACTCTGAACTAAAATAAATAGCAGCGAACATAATAGTTATCATTACAATTGCGGCGCCTCGATATAATAGCCATTGTAAAACAATATCTCTGCTCATTTTCAGTCCGAAGTATTAACCAAGAAATTGAAAAGTGTGGATGAATGCAGCTGATTCCATTCCTTCATCCGATGCTCCTCTGATAGCGCGTTATGTAGTTTTACTTTTAGATTAGCTGATAAATGAAATTCATCATCTAAATTATTTAACTGGATGTTAAGAAGAATACCTATTCCAATAACTAAAGAAATGGTAAAAACAACAGGGGCGGTAGCCAAAGTTAAAAATCCACCCACAACACCAATCACCACCCCAGCAACAATAGCTTTCGCCACATCCATAGTCACATCAACCAAAAAATCAACGATGTGGTAATCATATTTAAAATTAACTCGACCGCTCGCCAGGCAAGTGAACAGCAAATACAAAACTTAGTGCCTTTAATAATTGAACCGGCAAGGCCGCGCATGCCAATTGCCATTTCCAGTATTTGCGGGTTACGCAGGCTATAGCGTGTGCCATTCAAAATACGGCGCATCGCGGGATAACCGGTTATTTTTATGTGATCTATGCCGTTGTGAGAGTATTTGATGGCTCGGATGCTTAACGATCTAAAATTGAAAATAAGATTACCCACTCCATTGTTATAGGTCGTCAATCTGCTCAGGGTGCGGAAGCCATCCAAACCGTCTTTAATATTTCCTGGGCCTGCTTTGTAGCTGAAGAACTTATCTATTCTGCCGAGAAGTTCGTCTAAAACGTCTTGGGCTTCATCGAGGGTGAGCAACATGATGTAACGGCTTTCAGTAATGAATTTCCCATTCATCATCGCCATATCTCGTTGCATCGGATTCATACTGGGAAAAGTGCTAAATGTTTGGTCGCCTCGTAAATAATCGACATAGTTTGCTGGTTTTGAACGCGGTTTTCTCATGATTCATTCCCTTTACCATGTAAACAACGGCTGAAAATTTATTCATAATAATAAAGGGATGTGTTTTTTTATTGTCATCATTCGTGCCATTGATAAAGTTAATGGCAAGTTATCTAATTATCGATAAAATATATGGTGCCTGGGATGTTTGACATAAATATAAAGTCTGGAGACTATTTCCCATTCCATCTGAGCGTGCGGCGGCGATGCTACAAAAAAGTTGAGATAAAAACCCAGCCAGCGACGAAAGAATTGTCGTGATAGTGAGAGCCTGGCTGGATTTATGGGTCGAAGCTTACTTTCCTGCCCCGAAGCGGGAAAACCAGGCCAGCATCCGTTGCCAGCCGTCTTTGGCTGAATCGGCATGGTAGCTTGGGCGGTAATCTGCATTAAAGGCGTGGCCCGCTTCCGGGTAGACGATGATTTCTGCATTGGCATTTGCGGCTCGCAACGCATGGCGCATGGTTTCCACGCTTTCCTGGGAAATCCCCGTGTCCTGCCCGCCATAAAGACCCAGTACCGGCGCGTTCAGATGAATGGCGATATCGACAGGATGGTGTGGTGAATTAAGGGATTTTTCGCCGACCAATTTGCCATACCACGCTACTGCGGCTTTCAGCTGTGGATTGTGCGCGGCGTACAACCAGGCAATTCGTCCGCCCCAACAAAAGCCCGTTATCATCAGGCGATGTGCATCACCGCCGTTTCTTGCCGCCCAGTTAGCGACGTGGTCCAAATCCGCAAGCACCTGCGCATCGGGGACTTTCGATACCAGCTCGCTGAACAGAGTGGGAATATCAGTAAAATCATTCGCATCGCCCTGGCGAAAATAGAGTTCTGGCGCAATGGCCAGGTACCCTTCCAGCGCCAGACGGCGGCAAATATCGCGAATATGTTCATGTACGCCGAAAATTTCCTGCACCACTATTACGATGGGTAAAGAGCCTTCAGCGCCTTTTGGCCGCGCGTGGTAAGCAGGCATATTCTCGCCCTGCGTCGGAATCGACGTTTCCCCCGCCAGAATGGCCTCATCCGAGGTATGCAATACGGTCGAAGCAACAGGGGAGGCCGCTTGTGCAAAACGCCCGCCCGGCGATTGACCTGTGAGGTGTTGTTCTTTCATTGGCATTCTCCTTACCAGTATTAGCGCAGTGCGTTAACTATAGCTTTTCCCTGTCATACTTCGAGTTGCGGGCGCATTGGTGGATTAATGAACAGATGGTTATATATTTGCGATCTGCGTCACCAATGAAATTGAAAGTAATGTAACTTGTTTCATTCAAAGTGAAATGCGTCACGAAATTCTTTCCAGGGGTTCTGTAGAGTACCTCTTTGCGGCACAAGCCAACCTATTCAACAGAGGAGTCTGTTATGTCCAAGTCTGATGTTTTTCACCTCGGCCTCACTAAAAGCGATCTACAAGGGGCAACGCTTGCCATCGTCCCGGGCGATCCTGAACGAGTTGAAAAAATCGCTGTGCTGATGGACAAGCCAGTCAAACTGGCTGCCCACCGTGAATTTACTACCTGGCGTGCAGAGTTAGACGGCAAGCCGGTAATCGTGTGCTCTACCGGTATTGGCGGCCCGTCTACTTCTATTGCGGTGGAAGAGTTAGCTCAACTGGGTATTCGTACTTTCCTGCGTATTGGGACAACTGGTGCGATTCAGCCGCACATCAATGTTGGTGATGTTCTGGTGACCACAGCTTCTGTTCGTCTTGATGGTGCCAGCCTGCATTTCGCACCGCTGGAATACCCTGCGGTTGCTGATTTTGCGTGTACCACTGCGTTGGTTGAAGCTGCGAAATCTATCGGCGCGACCACACACGTTGGCGTGACAGCATCTTCAGATACTTTCTACCCGGGCCAGGAGCGGTATGACACCTTTTCAGGCCGCGTAGTGAGCCGCTACAAAGGTTCTATGGAAGAGTGGCAGCAGATGGGCGTGATGAACTATGAGATGGAATCCGCTACCCTTCTGACCATGTGCGCAAGCCAGGGTCTGCGTGCGGGTATGGTTGCTGGTGTGATTGTAAACCGCACCCAGCAAGAGATACCGAATGCTGAAACCATGAAGAAAACCGAAAGCCATGCGGTACAAATCGTTGTGGAAGCGGCTCGTCGCTTAATCTAATTCCCCCAAAGCCGGTGCAAGCCGGCTTAATTTTTACGCTTTGCGTAACACCTCGCAGGAAATCCCTTTTCATCTGGACATTTATACAGCAGAATTTTATTTTGCTGATGTCCGGCATGGCTTGTGGGAGTGACTGTGGATATTTCTATTTTATTCGGAATCGGTATTGCGCTGGTTGGTGTTCTGACTGGCTGGTTGCTGGCAAGTTTGCGGGCAGCACAGCGGCAATCCGCACTGTATGAAGAACAACGAGAAATCTACGGGGAACTGACTGCTGCGCGGCAGGAGTTGCAGCAAAACCAGCACTGGAAAGAAGAGTGCGAGCAACTTAACCGTGAATTGCGCACTCAGCTTGAGATTAACAGCGCGCAGGAAGCGGACATCCGCGAACTCTCCACGCTTCTGGAACAAACCCGTCTTAATGCTGACGACAAACATCGCCAGATGCTTAATAGCGAACAGCGTCTGAGCGAACAGTTTGAAAACCTCGCCAACCGTATTTTTGAGCAGAGTGGCCGCAAAGTTGAAGAACAAAACCGCCAAAGTTTGAATGGCTTACTATCGCCATTGCGCGAGCAACTGGACGGTTTTCGCCGCCAGGTTCAGGAAAGTTTTGGCCAGGAAGCCCGCGAGCGACACACGCTAACCTATGAAATCCGTAACCTCCAGCAGTTGAATGCCCAAATGGCGCAAGAGGCGCTGAACCTCACCAGAGCCTTGAAAGGGGATAACAAAACGCAGGGTAACTGGGGGGAGGTTGTACTGACGAGAGTGCTGGAAGCCTCTGGTTTACGCGAAGGTTATGAATACGAAACGCAGGTGAATATTCAGCTCGAAAATAATAGCCGCATGCAGCCTGACGTTATCGTGCGTTTGCCGCAGGGAAAAGACGTGGTTATCGATGCCAAGATGACGCTAGTGGCCTATGAGCGTTATTACAACGGTGACGATGATCTCACCCGCGAAAGTGCGCTCAACGAACATATTGCGGCTGTGCGTAATCACATCAGGATGTTGGGCCGCAAAGACTATCAGCAGTTGCCAGGGCTGCGTTCGCTTGATTACGTGCTGATGTTTATTCCCGTCGAACCTGCTTTTTTACTGGCTATCGATCGTCAGCCTGAGTTAATCAGTGAAGCACTCAAAAATAACATCATGCTGGTTAGCCCTACGACTTTGCTAGTGGCGTTAAGGACGGTTGCTAATTTGTGGCGTTATGAGCACCAAAGTCGTAATGCGCAACAAATTGCCGAACGCGCCAGTCGGCTGTATGACAAAATGCGCCTCTTTGTTGATGACATGTCGGCGATGGGTCAAAGTCTCGATAAAGCACAGGATAACTATCGGCAGGCGATGAAAAAGCTCTCTACGGGGCGTGGCAATATTCTCATCCAGGCCGATGCGTTTCGTGGCCTGGGGGTCGAGGTTAAACGTGAGATTAATCCAGATTTAGTCGAGCAGGCCAGGCTTGAAGATGATGAAAAGATCGAACGTCAGGCTCATGAAAACGACGAAGAAAAGAACACGGATAACAGTTTAGAAAACCGACGTATTGTTGGTGAGCGTTAAGTCCAGGTTAATGCTCGCGGCTATGAAGCATAGGGCTTTAGGCCTCATTCTGTTACACTTCACAAACATTTTTTGGATAAGCAGGCATTGAGATGGTTGAAGAATCCCAGGAAACAACACACTTTGGCTTCCGCACTGTAGCGAAAGAACAAAAGGCCGATATGGTCGCTAATGTGTTCCACTCTGTGGCCGCAAAATACGACGTGATGAATGACTTAATGTCATTTGGCATCCATCGCATCTGGAAGCGTTTTACCATTGATTGCAGTGGTGTTCGTCGCGGCCAGCGTGTGCTGGACTTAGCGGGAGGTACCGGTGATTTAACGGCTAAATTCTCCCGTCTGGTTGGCGAAACGGGTGAAGTGGTTCTGGCGGATATCAACGATTCAATGCTGAAAATGGGGCGCGAAAAACTGCGCAACATCGGTGTGGTGGGTAACGTGAACTATGTTCAGGCTAACGCTGAAGCCCTGCCTTTCCCGGATAATTTCTTTGATTGCATCACGATCTCTTTCGGTCTGCGTAATGTGACGGATAAAGAGAAAGCCCTGCGTTCAATGTATCGCGTATTAAAGCCAGGTGGTCGCCTGCTGGTGCTGGAATTTTCCAAACCGATTATTGAACCGCTGAGCAAGGCATATGACGCCTACTCATTCCATATTCTGCCGCGTATCGGTGAGATCGTTGCGCAGGATGCTGAAAGCTATCGTTATCTGGCAGAGTCTATTCGTATGCACCCGGATCAAGATACGTTGAAAGCTATGATGGAAGACGCTGGTTTCGAAAATACCACTTACTTCAACCTGACCGCAGGTGTGGTGGCTCTGCACCGTGGCTATAAATTCTGACAGGGAGTTCGTGATGCCATTACTGCTTTCTTCAGGTACGCCACTGATCACTGCCGGAATTGAAAATATCCTCAACACATTTCTCTGGCGTGACCGGGGTTTGAAAGCGGCGCGTCAGCGCTTAGTGGGTAAGGTATTGCGTGTTGAACTCAAGGAGTTCACTTCGCCAATCGTTTTGGTCTTTAGCGAACAGCAAATTGATGTGCTGGGCCAATGGGAAGGCGAGGCGGATTGCCTGGTAAAAACCGGATTGAGCACGCTGCCAAAACTGCGTGACAGACAGCAGCTAACGGCGCTGATTCGTAGCGGTGAGTTGGAAGTGGAAGGCGATCTTCAGGTGGTCCAGAATTGGGTTTCACTGATGGATCTTGCCGAATTTGATCCTGCTGAATTGCTTGCGCCTTATATCGGTGACATTGCCGCCGAAGGCATCAGTAAGTTCATTCGCGGTGGCAGTAAGCTGTTCAAAAAAGGTTTTGCCCGTAATCAGCAATACTTGTCAGAAGCCATTACCGAAGAGTGGAAAATGGCTCCGGGTGCGCTTGAAGTCGCATGGTTTGCCGAGGAAACGGCAGCAGTCGAACGTAAAGTTGACGCACTCATTGCGCGACTGGACAAACTGGAGAACAAATGACGCCTGGAGAAATTCGTCGCCTCTATTTTATTATCCGCACTTTTCTCAGCTACGGTCTGGATGAGCTGATTCCCCGGGTTCGTATTACGCTGCCGCTGCGCATCTGGCGGCGCATGCTTTTCTGGATGCCAAATCGTCACAAAGATAAACTTCTTGGGGAACGCTTACGCCTGGCGTTGCAGGAGCTTGGGCCGGTTTGGATTAAGTTCGGGCAAATGCTCTCAACCCGCCGAGACCTCTTCCCGCCGCAAATTGCCGATCAACTCGCGATGTTGCAGGACCGTGTGGCGCCTTTTGATGGTGCATTAGCGAAGAAACAAATCGAACAAGCGATGGGTGGATTGCCCGTTGAAGCCTGGTTTGATGATTTCGATATAAAACCGCTGGCATCGGCTTCCATTGCCCAGGTTCATACCGCTCGTCTGAAAGAAAATGGCCGCGAAGTGGTTATCAAGGTTATTCGTCCTGATATCCTTCCGGTCATTAAAGCGGATATGAAACTCATCTACCGTCTCGCACGTTGGGTACCACGTCTATTACCTGATGGTCGCCGTTTGCGTCCATTGGAAGTGGTGCGTGAATACGAAAAGACCTTAATTGATGAGCTGAATCTTCTGCGTGAAGCGGCCAACGCCATCCAATTACGCCGCAATTTTGAAGACAGCCCAATGCTGTATGTGCCTGAAGTCTTCTCCGACTATTGCAGTCAGGAGATGATGGTTATGGAACGAATTTACGGGATTCCTGTTTCTGATATTGCAATGCTCCATGAGCAGGGCACCAATATGAAACTGTTGGCAGAACGCGGTGTACAGGTGTTTTTCACCCAGGTATTCCGCGATAGCTTCTTCCATGCTGACATGCATCCGGGCAATATTTTTGTCAGCTACGATCATCCTGAGGACCCGCAGTATATTGGTATCGACTGTGGGATCGTCGGTTCGCTAAATAAAGAAGATAAGCGCTATCTGGCTGAAAACTTTATCGCCTTCTTTAACCGCGATTATCGCAAGGTCGCCGAGCTCCATGTCGATTCAGGCTGGGTACCGCCCGATACAAACGTTGAAGATTTTGAGTTTGCTATTCGTACGGTCTGTGAACCTATCTTTGAGAAGCCGCTGGCAGAAATTTCCTTTGGCCATGTGCTGTTAAATCTGTTCAATACGGCGCGGCGTTTCAATATGGAAGTGCAGCCACAGCTAGTCTTGCTGCAAAAGACACTTCTTTACGTTGAAGGCCTTGGAAGACAGCTTTATCCCCAGTTAGATTTGTGGAAAACTGCCAAACCTTTCCTGGAAAGTTGGATCAAGGATCAGGTGGGTATTCCTGCTCTGATTCGCTCTTTCAAAGAAAAAGCGCCGTTCTGGATAGAAAAAATGCCAGAACTGCCAGAACTCATGTACGACAGTTTGCGCCAGGGTAAGCTCTTGCAGCACAGTGTTGATAAAATAACGCGTGATTTGCAACGTAACCAGGTGCGCCAGGCGCAATCACGCTATCTGTTTGGCATTGGGGCCACGCTGTTATTGAGTGGCACGCTGCTGTTGATTAATAAACCAGAATGGGAGTTTATGCCCGCCTGGTTAATGGCCGGTGGCATTGTCGTCTGGTTGATTGGCTGGCGACGTTCAGCCTGATTTGTTTTTAATCGTTTTTAACGGACAACGTGCGGTACAATACAGGCCGTTATCTATTCATCACTGTGATTTGAGGCAACATTATGGGTGGTATCAGTATTTGGCAATTGTTGATCATTGCCGTCATCGTCATTCTGCTTTTCGGCACCAAGAAGCTTGGTTCTATCGGCTCTGATTTGGGCGCATCCATCAAAGGCTTCAAAAAAGCGATGGGCGATGATGAAGACAAAGAAAAAGATAAGTCCGTTCAGGATGCTGACTTCACGGCGAAAACGCTCGCAGATAAGCAGCCTGGTGAAGTGAAAAAAGACGAAGCAAAGAGCAACGATAAAGAGCAGGTGTAAGCCGTGTTCGATATTGGTTTCGGTGAACTGCTGCTGGTATTCGTGATTGGTCTGATTGTGCTCGGACCACAACGGTTACCTGTGGCCGTGAAAACGGTTGTTGGCTGGGTACGCGCGCTGCGTTCGCTTGCAACAACCGTGCAAAATGAACTGGTTCAGGAACTGAAAATCCAGGAGCTGCAAGACAGCCTGAAGAAGGTTGAAAAGGCGAGCATGGATAACCTCACTCCAGAGCTAAAGGCATCAATGGATGAGCTGCGTCAGGCAGCAGAATCGATGAAGCGCTCGTATACTCTTGAACCTGAAAAGACGAGTGATGAGGCGCATACCATCCATAACCCGCTGGTGAAAGATGCCAAAGACACCCATGAGGGCGTGACGCCAGCAACGGCTGCGCATCAGGCAAGCTCGCCCGATCAAGCGCCTGCGGGTGAAACTGTTCCTGCACCTGTGGCAGCCGAAGTTTCTGACGAGTTGATTCAACCCCAGAGTCAAACCGTTGTTGAACCCGTCAAAACTCCAGCTCCTTCACAACCTTCGAGTGATAAACAGTAAACATGGCCGTTGAAGATACCCAACCGCTCATCACCCATCTGATAGAGCTGCGTAAGCGACTGTTAAACAGCATTATTGCCGTGCTGGTGATTTTCCTGGCACTGGTCTATTTCGCCAACGACATTTATCAAATCGTCTCTGCGCCGCTGATTAAGCAGATGCCCGTTGGGTCAACGATGATTGCTACCGATGTGGCATCACCGTTTTTTGCTCCCATTAAATTGACGATCTATGTCTCGGTGTTCTTGTCGGCACCGGTGATTCTCTATCAGATCTGGGCGTTTATTGCCCCCGCGCTTTATAAGCACGAGCGCAAACTGGTTATGCCGCTGCTGTTCTCAAGTACGCTGCTGTTTTATATCGGCATCGCGTTTGCCTATTTTGTTGTATTCCCTCTAGCGTTCGGATTCCTGACCAAAACAGCGCCGATCGGGGTCGTGATGTCTACCGACATAACGAAATACCTCGATTTTGTCATGGCACTGTTTATGGCATTTGGTGTCGCCTTTGAAGTTCCAGTCGCCATTATTTTGCTGTGCTGGATGGGGGTTACAACCCCTGAAGGGCTGAAGAAAAAGCGTCCATATATTCTGGTCGGCGCGTTTGTCGTAGGTATGCTTTTAACGCCGCCGGATGTGTTTTCACAAACGCTGCTGGCGATACCGATGTACTGCCTGTTTGAAGTCGGCGTATTTTTCTCTCGTTTCTATGTGGGTAAAGGGCGTAGAGACGCAGACGAAGACCCGGGTGTCAGCCCAGAAACAGAAGACGAACACTCTAAAAAAGAGTCATAATTTCAGACCGCCCATTAGGGCGGTCGTCGTTTGGAAGGCGCTATGTTTGATATCGGTGTAAATCTAACCAGCTCTCAGTTTGCTAAAGACCATGCGGATGTGGTTGCCCGTGCAAAACGTGCGGGCGTTAGCGGTATGTTGCTAACGGGTACGAATCTTCATGAAAGCCAGCAGGCTCTTTTACTGGCGCAACAATACCCCGGTTGCTGGTCTACCGCAGGTGTTCATCCACATGATGCCAGCCAGTGGCAGGACGAAACGGCAGAGGCTATTCGTGAACTTGCGGGTGCCACTGAAGTGGTGGCGATCGGTGAATGTGGCCTGGATTTCAACCGTAACTTCTCAACGCCTGCTGAACAAGAACGTGCTTTTACCGCACAATTGGCCCTGGCGGCAGACCTCATGATGCCTGTATTTTTACACTGCCGTGAAGCACACGAACGTTTTATTACTCTGCTTGACCCGTGGCTCGATAAGCTGCCGGGCGTTGTACTGCACTGTTTTACCGGAACAGAACATGAAGCACGAGAATGTCTGGCACGCGGGCTTTTTATTGGTATCACCGGTTGGGTCTGTGACGAGCGCCGTGGTCTTGAGTTACGTGAGTTGCTACCCATTATTCCAGCGCATCAACTGCTGCTGGAAACGGATGCCCCCTATTTGTTACCGCGGGATCTCAAACCGAAACCAGCATCCCGCCGGAACGAACCCTGCTACTTGCCTCATATCCTGAACAAGGTAGCTCAATGGCGCGGAGAAGATCCCGCCTGGCTTGCACAAGTAACAGATGACAATGCCCGCCGTCTTTTCCGGCTGGCTTAAATCAGGAGAAAGTAAATGAGTTATGCATTTCCCGGTACATTCCCTGGCCGCCGTATGCGCCGCGTCCGCCGTCACGATTTCAGCCGCCGTTTGGTTGCTGAAAATCAGTTAACGGTTAACGACCTTATCTACCCTGTGTTCGTGATGGAAGGTCAGAACCGCCAGGAAGAAGTGCCGTCGATGCCGGGTGTTTACCGCATGACCATCGATTTGCTGCTCAAAGAAGCCGAAGCCGTTGCTAAGCTGGGCGTACCGGTGTTGTCGCTGTTCCCGGTGATTGAAAGCGCGGGTAAATCATTGCATGCCGAAGAAGCTTATAACCCAAATGGCCTGGTTCAGCGCTCCGTTCGTGCCCTGAAAGATGCCGTACCAGAGTTGGGTTTACTGACCGATGTCGCGCTTGATCCCTATACCACTCACGGTCAGGACGGCGTTATCGACGAAGACGGTTATGTTATCAATGATATTACGCGTGAGATTCTGGTGCGCCAGGCGCTGTCCCATGCAGAAGCCGGGGCTGAAATTATTGCGCCGAGCGATATGATGGATGGCCGTATCGGTGCCATCCGCGATCAGCTTGAAATTGATGGTTTCGTGAATACCCAAATTATGTCTTACGCGGCGAAATATGCATCCTGCTATTACGGCCCGTTCCGTGATGCGATTGGTTCTTCTGGCAATCTGAAAGGCGGCAATAAAAAGACCTATCAGATGGACCCTGCCAATAGCGATGAGGCATTGCAGGAAGTCGCGCAGGATCTGCAAGAAGGCGCAGATATGGTGATGGTAAAACCGGGTATGCCGTATTTGGACGTGGTTCGTCGTGTGAAAGACACTTTCGGCGTGCCGACTTTTGCCTATCAGGTTTCTGGTGAGTATGCGATGCATATGGCGGCGATTCAGAACGGTTGGATGGCAGAGAAACCGGCGATTATGGAATCGCTATTGTGCTTTAAACGGGCGGGTGCAGACGGCATACTGACGTATTTCTCTAAGCGCGTGGCTCAGTGGTTGCATGACGAGCAAATGCAGCGCTAGTTTTGAATAAAATAAGAGGCCAGCAATCGCTGGCCTTTTTTATGTCTTTTTGAAATCGGTATTCTTCACACTCTGCATCACTTGTTTATTCAAGAGATTGAGCAGCAGCATGGAGCGGGCTTCACCATCCGGCTCGCTAAAAATAGCTTCCAGCCCTTCGAATGCCCCTTCAGTTATTACCACACGATCGCCCTGGTAAGGGGTATCCGGGTCAGTGACGTTTTCTGGTTGGTGATTAATGAGTTGGTTAATCACATCAGCCGGCACGGTGGCAGGAAGACTGCCGAAGCGTACGAAATGACTCACACCACGCGTTGAATGTATCGTGGTGGTATGAATAATTTCAGGGTCAAACTGAACAAACATATAATTCGGGAACAGTGGTTCATCGACCGCAGTGCGTTTGCCTCGCACGATCTTTTCGATTTTGATCATCGGGGTGAGGCAATTCACTTCCTGACGCTCAAGATGCTCTTGCGCCCGCAGTAATTGACCCCGTTTGCAGTACAACAGATACCAGGATTCCATAATGTCTCTTTTTCCTAATCAACCGAAGAAGGATAACAAAAGGCCGTTATTAGGGATAGACAGCACAAGTATAACCCTTAGCTGTTTGGTTATCAGACAAGCATTTACGCGTTATTAACAAAAATACAGCATGCAGTGCATGAAGCCCGTATAATGACCGCAAAATCCTGACTACGATTAATTGCATGAAATACCACGACCTACGCGATTTCCTGGAACTGCTTGAACAACGCGGCGAGCTAAAGCGTATCGCAATGCCGGTCGATCCGTACCTGGAAATGACTGAAATTGCCGATCGTACTTTACGAGCCAATGGCCCGGCGCTGCTGTTTGAAAACCCGAAAGGGTACGACATGCCGGTGCTGTGCAACCTGTTCGGCACGCCGAAACGTGTTGCGATGGGAATGGGGCAAGAAGATGTTTCTGCCCTACGCGAAGTCGGCAAGCTACTTGCTTTCCTGAAAGAACCGGAACCGCCGAAAGGCTTCCGCGACCTGTTCGATAAACTACCGCAGTTTAAACAAGTTCTGAATATGCCGACCAAACGGCTGCGTAATGCCCCTTGTCAGGAGCAAATTTGGGAAGGCGATGAGGTCGATTTATCCCGCATCCCTATCATGCAATGTTGGCCTGAAGATGCAGCCCCGCTGATTACCTGGGGTTTGACGGTAACGCGTGGGCCACACAAAGAGCGCCAGAATCTGGGTATTTATCGCCAGCAACTTATTGGTAAAAACAAACTGATTATGCGTTGGCTGTCGCATCGCGGTGGCGCACTGGATTTCCAGGAGTGGTGTGCTGAGCATCCGGGTGAGCGTTTCCCTGTTTCTGTTGCGCTGGGTGCCGATCCGGCAACCATTCTCGGCGCGGTAACGCCGGTGCCTGATACGCTGTCAGAATATGCGTTTGCCGGTTTGCTACGCGGTACAAAAACCGAAGTAGTGAAGTGTATTTCTAACGATCTCGAAGTGCCTGCCAGCGCGGAAATTGTGCTGGAAGGGTATATCGAGCCGGGAGAAATGGCACCGGAAGGGCCTTATGGTGACCACACGGGCTACTACAATGAAATAGATGACTTCCCGGTGTTTACCGTGACGCATATTACTCAGCGTCAGAATGCGATTTATCATTCAACCTATACCGGACGGCCACCGGATGAACCTGCGGTTCTCGGCGTGGCACTCAATGAAGTGTTTGTGCCCATTTTGCAGAAGCAGTTCCCGGAAATTGTCGATTTTTATCTGCCGCCGGAAGGCTGTTCCTATCGTCTTGCGGTTGTCACCATCAAGAAGCAATACGCTGGCCACGCCAAACGCGTAATGATGGGCGTCTGGTCTTTCCTTCGGCAGTTTATGTATACCAAGTTTGTTATTGTCTGCGATGACGATGTCAACGCGCGTGACTGGAACGATGTGATTTGGGCTATCACCACGCGTATGGATCCGGCGCGTGATACCGTACTGGTAGAAAACACGCCAATTGATTACCTGGATTTTGCCTCGCCGGTTTCCGGGCTTGGCTCAAAAATGGGACTGGATGCCACCAATAAATGGCCGGGAGAAACCCAGCGCGAGTGGGGGCGTCCTATTAAAAAAGATGCAGAAGTATGTGCGCGTATCGATGCAATCTGGGATGAACTGGCTATTTTCGACGACGGTAAAAACGCCTGAGCGGCGGATTTTACCGTTTTGCATTATTGACCCGACAGAGGGGAAGCATGACAACCTTAAGCTGTAAAGTGACCTCGGTAGAAGCGATAACTGATACGGTATATCGCGTTCGATTACTGCCGGAAGCGAAGTTCTCCTTTCAGGCCGGGCAGTATTTGATGGTGGTGATGGATGAGCGCGACAAACGCCCGTTCTCCATGGCGTCCACGCCGAGCGACCATGAGTTTATCGAACTGCACATTGGTGCGTCAGAGATTAATCTGTACGCCATGGCCGTGATGGACCGCATTCTGAAAGAGAAGGAAATCGTTGTTGATATTCCGCACGGCGATGCCTGGCTGCGTGACGACGAAGATCGTCCACTGATTCTGATTGCGGGTGGCACCGGATTCTCTTATGTACGTTCGATTTTGCTGACTGCGCTTGCGCGTAATCCACAGCGCGAAATCGCAATTTACTGGGGTGGCCGTGAAGACAAGCATCTGTATGATTTGTCTGAGTTAGAAGCGCTGTCGGTTGTGCATCCCCATTTGCGTGTTGAAGCCGTTGTTGAGCAACCGGAAGAAGGCTGGCGCGGACGCACCGGCACTGTGTTGGCGGCGGTAATGCAGGATTACGGTACGCTTGCCGGGCATGATATTTATATTGCCGGACGTTTTGAAATGGCGAAGATTGCGCGCGACCTGTTCTGTAATGAACGTGGTGCGAACGTCGATCGCATGTTCGGTGATGCTTTCGCGTTTATTTAAGAGCAAACCGAGCAGACAGGCCACCGCATAGTCGGTGGCTTTTGTTTTTGAGCGAAACAGAAAAAAACCCGCCCCTGACAGGCGGGAAATACGGCAACTAAACTCGTTCAATAACAGTGGCAATACCTTGACCTAATCCGATGCACATGGTGGCGAGGCCGAACTGCGCATCGCGACGCTCCATCAGATTTAACAACGTAGTACTAATGCGAGAACCGGAACAGCCGAGCGGGTGACCCAATGCAATCGCGCCGCCGTTGAGGTTAATCTTCTCGTCGATCTTATCCATCAGCCCCAGATCTTTAATACACGGAAGGATCTGTGCGGCGAAGGCTTCGTTCATCTCAAACAGGTCGATATCGGCGACGCTCAGGCCCGCTTTTTTCAGCGCCATTTGTGAGGCCGGAACCGGGCCGTAACCCATAATTGATGGATCGCAGCCCACTACCGCCATAGAACGAACGTAAGCGCGAATCTTCAGCCCTAACTCTTTGGCGCGGGTTTCGCTCATCAACAACATGGCTGATGCACCATCGGAAAGCGCAGAAGAAGTGCCCGCTGTGACGGTTCCGTTGACCGGATCAAAGGCGGGTTTAAGCGCAGCCAGACCTTCAACGGTCGTTTCCGGACGAATGACTTCATCGTAATCAAAGCGTTTGAGCACACCGTCTGCGTCGTGGCCGCTGGTCGGCAGGATTTCTGCTTTGAAGTGGCCTGCTTCCGTGGCTGCCCATGCACGTTGGTGTGAACGCGCGGCAAACTGATCCTGCATTTCACGGCTAATGCCATGCATGCGGGACAGCATTTCGGCGGTCAATCCCATCATGCCCGCCGCTTTTGCGACGTTGCGGCTCAGGCCTGGATGGAAATCTACGCCGTGGCTCATCGGCACGTGGCCCATATGTTCCACACCGCCAATCAGGCAGGCGTGCGCATCACCGGTCTGAATCATACGGGCCGCGTCGTGCAGTGCCTGCATGGAAGAACCACACAGACGGTTCACCGTTACAGCGGGAACAGAATGCGGAATTTCGGCCAACAATGCGGCGTTGCGCGCAATATTGAAACCTTGCTCCAGCGTCTGCTGCACGCAGCCCCAATAAATGTCATCCAGAGCAGCAGCTTCTAACGCCGGATTACGGGATAAAATGCCGCGCATCAGATGAGCGGAAAGATCTTCCGCACGCAGATTGCGAAATGCACCGCCTTTTGAACGGCCCATCGGGGTGCGGATGGCATCAACAATTACAACC
This sequence comes from Buttiauxella gaviniae, assembly GCF_040786275.1. NCBI lineage: Bacteria > Pseudomonadati > Pseudomonadota > Gammaproteobacteria > Enterobacterales > Enterobacteriaceae > Buttiauxella > Buttiauxella gaviniae. The sequence goes on from NZ_JBFMVT010000002.1 coordinate 2,124,950, forward strand.
TTTTCCATAATCACTCCTCAGGCACTTTTCAGGACACCAGCTGGGCGCGCAGGCTCAACCGGTGGATAGTACGGCTCGTTACGGGAAGCTTTCGCGCGCAGACCCTCTGGTACCTGGTATAGCGGGCCAAGATGTTCATACTGCTGAGCCATGTCGAGATATTTGGCGCTGCCGATGGTGTCTAACCAGCGGAATGCACCGCCGTGGAACGGAGGGAATCCCAGGCCATAAACCAGCGCCATATCCGCTTCTGCCGGGCTTGCGATAATGCCTTCTTCCAGGCATCGCACCACTTCGTTAACCATTGGGATCATCATGCGAGCGATGATCTCTTCGTCGCTGAAGTTGTGGCGTGGTTTGCTCACATCAGCCAGCAGGCTATCGGTGGCCTCATCTTGCTCTTTGCGCGGTTTGCCTTTGCTGTCTTGTTTGTAGCGATAGAAACCCTGTTGAGTTTTCTGGCCGTAGCGACCCGCATCAAACATCGCATCAACCGCATCGCGGTAATCTTTTTGCATACGCTGTGGGAAACCAGCGGCCATAACAGCTTGCGCGTGGTGCGCGGTATCAATACCAACCACGTCTAGCAGATATGCCGGGCCCATCGGCCAGCCAAACTGCTTTTCCATTACTTTGTCGATTTGGCGGAAATCGGCGCCGTCACGCATTAACTGGCTGAAACCTGCAAAGTACGGGAACAGCACGCGGTTGACGAAGAAGCCTGGGCAGTCGTTCACAACGATAGGTGTTTTGCCCATTTTGCTGGCCCACGCCACGACTTTAGCGATAGTTTGCTCAGAGGTTTTCTCGCCACGAATCACTTCGACCAGCGGCATGCGATGCACCGGGTTGAAGAAGTGCATTCCGCAGAAGTTTTCCGGGCGCTTCAGGCTGTTCGCCAGTTCGCTGATAGGAATGGTAGAGGTGTTAGAGGCCAGAACAGTGTCCGGGCGCACTTTATCTTCCACTTCCGCCAGAACGGCTTTTTTCACTTTCGGGTTTTCAACAACGGCTTCAACCACCACATCGACACGCTCAAAACCTGCGTAATCCAGTGTCGGGTGGATGGTGGCAATCACGCTAGCCAGTTTCATGCCGTCGATCTTGCCGCGTTCCAGCTGCTTGTTGAGCAGTTTGCTGGCTTCGTTGATGCCCAGCTCCAGCGACTTCTCGTTAATATCCTTCATTAATACCGGTACGCCTTTCCAGGCTGACTGGTAAGCAATGCCTCCGCCCATGATCCCGGCGCCAAGAACGGCGGCTTGTTTCGGGGTTTCGGTATTTTTAGTCAGCTTTTTCGCCTGACCTTTTATGTATTGGTCGTTAAGGAAAATCCCGACCAGCGCACGGGCCTCATTGGATCGCGCCAATGGCACGAAACTTTGAGTCTCCAGTTGTAATGCTTCGTCACGGCCTAATCTTGCTGCCGCTTCAATTGTTTTGACTGCCATCATCGGAGCAGGGTAGTGCTTGCCTGCAATTTGCATCACCATGCTTTTGGCAATGGTGAAGCTCATAGTGGCTTCAATTTTGCTCAGCTTCAGTGGCTGCAGTTTTGGTGCGCGTTTGGCTTTCCAGTCCAGATCGCCGTTAATCGCCTGACGTAATATCGCCAGTGCGCCGTCGCGCAGCTTTTCAGTTTTAACTACGCCATCAACCAGGCCGATTTTTTGTGCTTCAGTCGCACTGACATCTTTTCCGGCGGTGATAATCTCCAGCGCGCTATCGGCACCCAGCATACGCGGCAAGCGCACTGAACCGCCAAAGCCCGGCATGATGCCAAGTTTAGTTTCAGGCAAACCGATGCGGGCATCCGGCGTTGCCAGACGATAATCTGTTGCCAGCACGCATTCGCAGCCGCCGCCAAGGGCATAACCATTTACCGCCGCAATGGTTGGGACGGGCAGATCTTCCAGGCGGTTGAATACGCTGTTGGCGAATTGCAGCCAGTGGGTCAGTTGTTCCGCAGGGACCAGGAACAGCGACAGGAATTCGGTAATGTCCGCGCCAACTATAAATGCGGCTTTATTGGAACTCAGCAGCAGGCCTTTTAGGTTCGGCTGCTTTTCCAGCACATCCAGCGCGTGACCCAGGCTTGCTACGGTCGCGGTGTCGAGTTTGTTCACTGAGCCGGGTGCATCGAATACCAATTCTGCGATGCCATCTTCCAGCCAGTCGAGATGTAAGGTTTCACCTTGGTAGAGCATGTCAGTCTCCTGAATCCAGCAATGGGATCTGGTCGTACCAGATGGAGGTGAGTGTGGAATTTATGTTAATGAAATGCAAATGACTCTTTAAATATTTGCAAAGATGATCACAGCCGCTGGAAATAAGTTCGCGAACTTTACGGTGTGCTAAGATGCGTGGCGTTCAGGTTATAAAAAAACAGAAGGGTAAATCATGGATTCACTGGCCTCACTTTATAAAGATCATGTGGCAACCTTGCAGGAACGCACCCGCAATGTTCTGGCGCGCTTCAACCTTGACGCGCTGTTGATTCACTCGGGCGAGCTCATTAACGTCTTCCTCGACGATCATCCGTATCCGTTCAAAGTTAACCCGCAGTTCAAAGCCTGGGTTCCGGTAACACAAGTGCCAAACTGCTGGCTGCTGGTGGATGGCGTTAATAAGCCGAAATTGTGGTTTTACCTCCCGGTTGATTACTGGCATAACGTTGAACCGCTGCCAGAATCCTTCTGGACTGACGAAATTGAAGTGATTGCTCTGCCAAAAGCTGACGGCATTGGCAGCCAACTGCCTGCTGCTCGTGGCAATGTCGGTTACATCGGACCGGTGCCTGAGCGTGCTTTGCAGCTTGAGATTCAATCCGCCAACATCAACCCGAAAGGGGTGATTGATTATCTGCATTACCATCGTGCCTATAAAACTGACTATGAACTGGCATGCATGCGTGAAGCACAGAAAACGGCTGTGGTCGGCCATCAGGCAGCGCACGAAGCCTTCCTGTCTGGCATGAGCGAGTTTGACATCAATCAGGCTTATCTAACTGCAACCGGGCACCGCGATACCGATGTTCCTTATGGCAATATCGTGGCGCTTAATGAGCATGCCGCTGTATTGCATTACACCAAACTGGATAATCGTGCTCCTTCCGAAATGCGCAGCTTCTTGCTTGATGCAGGGGCTGAATACAACGGTTATGCCGCAGATTTGACGCGCACCTGGTCGGCTAATAGCGATAACGATTATGCTCAACTGGTGAAAGATGTTAACGCCGAACAACTTGCGTTAATCGATACCCTGAAAGCAGGCGTGCGCTACACCGATTACCATATTCAGTTCCATCAACGTATCGCAAAACTGTTGAATCGCCATAAGCTGGTGACTGGGATTAGCGAAGAAGCGATGGTTGAAACCGGTATTACCGGGCCATTTATGCCGCATGGCCTGGGCCACCCGTTAGGTTTGCAGGTACATGATGTCGCAGGCTTCATGCAGGATGATACCGGCACGCATCTTGCCGCGCCTTCGCAATATCCGTATCTGCGCTGCACCCGTATTCTGGAACCACGCATGGTGCTGACCATCGAACCTGGCATTTACTTCATTGAATCTCTGCTTGCTCCATGGCGAGAGGGGCAATACAGCAAGCACTTTGACTGGCAGCGCATCGAAGCAATGAAACCATTCGGCGGCGTGCGCATTGAAGACAACGTGGTTGTTCACGAAAATAGCATTGAAAATATGACGCGTGACCTGAAGCTGGCGTAATGGATAGTTGGCTTATTCCTGCTGAGTCCGTCACGTTCAGTGAGGAAATCAAGAAAAGCCGTTTTATTACGCTGGTCGCTCATACGGCTGGCGTAGTAGCGGCAAAAGCTTTTCTTGAAAAAGTGCGTTCCGAACACCCCGCAGCCCGGCATCATTGCTGGGCCTGGGTGGCTGGTGCGCCGGATGACTCGCAGCAATTAGGTTTCTCGGATGATGGTGAGCCAGCCGGTACCGCAGGGAAACCAATGCTCGCCCAGCTTATGGGCAGTGGTATTGGTGAAATAACCGCAGTGGTCGTCCGCTATTCCGGGGGTATTAAACTTGGAACAGGCGGCCTGGTTAAAGCCTATGGCGGCGGAGTACAGGCTGCATTAAATCAATTGCCTACAGTGCTCAAAGTTCCATTAACCGAATATACTTTGCAGTGTGATTATGCGCAGCTCGCGGGAATTGAAGCGTTGCTTAAACAATGCAATGGAGTTCTCGTGCAAAGTGATTTTCAAGCGTTTGTATTATTACGTATCGCGTTACCACACGCGAAATTTGCTGACTTCTCAGTCAGACTTGCTGATTTTAGCCGCGGTGCATTGCATTTGTTGCCGGCTGAACAATAATTCCCTCTCGTTATTTATTGATAGTTAAGGAAGCGGCTGAAATGCATTTTCGCGCCATAACCCGAATCGTTGGTCTGTTAGTCATTCTTTTCTCTGTGACCATGATAATCCCTGGGTTGGTTGCCTTACTTTATCGCGATGGTGCTGGCCGTGCTTTCACCCAGACATTTTTCGTCGCACTGATTATTGGTTCGTTTCTATGGTGGCCTAACCGGCGGCAAAAAAGCGAACTGAAACCGCGAGAAGGTTTCCTGATCGTCGTCTTGTTCTGGACGGTGCTGGGGAGCGTGGGGGCATTGCCCTTTATCTTTGCGGAGCAGCCGAATTTAACTATCACCGATGCCTTCTTTGAATCGTTCTCAGGTTTAACAACCACTGGTGCGACGACGCTTGTCGGCCTCGATTCGCTTCCGCATGCGATTCTGTTTTATCGGCAAATGCTGCAATGGTTTGGCGGTATGGGGATCATTGTGCTTGCCGTGGCGATTCTGCCGATTCTGGGCGTCGGCGGGATGCAGCTTTATCGTGCGGAAATGCCGGGGCCGCTTAAAGATAACAAAATGCGTCCGCGAATTGCGGATACCGCAAAAACGTTGTGGATCATTTATGTTTTGCTGACGGTTGCATGTGCGTTGGCGCTTTGGTTTGCTGGGATGCCAGCGTTTGATGCAATAGGCCACAGCTTTGCGACTATTGCCATCGGGGGATTCTCTACTCACGATGCCAGTATCGGTTATTTCGACAGTCCAACCATCAATACTATTATTGCTATCTTCTTACTGATCTCAGGCTGTAACTATGGTCTGCACTTCTCCTTATTAAGCGGGCGTAATTTAAAAGTTTACTGGCGTGACCCTGAGTTCCGCATGTTTATCGGAGTGCAACTGACGCTAGTGGTTATCTGCACTCTGGTGCTGTGGTTCCATAATACCTATCAATCGGCATTGCTCACGGTGAACCAGGCATTCTTCCAGGTGGTTTCGATGGCGACGACGGCTGGATTTACCACAGATAGCATCGCCCGTTGGCCACTTTTCTTACCGGTGTTGCTGCTGTGCTCTGCTTTTATCGGGGGCTGTGCGGGTTCAACGGGTGGTGGTTTGAAGGTCATCCGAATCCTGCTGTTGTTCAAACAGGGCAACCGTGAGCTGAAACGTTTGGTGCACCCAAATGCGGTTTACAGCATTAAGCTTGGGAACCGTGCGCTACCAGAACGTATTCTGGAAGCCGTGTGGGGATTCTTCTCGGCTTATGCGCTGGTGTTTATCGTCAGTATGCTCGCCATTATTGCGACTGGTGTGGATGACTTCTCGGCATTTGCTTCAGTTGCGGCCACGCTGAATAACCTCGGCCCAGGTTTGGGCGTCGTGGCGGACAACTTCGCCAGCATGAATCCAGTGGCGAAATGGATATTGATTGCCAACATGCTGTTTGGCCGTCTTGAAGTATTTACTTTACTCGTACTGTTTACGCCAACTTTCTGGCGAGAGTAACTGGAGCCTGTAGTGAGAACTTTGATTCTATTTTCGACCCGTGATGGTCAGACTCGCGAGATTGCTTCTTATATAGCATCTGAACTGAAAGAGCTGGGCGTTGAGAGTGATGTCGTTAACCTGCATCGCAGTGGCGATATCGCCTGGGGAAACTACGAGCGCGTCATTATCGGCGCGTCTATTCGTTACGGGCATTTTCATTCTTCAGTAGCTGCGTTTGTGAAAAAGCATCAGCAAGCATTGAATACGATCCCGAGCGCTTTCTTCTCTGTGAACCTGGTCGCCCGCAAACCCGAGAAGCGTTCCCCGCAAACTAACTCTTATACGCGTAAGTTCTTGCTGACCTCTCCGTGGCAACCAAATCACTGCGCTGTGTTTGCTGGCGCGCTGCGTTATCCGCGATATCATTGGTATGACCTCCTTATGATCCGTTTGATTATGAAAATGACCGGCGGTGAAACGGATACCAGTAAAGAAGTGGTTTATACCGATTGGTCTCAGGTGGCGCGTTTCGCCCATGAAATAGCTCACTTAAACAGCAGATAGTGTCCAAAACACCCGTTTTGCTGAAAAAAAAGACGCTTAGTAATTATTTTGCATTTTATACTTGTCAGCCTCCAGAAAATCCCTATACTGCGCCTCCACTGACACGGCACAACGGCTTACAAACCGGCTGGTTAGTTGGAGTGAAGCGCGAAATAATCGCTTGACTCTGAAAGAGGAAAGCGTAATATACGCCACCTCGAGTTAGCAAGCGAAAGCGCCTAACTCACTGCTCTTTAACAATTTATCAGACAATCTGTGTGGGCACTCGCAGGATTGATATCTCAGATACCTCCGGGTATCAAAAAAATATCAAGTCTTGAAGAGTGACCAAGCAGTAATTCATTTAGTTGAATTATTACGAAAGTTAATTTTTGAGCACCGCTTACTCATTGTAAGCAAATCAAGCTTTTAATTGAAGAGTTTGATCATGGCTCAGATTGAACGCTGGCGGCAGGCCTAACACATGCAAGTCGAGCGGCAGCGGGAAGTAGCTTGCTACTTTGCCGGCGAGCGGCGGACGGGTGAGTAATGTCTGGGAAACTGCCTGATGGAGGGGGATAACTACTGGAAACGGTAGCTAATACCGCATAACGTCTTCGGACCAAAGAGGGGGACCTTCGGGCCTCTTGCCATCAGATGTGCCCAGATGGGATTAGCTAGTAGGTGAGGTAATGGCTCACCTAGGCGACGATCCCTAGCTGGTCTGAGAGGATGACCAGCCACACTGGAACTGAGACACGGTCCAGACTCCTACGGGAGGCAGCAGTGGGGAATATTGCACAATGGGCGCAAGCCTGATGCAGCCATGCCGCGTGTATGAAGAAGGCCTTCGGGTTGTAAAGTACTTTCAGCGAGGAGGAAGGCATTGTGGTTAATAACCGCAGTGATTGACGTTACTCGCAGAAGAAGCACCGGCTAACTCCGTGCCAGCAGCCGCGGTAATACGGAGGGTGCAAGCGTTAATCGGAATTACTGGGCGTAAAGCGCACGCAGGCGGTTTGTTAAGTCAGATGTGAAATCCCCGGGCTCAACCTGGGAACTGCATTTGAAACTGGCAAGCTTGAGTCTTGTAGAGGGGGGTAGAATTCCAGGTGTAGCGGTGAAATGCGTAGAGATCTGGAGGAATACCGGTGGCGAAGGCGGCCCCCTGGACAAAGACTGACGCTCAGGTGCGAAAGCGTGGGGAGCAAACAGGATTAGATACCCTGGTAGTCCACGCCGTAAACGATGTCGACTTGGAGGTTGTTCCCTTGAGGAGTGGCTTCCGGAGCTAACGCGTTAAGTCGACCGCCTGGGGAGTACGGCCGCAAGGTTAAAACTCAAATGAATTGACGGGGGCCCGCACAAGCGGTGGAGCATGTGGTTTAATTCGATGCAACGCGAAGAACCTTACCTACTCTTGACATCCACAGAATTCGGCAGAGATGCCTTAGTGCCTTCGGGAACTGTGAGACAGGTGCTGCATGGCTGTCGTCAGCTCGTGTTGTGAAATGTTGGGTTAAGTCCCGCAACGAGCGCAACCCTTATCCTTTGTTGCCAGCGGTCCGGCCGGGAACTCAAAGGAGACTGCCAGTGATAAACTGGAGGAAGGTGGGGATGACGTCAAGTCATCATGGCCCTTACGAGTAGGGCTACACACGTGCTACAATGGCGCATACAAAGAGAAGCGACCTCGCGAGAGCAAGCGGACCTCATAAAGTGCGTCGTAGTCCGGATCGGAGTCTGCAACTCGACTCCGTGAAGTCGGAATCGCTAGTAATCGTAGATCAGAATGCTACGGTGAATACGTTCCCGGGCCTTGTACACACCGCCCGTCACACCATGGGAGTGGGTTGCAAAAGAAGTAGGTAGCTTAACCTTCGGGAGGGCGCTTACCACTTTGTGATTCATGACTGGGGTGAAGTCGTAACAAGGTAACCGTAGGGGAACCTGCGGTTGGATCACCTCCTTACCTGAAAGATACGAACTTGCGTAGTGCTCACACAGATTGTCTGATAGAAAACGAGCAGTAAAACCTTATAGGCTTGTAGCTCAGGTGGTTAGAGCGCACCCCTGATAAGGGTGAGGTCGGTGGTTCAAGTCCACTCAGGCCTACCAAATTCTCGCCTGTCCTGCATTACAGCATCACTCACATACATTAAGTATGCTACGTGACGCTGCGCTTTGGCCAGCCATGAATTATGGGTAAATCAAAGGTTTTACGAAATCGATGGGGCTATAGCTCAGCTGGGAGAGCGCCTGCCTTGCACGCAGGAGGTCAGCGGTTCGATCCCGCTTAGCTCCACCATTATTTCACGCTCATTCAATATCTCAAAACTGACTTAATCAGTCACGTTTGAGATATTTGCTCTTTAAAAATCCGGAACAAGCTGAAAATTGAAACGACACACTGTTTCCTTTCTCCGTAATAAGAAAGGAAGTGAGGTGTGTTCGAGTCTCTCAAATTTTCACGACACCGATTGTGTCTCACGAGACACCTTCGGGTTGTGAGGTTAAGCGACTAAGCGTACACGGTGGATGCCCTGGCAGTCAGAGGCGATGAAGGACGTGCTAATCTGCGATAAGCGTCGGTAAGGTGATATGAACCGTTATAACCGACGATTTCCGAATGGGGAAACCCAGTGTGATTCGTCACACTATCGTTAAGTGAATACATAGCTTAACGAAGCGAACCGGGGGAACTGAAACATCTAAGTACCCCGAGGAAAAGAAATCAACCGAGATTCCCCCAGTAGCGGCGAGCGAACGGGGAGCAGCCCAGAGTCTGAATCAGTTTGTGTATTAGTGGAAGCGTCTGGAAAGTCGCAGGGTACAGGGTGATACTCCCGTACACAAAAATACACCTTCTGTGAACTCGAAGAGTAGGGCGGGACACGTGGTATCCTGTCTGAATATGGGGGGACCATCCTCCAAGGCTAAATACTCCTGACTGACCGATAGTGAACCAGTACCGTGAGGGAAAGGCGAAAAGAACCCCGGCGAGGGGAGTGAAACAGAACCTGAAACCGTGTACGTACAAGCAGTGGGAGCCTCTTTATGGGGTGACTGCGTACCTTTTGTATAATGGGTCAGCGACTTATATTCTGTAGCAAGGTTAACCGTATAGGGGAGCCGCAGGGAAACCGAGTCTTAACTGGGCGTTAAGTTGCAGGGTATAGACCCGAAACCCGGTGATCTAGCCATGGGCAGGTTGAAGGTTGGGTAACACTAACTGGAGGACCGAACCGACTAATGTTGAAAAATTAGCGGATGACTTGTGGCTGGGGGTGAAAGGCCAATCAAACCGGGAGATAGCTGGTTCTCCCCGAAAGCTATTTAGGTAGCGCCTCGTGAACTCATCTTCGGGGGTAGAGCACTGTTTCGGCTAGGGGGCCATCCCGGCTTACCAACCCGATGCAAACTACGAATACCGAAGAATGTTATCACGGGAGACACACGGCGGGTGCTAACGTCCGTCGTGAAGAGGGAAACAACCCAGACCGCCAGCTAAGGTCCCAAAGTCATGGTTAAGTGGGAAACGATGTGGGAAGGCACAGACAGCCAGGATGTTGGCTTAGAAGCAGCCATCATTTAAAGAAAGCGTAATAGCTCACTGGTCGAGTCGGCCTGCGCGGAAGATGTAACGGGGCTAAACCATGCACCGAAGCTGCGGCAGCGACACTTAGGTGTTGTTGGGTAGGGGAGCGTTCTGTAAGCCGTCGAAGGTGGCCTGTGAGGGCTGCTGGAGGTATCAGAAGTGCGAATGCTGACATAAGTAACGATAAAGCGGGTGAAAAGCCCGCTCGCCGGAAGACCAAGGGTTCCTGTCCAACGTTAATCGGGGCAGGGTGAGTCGACCCCTAAGGCGAGGCCGAAAGGCGTAGTCGATGGGAAACAGGTTAATATTCCTGTACTCGGTGTTACTGCGAAGGGGGGACGGAGAAGGCTATGTTGGCCGGGCGACGGTTGTCCCGGTTTAAGCATGTAGGCGGGAAGTTTAGGTAAATCCGGACTTCTGTATAACGCTGAGGTGTGACGACGAGGCACTACGGTGCTGAAGTGACAAATGCCCTGCTTCCAGGAAAAGCCTCTAAGCATCAGGTAACATCAAATCGTACCCCAAACCGACACAGGTGGTCAGGTAGAGAATACCAAGGCGCTTGAGAGAACTCGGGTGAAGGAACTAGGCAAAATGGTGCCGTAACTTCGGGAGAAGGCACGCTGTCGGTAAGTGAAACCCCTCGCGGGTGGAGCTGAAGGCAGTCGAAGATACCAGCTGGCTGCAACTGTTTATTAAAAACACAGCACTGTGCAAACACGAAAGTGGACGTATACGGTGTGACGCCTGCCCGGTGCCGGAAGGTTAATTGATGGGGTTAAGCGCAAGCTGAAGCTCTTGATCGAAGCCCCGGTAAACGGCGGCCGTAACTATAACGGTCCTAAGGTAGCGAAATTCCTTGTCGGGTAAGTTCCGACCTGCACGAATGGCGTAATGATGGCCAGGCTGTCTCCACCCGAGACTCAGTGAAATTGAAATCGCTGTGAAGATGCAGTGTACCCGCGGCAAGACGGAAAGACCCCGTGAACCTTTACTATAGCTTGACACTGAACACTGGTCCTTGATGTGTAGGATAGGTGGGAGGCTTTGAAGCGAGGACGCCAGTTCTTGTGGAGCCAACCTTGAAATACCACCCTTTAATGGCTGGTGTTCTAACGTAGACCCGTGATCCGGGTTGCGGACAGTGTCTGGTGGGTAGTTTGACTGGGGCGGTCTCCTCCTAAAGCGTAACGGAGGAGCACGAAGGTTAGCTAATCACGGTCGGACATCGTGAGGTTAGTGCAAAGGCATAAGCTAGCTTGACTGCGAGAGTGACGGCTCGAGCAGGTGCGAAAGCAGGTCTTAGTGATCCGGTGGTTCTGAATGGAAGGGCCATCGCTCAACGGATAAAAGGTACTCCGGGGATAACAGGCTGATACCGCCCAAGAGTTCATATCGACGGCGGTGTTTGGCACCTCGATGTCGGCTCATCACATCCTGGGGCTGAAGTAGGTCCCAAGGGTATGGCTGTTCGCCATTTAAAGTGGTACGCGAGCTGGGTTTAGAACGTCGTGAGACAGTTCGGTCCCTATCTGCCGTGGGCGCTGGAGAATTGAGGGGGGCTGCTCCTAGTACGAGAGGACCGGAGTGGACGCATCACTGGTGTTCGGGTTGTCATGCCAATGGCATTGCCCGGTAGCTAAATGCGGAAAAGATAAGCGCTGAAAGCATCTAAGCGCGAAACTTGCCCCGAGATGAGTTCTCCCTGAGCCTTTAAGGCTCCTGAAGGAACGTTGAAGACGACGACGTTGATAGGCTGGGTGTGTAAGCGTAGCGATACGTTGAGCTAACCAGTACTAATGATCCGTGAGGCTTAACCTTACAACACCGAAGGTGTTTTGGTGAGAGAGATTTGATTTTAATTTTCAGCTGAATTCCGGATTTAGATTAACGGTCACCCGGGAGGTGACGGTTAATGAAACAGAATATGCCTGGCGGCACTAGCGCGGTGGTCCCACCTGACCCCATGCCGAACTCAGAAGTGAAACGCCGTAGCGCCGATGGTAGTGTGGGGTCTCCCCATGCGAGAGTAGGGAACTGCCAGGCTCCAATCAAGTAAGAAGCCCTGCACTGACGTGCAGGGCTTTTTGCCGTCTGCGATTTATACGATCTCCTATGCATTAACCCCGCTACGCAAGCCAATCAACGCTATATAAGGTAAACTAACCGAGTTAAAACTCAGGAAAAATACCTAACATGAGCACTTCTCTTAAACCTTTCAATACTTTCGGTATTCAGGCTGACGCGTCACGAATTATCGTTGCTGAAACAGTGCAACAACTAACTAATGCCTGGAGTGAGACAGTCGCTGCAAACAAGCCAGTTTTGATCCTGGGAGAGGGAAGCAATGTTCTCTTTCTTGAAGACTATTCCGGGACTGTAATCATCAACCGCATTTTAGGAATAGAGATTACCGAAGATGCCGATGCCTGGCATCTGCATGTTGGGGCTGGGGAAAACTGGCATCAATTAGTTGAGTATACCTTGCAGAAAGATATGCCTGGGCTCGAAAACTTAGCATTAATTCCAGGTTGTGCGGGCTCCTCACCTATTCAGAACATTGGCGCTTACGGTGTTGAACTTAAAAGTGTCTGCCATTATGTGGATTGTGTAGATTTGCTGACGGGTGAAATGCATCGCCTCGATAATTCACAATGCCGCTTCGGCTATCGTGACAGTATCTTTAAGCATGAATATCAAAACCATTACGTAATAACCGCCGTTGGATTACGTTTGCCAAAACTATGGCAACCAGTATTAACCTATGGGGATTTAACTCGCCTTGATGTCGCGAATGTTACTCCGAAGGACGTCTTCAATGCTGTTTGCCACATGCGAACGACAAAACTTCCTGACCCACGCATCAACGGTAATGCAGGTAGCTTTTTTAAAAATCCGGTAGTTGCAGCGGATCAGGCGGCTGAGTTACTGTCAACATTCGCGACAATTCCTCATTATCCTCAACCAGATGGTTCAGTAAAACTAGCCGCAGGGTGGCTAATCGATCAGTGCCAATTAAAAGGTTATAACGTTGGAGGGGCTGCTGTTCATAAACAACAGGCTTTAGTGCTGATTAATGAAATGGATGCTTCCAGCCGGGACGTTGTGGATTTAGCTCATCATGTTCGTCAGTGCGTCGGTGAAAAATTCAATGTATGGCTGGAACCTGAGGTGCGTTTCATTGCGGCAAATGGCGAGGTTAGCGCAGTGGAGACTATTGCATGAAAGATAATAAAATCCCTCTAACGCTGATTCGTATTCTCTCTGACGGTGAGTTTCATTCTGGCGAGCAATTAGGTGAGCAGCTCGGTATGAGCCGCGCGGCAATAAATAAACATATTCAGACGCTACGAGATTGGGGGGTGGATGTTTTTACCGTCCCGGGGAAAGGATATAGCCTACCCGATCCTATCCAGCTACTTGATGAACAATTGATAAAGTCGCAGATTGAAACAGGTTCTGTTGCGGTTCTGCCGGTTATTGATTCTACTAATCAATATTTGCTCGACAGGCTTGAAACACTCCAATCTGGTGATGCCTGTATTGCTGAATATCAGCAGGCGGGTCGCGGGCGTCGAGGCCGACAATGGTTTTCACCGTTTGGCGCCAATCTCTACCTCTCTATGTACTGGCGACTTGAACAGGGGCCTGCGGCCGCTGTGGGTTTGAGCCTTGTTATTGGAATCGTTATGGCCGAAGTGCTACGTGAATTAGGTGCTGAAAAAGTCAGAGTCAAATGGCCAAATGATTTGTATCTCAACGATCGCAAGCTTGCGGGTATTCTGGTTGAGTTGACCGGTAAAACGGGTGATGCCGCTCAGATTGTTATCGGGGCAGGGATCAACCTGGCAATGCGTAATGTAGCGACAGATATGATTAATCAAGGGTGGATTAATCTTCAGGAAGCAGGAATTAATATTGATCGTAATGCGCTGGCTATCAGAATCATAAAAGAACTACGCAAAGCATTACACCTGTTTGAAGACGAAGGTTTAGCACCTTTCTTACCGCGTTGGGAATTGCTGGATAATTTTATTCACCGTCAGGTAAAGTTAATTATAGGTGATAAAGAAATTTACGGTATTTCTCGTGGGATCAACGAACAAGGTGGTCTGCTATTAGAGCAGGATGGCGTGATAAAACCTTGGGTCGGTGGAGAAATATCTCTACGCGGCGTTAATTAATAATAAAGGGGGATTTTTACCCCCCTTTATTTTATTTCCTGAGACGTACGCACTCAACTTCATGATTAGCACTTTTCGTCATAATCAGACTCGCGCGCTCTCTGGTTGGTAGGATATTTTCTTTTAAATTCAACCAGTTGATTTCTTTCCAAAGTTGCATTGCAATATTAACAGCTTCTTCTTCTGAAAGTTTTGCATAGCTGTGGAAATACGAATCAGGATCGGTAAATGCGCCCTCGCGGAACTTAAGGAACCGCTTGATATACCAGTCTTGCAGCAACTCTTCAGGTGCATCGACATAAATTGAAAAATCGACGAAATCCGACACAAATACATGATGAGGATCGTGTGGATAATCCATGCCGCTTTGCAAAACATTTAACCCTTCAAGAATTAAAATATCAGGCTGAGCTACTGTTTTATCACCTTCAGGAATCACATCATAAATAAGGTGAGAGTAAACCGGGGCAGTCACATTGGATGCACCTGATTTAATGTCTGACACAAACTTCACCAGACGGTGCATATCGTAGGATTGTGGGAATCCTTTTTTCTTCATCAGACCGCGTTCTTTCAACACTTTATTCGGATGCAAAAAACCATCAGTCGTAATCAACTCTACGCGACGGTGTTCAGGCCAGCGGCTAAGCAAGGCTTGTAATACGCGAGCTGTGGTACTTTTACCTACCGCGACACTTCCGGCAATACTGATGACGTACGGAATGCGTTGCCCATTGGTACCAAGAAATTGCTCTAAAACTGCCTGCCGACGCAGGTTTGAACTGATATAAAAGTTCATTAGACGCGAAAGCGGCAGATAAATTTCCGCCACTTCTTCTAAAGAGAGATCCTCATTTATACCTTTCAACCGCGCGATTTCACCTTCAGTCAGTGTCATCGGTACTGAGTCGCGCAGGGCTGCCCACTGGTTGCGGTTAAACTGCATATAAGGAGTCGTCAACATTTGCTCTTTATTACTCATAAGCATGCTTCTGCCTGTAATTCAGGACAAAAATGAACGTAGTACGCAGGCTGAGAAAAGGTTACTCATCTCAGGTAATCAAAGGCGTGCAACGTATCTTACTTTTCACAATGGGCAGGAGGGTAACACCAGATGGGTCATAATAATAAGAAAAAAAGATACCAGTGAAGCTTTCAGCCGAAAGTATCACATTATTGTGGTCCTCTATATATGGCGATTGGGCCACTTTTTATAGATCCCATTTTCGGTTGCCTACATTTTTCCTCCACTTGAAGTACAAAAAGCACGCTGAAAAGTTGATTAATCCACCAGTTTTACGAGTTATCGCGCAAAATGTAAGCGGTAGTGCATTTTCTTTAATTTTTTTGTTGCATCGCGGACCATGTCTTCCTAGAATGCGCGCTACTTGATGCCGACTTAGCTCAGTAGGTAGAGCAACTGACTTGTAATCAGTAGGTCACCAGTTCGATTCCGGTAGTCGGCACCATCAAGTGCTTGGTGGGGTTCCCGAGCGGCCAAAGGGAGCAGACTGTAAATCTGCCGTCATCGACTTCGAAGGTTCGAATCCTTCCCCCACCACCATTTTAGGCGACGCTATACGAAGCCAGAGGCGACGAGATCCAACGAGTCGACTCGAATACTGAGGAGCCTCTCCTCAGGTTCAATACAGAATACAAGCAGGTAGCCGAGTTCCAGGATGCGGGCATCGTATAATGGCTATTACCTCAGCCTTCCAAGCTGATGATGTGGGTTCGATTCCCACTGCCCGCTCCAGATGTGCTGATATAGCTCAGTTGGTAGAGCGCACCCTTGGTAAGGGTGAGGTCGGCAGTTCGAATCTGCCTATCAGCACCACTTCCTTTCTCCTCCCTGTTTCTCTTCTGTTAATGAATTCAACAAATTCAGGCTTTAGCCTGGTTGATGTGGTGATATCACCGATTTATCCGTGTCTTAGAGGGACAGTCGATGTCTAAAGAAAAATTTGAACGTACAAAACCGCACGTCAACGTCGGTACTATCGGCCACGTTGACCATGGTAAAACTACCCTGACTGCAGCAATCACTACCGTTCTGGCTAAAACCTACGGTGGTTCTGCTCGTGCATTCGACCAGATCGATAACGCGCCAGAAGAAAAAGCTCGTGGTATCACCATCAACACTTCCCACGTTGAATATGACACCCCGACTCGCCACTACGCGCACGTTGACTGCCCAGGGCACGCCGACTACGTTAAAAACATGATCACCGGTGCTGCTCAGATGGACGGCGCTATCCTGGTTGTTGCTGCGACTGATGGCCCGATGCCACAGACCCGTGAGCACATCCTGCTGGGTCGTCAGGTTGGCGTTCCTTTCATCATCGTGTTCCTGAACAAATGTGACATGGTTGATGACGAAGAGCTGCTGGAACTGGTTGAAATGGAAGTTCGTGAACTTCTGTCTCAGTACGACTTCCCGGGCGACGATACGCCAATCGTTCGTGGTTCAGCTCTGAAAGCGCTGGAAGGCGAAGCAGAGTGGGAAGCGAAAATCATCGAACTGGCAGGTCACCTGGATTCTTACATCCCTGAGCCAGAGCGTGCGATTGATAAGCCATTCCTGCTGCCAATCGAAGACGTATTCTCCATCTCCGGTCGTGGTACCGTTGTTACCGGTCGTGTAGAGCGCGGTATCGTTAAAGTTGGCGAAGAAGTTGAAATCGTTGGTATCAAAGATACAGCTAAATCAACCTGTACTGGCGTTGAAATGTTCCGCAAACTGCTGGACGAAGGCCGTGCTGGTGAGAACGTAGGTGTTCTGCTGCGTGGTATCAAACGTGAAGAAATCGAACGTGGTCAGGTACTGGCTAAGCCGGGCTCAATCAAACCACACACCAAGTTCGAATCTGAAGTTTATATCCTGTCCAAAGATGAAGGCGGCCGTCATACTCCGTTCTTCAAAGGCTACCGTCCACAGTTCTACTTCCGTACAACTGACGTGACTGGCACCATCGAACTGCCAGAAGGCGTAGAGATGGTAATGCCGGGCGACAACATCCAGATGGTTGTTACCCTGATCCACCCAATCGCGATGGACGACGGTCTGCGTTTCGCAATCCGTGAAGGCGGCCGTACTGTAGGTGCGGGCGTTGTTGCTAAAGTTATCGCTTAATCGCTGATAACATTTGACGCAACGCGCAAGAAAAGGGCATCATTTGATGCCCTTTTTGTACGCTCTCTATCCAGAACCTGGCTCATCAGTGATTTTTTACTCATAATCATTGCTGAGACAGGCTCTGAAGATGGCGTTATACCGAATAGTGCCTGAGAAGAGCCATTCGGTTTGGTTTTGCCTCGCATATGCGGGGCAAAAATGTTTGTCTGAATTATTGTGACGGGTTGGTTTATGAGTGCGAATACCGAAGCTCAAGGAAGCGGGCGCGGCCTGGAAGCGATGAAATGGCTGGCAGTTGCTGCTCTGCTTATTGTGGCGATCGTGGGCAACTACATTTATCGAGATGTGACTCTGCCTCTGCGTGCCCTGGCAGTGGTTGTTCTGATTGCTGCGGCGGGTGGTGTCGCGCTGCTAACGACGAAAGGCAAAGCTACTGTTGCTTTTGCGCGTGAAGCGAGAACCGAAGTTCGTAAAGTGATTTGGCCGACTCGCCAGGAGACTTTACACACCACCTTAATCGTGGCGGCTGTTACAGCTGTAATGTCACTGATTTTGTGGGGGTTGGATGGTATTCTTGTCCGCCTGGTTTCTTTTATTACTGGCCTGAGGTTCTAAGATGTCTGAAGCCCCTAAAAAGCGCTGGTACGTCGTTCAGGCGTTTTCCGGTTTTGAAGGCCGCGTAGCAACATCGCTGCGTGAGCATATCAAATTGCATAACATGGAAGAGTTGTTTGGTGAAGTCATGGTTCCGACCGAAGAAGTGGTCGAAATCCGTGGTGGCCAGCGTCGCAAAAGCGAACGTAAATTCTTCCCGGGCTATGTTCTGGTCCAGATGGTTATGAACGACGCGAGCTGGCACCTTGTGCGCAGTGTTCCGCGTGTGATGGGTTTCATCGGCGGTACTTCTGACCGTCCTGCGCCAATCAGCGACAAAGAAGTTGATGCGATTATGAACCGCCTGCAGCAGGTTGGTGATAAGCCGCGTCCGAAAACGCTGTTTGAGCCAGGCGAGATGGTTCGCGTTAGCGATGGTCCATTTGCTGACTTTAACGGTGTAGTTGAAGAAGTAGATTACGAAAAGAGCCGCCTGAAGGTTTCTGTATCTATCTTTGGTCGTGCTACACCGGTTGAGCTGGATTTTGCTCAGGTAGAGAAAGCCTAATAATTAGCTTGTAAAAGCAGCGATTATTCGTTGCACAAGGCGCGAGATTGAACTACAATTTCGCGCCTTTTGTTTTTATGCGTCATGTACGCATAAAACGATTTATTCACGGGGAGCCTTCATTGTGTAAGGCGTTATAACCCACTAGAGGAAATTAAGATGGCTAAGAAAGTACAAGCCTACGTCAAGCTGCAAGTTGCAGCTGGTATGGCGAACCCAAGTCCACCAGTTGGTCCAGCTCTGGGTCAGCAGGGTGTTAACATCATGGAATTCTGTAAAGCGTTCAACGCAAAAACTGATTCCATGGAGAAAGGTCTGCCAATTCCGGTTGTAATTACCGTTTACGCTGACCGTTCTTTCACTTTCGTTACTAAAACTCCACCGGCTGCTGTTCTGTTGAAGAAAGCTGCAGGTATCAAGTCTGGTTCCGGTAAGCCGAACAAAGACAAAGTGGGTAAAGTGACCCGTGCTCAGGTGCGTGAAATCGCAGAAACCAAAGCTGCGGACATGACTGGTTCTGACGTTGAAGCGATGACTCGCTCCATCGAAGGTACTGCTCGTTCCATGGGCCTGGTAGTGGAGGATTAAGAAATGGCTAAACTGACCAAGCGCATGCGCGTGATCCGTGACAAAGTTGATGCAACTAAACAGTATGACATCAACGAAGCCGTTGCTCTGCTGAAAGAGCTGGCCACTGCTAAATTCGTAGAAAGCGTTGACGTTGCTGTAAACCTCGGCATCGACGCTCGTAAATCTGACCAGAACGTACGTGGTGCAACTGTACTGCCGCACGGTACTGGCCGTTCAGTTCGCGTAGCCGTATTTGCTCAAGGCCCTAACGCTGAAGCAGCTAAAGCTGCTGGCGCTGAGCTGGTAGGTATGGAAGATCTGGCTGACCAGATCAAAAAAGGCGAAATGAACTTTGACGTTGTTATCGCATCTCCAGATGCAATGCGCGTTGTTGGCCAGCTGGGCCAGGTTCTGGGTCCACGTGGCCTGATGCCTAACCCGAAAGTTGGTACTGTAACTCCTAACGTTGCTGAAGCTGTTAAGAACGCTAAAGCTGGCCAGGTTCGTTACCGTAACGACAAAAACGGCATCATTCACACCACCATCGGTAAAGTGGATTTTGACACTGACAAACTGAAAGAAAACCTGGAAGCTCTGCTGGTTGCGCTGAAAAAAGCTAAACCAACTCAAGCTAAAGGCGTTTTCATTAAGAAAGTTAGCCTGTCTACCACTATGGGTGCAGGTGTTGCGATCGACCAGTCTGGTCTGAACGCGGTGGCGAACTAATAATCGC
Source organism: Buttiauxella gaviniae (assembly GCF_040786275.1). Lineage (NCBI taxonomy): Bacteria > Pseudomonadati > Pseudomonadota > Gammaproteobacteria > Enterobacterales > Enterobacteriaceae > Buttiauxella > Buttiauxella gaviniae. The sequence continues at coordinate 2,144,697 of NZ_JBFMVT010000002.1, forward strand.
TGCTTTACGCGGGCGTTAGATTGGTCTAAAATCTTACGCCCGTTGCCTTGCTATGTGGGGCACACAGAATTTTCGGTTGGAGCCTGGCCTTATCCAGGCCTCCGTCCAAGACCGCAGGAGTTTCGCAAGAAACTTAATTCCCTGCGTAGACGGTGACAGAACCTGAAGAATATTTTTGATAGTCTTTGGCTTGTTTCTGCTCACCGTATGTCGACGTTCATTATCGTTTTGGTAATGAATGAAGTGAGTTCCGGGGGAAACCCCGGCTAATATCCAGGAGCAAAGCTAATGGCTTTAAATCTTCAAGACAAACAAGCGATTGTTGCTGAAGTCAGCGAAGTAGCCAAAGGTGCGCTGTCTGCGGTTGTTGCGGATTCCCGTGGCGTTACCGTAGGTAAAATGACTGAACTGCGTAAAGCAGGTCGTGAAGCTGGCGTTTACATGCGTGTTGTTCGTAACACCCTGCTGCGCCGCGTAGTTGAAGGTACTCAGTTCGAGTGCCTGAAAGACACGTTTGTTGGTCCAACCTTGATTGCATATTCTATGGAACACCCGGGCGCTGCTGCTCGTCTGTTCAAAGAATTCGCTAAAGCGAATGCAAAATTCGAGGTTAAAGCTGCAGCCTTTGAAGGTGAGCTGATCCCGGCGGCCCAGATCGATCGCCTGGCAACTCTGCCAACTTACGAAGAAGCAATCGCACGCCTGATGGCAACCATGAAAGAAGCCTCTGCAGGCAAATTGGTTCGCACTCTGGCTGCTGTACGCGATCAGAAAGAAGCTGCTTAATAGCGCTTTTCTTTCTAACGCATTTGCTTACGTATAAACTTATTCTGATTTTCAGGAACAATTGTTATGTCTATCACTAAAGATCAAATCATTGAAGCAGTTGCAGCTATGTCTGTAATGGATGTTGTTGAACTGATTTCTGCAATGGAAGAAAAATTCGGCGTTTCTGCTGCTGCCGCTGTAGCTGTTGCTGCTGGCCCAGCTGAAGCTGTTGAAGAAAAAACTGAGTTCGACGTTATTCTGAAAGCTGCTGGCGCTAACAAAGTTGCCGTTATCAAAGCAGTACGTAGCGCAACTGGCCTGGGCTTGAAAGAAGCTAAAGACCTGGTTGAATCCGCTCCAGCTGCGCTGAAAGAAGGCGTGAGCAAAGATGACGCAGAAGCTCTGAAAAAATCTCTGGAAGAAGCTGGCGCTGAAGTTGAAGTTAAATAAGCCAACCTTTCCGGTTGCAGCCTGAGAAATTAGGCTGATGGCTGGTGACTTTTTAGTCACCAGCCTTTTTGCGCTGTAGGGTACCAGTAGCATTTCACACTGTTTGACTGCTGGTTTCCTTTCAATGTTTGTCTCTATCGACGCCTTAATATACTGCGACTTTCTACATCGGGAGTTCCGGGGTAAAGCGTAGCGAAATGGTTTAAGAGTGATAGAAACAGGTATTGCGGAAAGTGTTCCACTTTCCGGTCCACAAAATAGTGTTGCATAAACTGTCCCCTTGTCGGGCAGATGGGTCGACTTGTCAGCGAGCTGAGGAACCCTATGGTTTACTCCTATACCGAGAAAAAACGTATTCGTAAGGATTTTGGAAAACGTCCACAAGTTCTGGACATTCCTTATCTCCTTTCTATCCAGCTTGACTCGTTCCAGAAGTTCATCGAGCAAGATCCTGAAGGGCAGTACGGTCTGGAAGCAGCCTTCCGTTCCGTGTTCCCAATCCAGAGCTACAGTGGCAATTCAGAACTGCAGTACGTCAGCTATCGTCTTGGCGAACCCGTTTTTGATGTCAAAGAGTGTCAGATCCGTGGCGTGACGTATTCTGCTCCGCTGCGTGTAAAACTGCGCCTGGTGATCTACGAACGTGAAGCGCCGGAAGGCACCGTTAAAGATATTAAAGAACAAGAAGTTTACATGGGTGAAATTCCACTCATGACAGATAACGGCACCTTCGTTATCAACGGTACTGAGCGTGTTATCGTTTCTCAGTTACACCGTAGCCCAGGTGTGTTCTTTGATAGTGACAAAGGTAAAACCCACTCTTCAGGGAAGGTACTGTATAACGCACGTATCATTCCTTACCGTGGTTCCTGGCTGGATTTCGAATTCGACCCGAAAGACAACCTGTTCGTACGTATTGACCGTCGCCGCAAACTGCCAGCGACCATTATTCTGCGTGCATTGCAGTACACCACTGAGCAGATTCTCGATCTGTTCTTTGAGAAAGTTAATTTCGAAATCCGTGACAACAAGCTGCAAATGGAATTGGTGCCAGAACGCCTGCGTGGCGAAACTGCATCCTTTGACATCGAAGCTGACGGCAAAATCTATGTCGAAAAAGGCCGTCGTATTACTGCGCGCCATATTCGTCAGCTGGAAAAAGACGATATCAAGCTTATCGAAGTTCCGGTTGAATACATTGCTGGTAAAGTCGCGGCTAAAGACTACGTTGATGCATCAACTGGCGAATTGATTTGCCCGGCGAACATGGAACTGTCTTTGGATCTGTTGGCTAAACTGAGCCAGTGTGGTCATAAGCGTATCGAAACGCTGTTTACCAACGATCTGGATCACGGCGCATACATTTCTGAGACCATCCGTGTCGACCCAACCAACGATCGCCTGAGCGCGCTGGTTGAAATCTATCGCATGATGCGTCCTGGCGAGCCACCAACTCGCGAAGCGGCTGAAAACCTGTTCGAGAATCTGTTCTTCTCCGAAGACCGCTATGACTTGTCTGCGGTTGGTCGTATGAAGTTCAACCGTTCTCTGCTGCGTGATGAGATTGAAGGTTCAGGTATCCTGAGCAAAGACGACATCATCGAAGTTATGCGCAAGCTGATCGGTATCCGTAACGGCCAGGGCGAAGTGGATGATATCGACCACCTCGGCAACCGTCGTATCCGTTCCGTAGGCGAAATGGCGGAAAACCAATTCCGCGTTGGCTTGGTACGTGTAGAGCGTGCGGTGAAAGAGCGTCTGTCTCTGGGCGATCTCGATACCCTGATGCCTCAGGATATGATCAACGCCAAGCCTATTTCTGCTGCGGTTAAAGAGTTCTTCGGTTCCAGCCAGCTGTCTCAGTTTATGGACCAGAACAACCCGTTGTCTGAGATTACGCACAAGCGTCGTATCTCCGCACTCGGCCCGGGTGGTTTGACCCGTGAACGTGCAGGCTTCGAAGTACGTGACGTACACCCAACTCACTACGGTCGTGTATGTCCAATCGAAACACCTGAAGGTCCGAACATCGGTCTGATCAACTCCCTGTCTGTATATGCACAGACTAACGAATACGGTTTCTTAGAAACTCCGTATCGTCGCGTTGTTGACGGTGTTGTGACTGACGAGATTCATTACCTTTCTGCTATCGAAGAAGGTAACTACGTTATTGCCCAGGCGAACACCAACCTGGACGAAGAAGGCCGTTTCGTAGACGACCTGGTAACGTGCCGTAGCAAAGGCGAATCAAGCTTGTTCAGCAACGACCAGGTTGACTACATGGACGTTTCCACCCAACAGGTGGTTTCCGTCGGTGCGTCCCTGATCCCGTTCTTGGAACACGATGACGCCAACCGTGCATTGATGGGTGCGAACATGCAACGTCAGGCCGTTCCAACTCTGCGTGCTGATAAGCCGTTAGTTGGTACTGGTATGGAACGTGCTGTTGCCGTTGACTCAGGTGTTACTGCGGTTGCTAAACGTGGCGGTACTGTTCAGTACGTGGATGCTTCTCGTATCGTTATCAAAGTTAACGAAGACGAAATGCTGGCTGGTGAAGCAGGCATCGACATCTACAACCTGACCAAATACACCCGTTCTAACCAGAACACCTGTATCAACCAGATGCCTTGTGTGTCTCTGGGTGAGCCAGTTGAACGTGGCGATGTGTTGGCAGACGGTCCGTCTACCGACCTCGGTGAGCTGGCGCTTGGCCAGAACATGCGCGTAGCGTTCATGCCGTGGAACGGTTACAACTTCGAAGACTCCATCCTCGTATCCGAGCGTGTTGTTCAGGAAGATCGTTTCACAACTATTCACATCCAGGAACTGGCATGTGTGTCTCGTGACACCAAGTTGGGGCCTGAAGAGATCACTGCCGATATCCCGAACGTAGGTGAAGCGGCTCTCTCCAAACTGGATGAATCCGGTATCGTTTATATCGGTGCTGAAGTGACCGGTGGTGACATTCTGGTTGGTAAGGTAACGCCTAAAGGTGAAACCCAACTGACGCCAGAAGAAAAACTGCTGCGTGCAATCTTCGGTGAGAAAGCGTCTGACGTTAAAGACTCTTCTCTGCGCGTACCAAACGGCGTTTCCGGTACCGTTATCGATGTGCAGGTCTTTACCCGCGATGGCGTGGAAAAAGACAAGCGCGCGCTGGAAATCGAAGAGATGCAGCTGAAGCAGGCTAAGAAAGACCTGACTGAAGAACTGCAGATCTTTGAAGCTGGTCTGTTTGCTCGTATCCATGCTGTGCTGGTTGCTGGCGGCGTTGAAGCTGAGAAGCTCGACAAATTGCCACGCGATCGCTGGTTGGAACTGGGTCTGACTGACGAAGAGAAGCAAAACCAGCTGGAACAGCTGGCAGAGCAGTACGACGAGCTGAAGCACGAGTTTGAGAAGAAACTTGAAGCTAAGCGCCGCAAAATCACTCAGGGCGATGATCTGGCACCAGGCGTGCTGAAAATCGTTAAAGTGTATCTGGCCGTTAAACGTCAGATCCAACCTGGTGACAAGATGGCAGGTCGTCACGGGAACAAAGGTGTTATCTCCAAGATCAACCCGATCGAAGATATGCCTTACGATGAAAACGGCACGCCGGTAGACATCGTACTGAACCCGCTGGGCGTACCATCTCGTATGAACATCGGTCAGATTCTGGAAACCCACCTGGGTATGGCTGCGAAAGGCATTGGCGAGAAAATCAACGCCATGCTGAAAAAGCAGGAAGAAGTTTCCAAGCTGCGCGAATTTATCCAGAAAGCGTATGACCTGGGTTCAGATGTTCGTCAGAAAGTTGACCTGAACACCTTCAGCGATGATGAAGTTCTGCGTCTGGCTGAGAACCTGAAAAAAGGTATGCCGATTGCTACTCCGGTATTCGACGGTGCAAAAGAGTCGGAAATCAAAGAGCTGTTGAAACTGGGTGACCTGCCGACTTCCGGTCAGATTACACTGTTCGATGGCCGTAGCGGTGAGCAGTTTGAGCGTCCAGTAACCGTAGGTTACATGTACATGCTGAAACTGAACCACTTGGTTGATGACAAAATGCACGCGCGTTCTACCGGTTCTTACAGCCTCGTTACTCAGCAGCCGCTGGGTGGTAAGGCTCAGTTCGGTGGTCAGCGCTTCGGTGAGATGGAAGTGTGGGCGCTGGAAGCATATGGCGCTGCCTATACTCTGCAGGAAATGCTGACTGTTAAGTCTGATGACGTTAATGGCCGTACCAAGATGTATAAAAACATCGTGGATGGTAACCATCAGATGGAACCAGGCATGCCGGAATCCTTCAACGTATTGTTGAAAGAGATCCGTTCGCTGGGTATCAACATCGAGCTGGAAGACGAGTAATCGTTGCTCAAAAGGTCCAGGGTGCCCGGCTGTTAAAGTCGGGCATCACAGAGTGCTAACTCCGACGGGAGCCAATCCGTGAAAGACTTATTAAAGTTTCTGAAAGCGCAAACTAAGACCGAAGAGTTTGATGCGATCAAAATTGCTCTGGCATCGCCAGACATGATCCGTTCCTGGTCTTTCGGTGAAGTTAAAAAGCCGGAAACCATTAACTACCGTACGTTCAAACCAGAACGTGACGGTCTGTTCTGTGCTCGTATTTTTGGGCCAGTAAAAGACTATGAGTGCCTGTGCGGTAAGTACAAGCGCCTGAAACACCGTGGTGTAATTTGTGAGAAGTGCGGCGTTGAAGTAACCCAAACTAAAGTGCGTCGTGAGCGCATGGGTCACATCGAACTGGCTTCCCCAACTGCACACATTTGGTTCCTGAAGTCACTGCCGTCTCGTATCGGCTTGCTGCTGGATATGCCACTGCGTGATATCGAACGTGTACTGTACTTCGAATCTTATGTGGTTATCGAAGGCGGTATGACCAACCTCGAGCGTCGTCAGATCCTGACTGAAGAGCAGTATCTGGATGCGCTGGAAGAGTTCGGTGACGAATTCGATGCGAAGATGGGTGCGGAAGCTATTCAGGCCCTGTTGAAAAACATGGATCTGGAGCAAGAGTGTGAAACTCTGCGCGAAGAGCTGAACGAAACCAACTCCGAAACCAAACGTAAAAAGCTGACCAAGCGTATCAAACTGCTGGAAGCGTTCGTTCAATCTGGTAACAAACCAGAGTGGATGATCCTGACAGTTCTGCCGGTTCTGCCGCCAGATCTGCGTCCACTGGTACCGCTGGATGGTGGTCGTTTCGCAACTTCAGATCTGAACGATCTGTATCGTCGCGTGATCAACCGTAACAACCGTCTGAAACGTCTGCTGGATCTGGCTGCGCCAGATATCATCGTACGTAACGAAAAACGTATGCTGCAGGAAGCGGTAGATGCCCTGCTGGATAACGGTCGTCGCGGTCGTGCTATCACCGGTTCTAACAAGCGTCCTCTGAAATCTTTGGCCGATATGATCAAAGGTAAACAGGGTCGTTTCCGTCAGAACTTGTTGGGTAAACGTGTTGACTACTCCGGTCGTTCTGTAATCACCGTAGGTCCATACCTGCGTCTGCATCAGTGCGGTCTGCCTAAGAAAATGGCACTGGAGCTGTTCAAACCGTTCATCTACGGCAAGCTGGAACTGCGTGGTCTTGCTACCACCATTAAAGCTGCGAAGAAAATGGTTGAGCGCGAAGAAGCTGTCGTTTGGGATATCCTGGACGAAGTTATCCGCGAACACCCGGTACTGCTGAACCGTGCACCAACCCTGCACCGTTTGGGTATTCAGGCATTTGAACCGGTACTGATCGAAGGTAAAGCTATCCAGCTGCACCCGCTGGTTTGTGCGGCATATAACGCCGACTTCGATGGTGACCAGATGGCAGTACACGTTCCGCTGACGCTTGAAGCTCAGTTGGAAGCGCGTGCCCTGATGATGTCTACCAACAACATCCTGTCACCAGCGAACGGCGAGCCAATCATCGTTCCTTCTCAGGACGTTGTATTGGGTCTGTACTACATGACCCGTGACTGTGTTAACGCCAAAGGCGAAGGCATGGTGCTGACTGGCCCTAAAGAAGCTGAGCGTATCTATCGCGCAGGTCTGGCCTCTCTGCATGCGCGTGTAAAAGTGCGTATCACCGAATATGAAAAAGATGAAAACGAACAGTTCGTTGCGAAAACCAGCTTAATCGACACCACCGTTGGTCGTGCGATTCTGTGGATGATCGTGCCGAAAGGTCTGCCTTACTCCATCATCAACCAGGCGTTGGGTAAGAAAGCGATCTCTAAAATGCTGAACACTTGTTACCGCATTTTGGGTCTGAAACCGACCGTAATCTTTGCTGACCAAACTATGTACACCGGCTTTGCCTATGCGGCACGTTCAGGTGTTTCTGTTGGTATCGATGACATGGTCATCCCTGCGAAGAAAACTGAAATCATTTCTGAAGCAGAAGCAGAAGTTGCTGAAATTCAGGAACAGTTCCAGTCTGGTCTGGTTACAGCGGGCGAACGCTATAACAAAGTTATCGATATCTGGGCTGCGGCGAACGATCGTGTATCCAAAGCGATGATGGACAACCTGCAAACTGAATCCGTTATTAACCGTGACGGCGTAGAAGAGCAACAGGTTTCCTTCAACAGCATTTACATGATGGCCGACTCCGGTGCTCGTGGTTCTGCGGCACAGATTCGTCAGTTGGCAGGTATGCGTGGTCTGATGGCTAAGCCAGATGGCTCCATCATCGAAACGCCAATCACCGCGAACTTCCGTGAAGGTCTGAACGTACTCCAGTACTTCATCTCCACGCACGGTGCTCGTAAAGGTCTGGCGGATACCGCACTGAAAACTGCGAACTCCGGTTATCTGACGCGTCGTCTGGTTGACGTTGCACAGGATCTGGTTGTTACCGAAGACGATTGTGGCACCCTCGAAGGTATCACGATGACTCCGGTTATCGAAGGCGGCGACGTTAAAGAACCACTGCGCGATCGCGTACTGGGTCGTGTAACGGCTGAAGATGTCCTGAAACCGGGTACTGCAGATATCTTGGTAACGCGTAACACCCTGCTGAATGAGCAATGGTGTGACCTGTTAGAAGCTAACTCTGTTGATAGCGTGAAAGTACGTTCCGTTGTAGGTTGCGAAACTGACTTCGGCGTATGTGCGCACTGCTATGGTCGTGACCTGGCGCGTGGCCACATCATCAACAAAGGTGAAGCAATCGGGGTTATCGCGGCACAGTCCATCGGTGAACCCGGTACTCAGCTGACGATGCGTACGTTCCACATCGGTGGTGCGGCATCTCGTTCTGCTGCTGAATCAAGCATTCAGGTTAAGAACAAAGGTAGCATCAAGCTCAGCAACGCGAAGTCGGTTGTGAACTCTGCCGGTAAACTGGTAGTCACTTCTCGTAACACCGAGCTGAAACTGATCGACGAATTCGGTCGTACTAAAGAGAGCTATAAAGTTCCTTACGGTGCGGTAATGGGTAAAGGTGATGGCGAGCAAGTTGCGGCGGGCGAAACCGTAGCAAACTGGGATCCACACACCATGCCAGTCATCACCGAAGTAAGTGGTTTCATCCGCTTTACTGACCTGGTTGATGGCCAGTCCATTACTCGTCAGACCGATGAACTGACAGGTCTGTCATCTCTGGTTGTTCTGGATTCTGCAGAACGTACCGCTGGTGGTAAAGACTTGCGTCCATCTCTGAAAATTGTTGATGCCCAAGGCAATGACGTACTGATCCCTGGTACTGATATGTCCGCGCAGTACTTCCTGCCGGGTAAAGCAATTGTTCAGTTAGAAGATGGCATTCAGATCAGTGCGGGTGATACCCTGGCGCGTATTCCACAGGAATCCAGCGGTACCAAGGATATTACCGGTGGTCTGCCACGCGTTGCGGATCTGTTCGAAGCACGTCGTCCGAAAGAGCCTGCGATCCTTGCTGAAATCAGCGGTATCATCTCGTTCGGTAAAGAAACCAAAGGCAAACGCCGTCTGGTAATCTCTCCACTCGACGGCAGCGATGCTTACGAAGAGATGATTCCGAAATGGCGTCAGTTGAACGTGTTCGAAGGCGAACGTGTTGAGCGTGGTGACGTTGTTTCCGATGGTCCAGAATCTCCACATGACATTCTGCGTCTGCGTGGCGTGTATGCTGTGACTCGTTACATCACCAACGAAGTGCAGGACGTTTACCGTCTGCAAGGCGTTAAGATTAACGATAAACACATCGAAGTCATCGTGCGTCAGATGCTGCGTAAAGCAACTATCGTCAGCGCTGGTGGTTCTGACTTCCTGGAAGGTGAGCAGGCTGAATACTCTCGCGTCAAGATCGCTAACCGCGAACTGGAAGCGAACGGCAAGATTAACGTGACCTTCTCACGCGATCTGCTGGGTATCACCAAAGCCTCTCTGGCAACCGAGTCCTTCATCTCCGCGGCATCGTTCCAGGAGACAACTCGTGTGCTTACCGAAGCAGCTGTTGCGGGTAAACGTGACGAACTGCGCGGCCTGAAAGAGAACGTTATCGTCGGTCGTCTGATCCCAGCGGGTACAGGTTATGCGTACCACCAGGATCGTATGCGCCGTCGTGCAGCGGGCGAAGCGCCTGTTGTGCCTCAGGTTACTGCTGAAGATGCAACTGCCAGCCTGGCAGAGCTGCTGAACGCAGGCAACCTTGGCGGTAACGACGAGTAATCGTCAGATACGCTAAAAACAAAAACCGCTCTCAGGAGCGGTTTTTTTATGCCTGAAATTCAGATTTTGATGCTGAATGGCGTTTGTGATCTGGCAGCTGTGGGGCGGATAAACGAAGAGCCATCCGCCGGGGAAAACTAATTTACCAGAGGAATACGGCGATAGAGTTCAATCATATCTTCAGCTAAATCCTGAATAACCATCGCATTCATCAGATGATCCTGAGAGTGAACAGTAATCAAGTTTACCGGCAGTTTGCCGCTACCTTCATCTAAACCAATCAACTGGGTCTGAATTTTATGGGCATGTTTTACATACTCACGGGATTCTTCCATCGCTTGTTGAGCTGCTGCAAAATCCCCTTTACGTGCCATTTGCAGTGCTGTCAGTGCCTGGCTGCGCGCGCTACCAGCGTTGACCAACAATTCCATGATAATCGATTCTAAATCTTCCATGTCTTATGACTCCATCATTTTCAAAGCTTTATCCAGCACGACATCACCTTTCATCATGCCGTAATCCATCATATCGATAACTGCAACGGTTTTACCCATCGGCTCTGCAATCGCCTGTAGCTTGGCATGTTCGTATTTCACTTGCGGGCCAAGTAACACAATATCTGCTGTGTCGATATTGTCTTTAAATTCTGCAACCGGCACTGCCTTGATGGAGACTTCAATACCTTTCTTCTGAGCGGCGTCCTTCATGCGTTGGACCAAAATGCTAGTCGACATACCCGCTGCACAACACAAAACGATATTCTTCATAGATCTGCTCTCAGTGTCCGTTCGATACATAGATAATTATCCGTGACGCCTCTGTACAACAACCGCTTTGCGACGATTGTGTGTTTGCTATCACAAAAGAAACGTCGATGTGCTGAAACCGGTTACATTTTGTGTTTCCAGAACGCTCTGCTTAGAAAAACGTCGCCATATCTGATTGTGTTGATGGTCACATAACGCACTTAATCCAGGCAAACCACTTTATCGTCCATTGACAAAAAATGATGAAGTACATAGTCTCTAAATTGGTGGTATATACCACTAAAACAAAAACCAGCACAGTGAGCCCCTACATGAACAATTTCACTGCATTTATGGAAAGGAAAATATTGCCTCTGGCAATGAAGATTGAAGGGAATGATTATCTCTCAGCCATCAAACACGGCTTCATCAGGATTATGCCATTTTTGATTATTGGTTCTTTCTTTTTGCTGATAGCAAACTTGCCCATTCCAGGTTACAGCGAATTTATTATTCGACATTTGGGTGAGGAATTTATTGGCCAATTAAATTATGTTCTTGATGCCACTTATTCTGTGATGGCGTTGCTGGTGGTTATCAGTACCAGCATTAGTCTGGCAAAACGCTGGAAGCTAAACGAAATATCGTGTGTGCTCATTTCACTGGTGAGTTTCCTGATTGTCACGCCTTATAAATTACCCCAAGAAAATGGCGCGGTTATTACTGATGTTATCCCGACATTTTCATTGGGTGCTCAGGGTTTATTTTTATCGCTGATTATTACACTTGCTTCGGTTCGTCTGTATAGATTATTTAATCACCCGCGTTTAATGATTTCTATGCCGGCGAGTGTGCCGCCTGCGGTAGCAAATAGCTTCAGCTCTCTCATTCCTTCATTTCTGATTGTGGTGATCTTCTGGTTGCTGCGCCTGGTATTTGAAATCACCCCGTTTGGTACCGCGCAGGAGATGATCTTTAAAGTGCTGCAAGCGCCAATGATGCAGCTTGGTAACACCTTGCCGTCCCAAATGGTCGCGGAGTTCTTCGTCAGTTTCTTCTGGTTTTTTGGCTTGCACGGCGACTCCATCGTGACTGCTATTATGGGGCCCATCTGGCGTTCATTAACGCTTGAAAATATGCAGGCGATGAAACAAGGTTTACCCCCAATAAATATTATTACCCAGCAGTTTCGCGATGTGTTTTTAATCTGTGGTGGGACGGGGTTTACGCTTGCGATGCTATTAGTGATGTTGTTCCGTGCTAAAAGTAAACGAATGCGTGAAATTGCCAAACTCGCCGCGCCTGCCGCCATCTTTAATATCAATGAGCCTATAATATTTGGCGTTCCGATTGCATTAAATCCACTGCTGTTTATTCCATTTATTATGGTTCCGGTAGTGTTATGCGTAATAACCTATAGTGCGATGGCATTTGGTTGGTTACCGCTGACGTCAGGTCTCGAGATTCCGTGGACTACGCCTATTTTCATTAGTGGTTTTCTAATTTGCGGATGGAAAGGAATGCTCTTCCAGGCTATTAACCTCGCGGTTGCTATGGCAATTTATTATCCGTTCGTGATGACATTAGACAGACAATATCTGCGTGATGAAAATGAGCAGGCAGAAAATAACGTTAATCAGGATGAAACAGTCCTGGCTTATAAAGAAGGATTACGTAATGAGTAAAAAACTAAAAATAGTGACCATCGGTGGCGGCAGTTCTTATACACCTGAAATTATTGAAGGCTTTATTCAACGTTATGAAGAAATGCCTATTAGCGAAATATGGCTGGTGGACGTTGAAGCCGGGCGTGAAAAGCTGGAAATTGTGGGCAATCTGGCAAAACGCATGGTCGAAGCGGCAGGCATTGATTGCCAGGTTCATCTGACGCTCAACAGGCGCGAAGCATTAAAAGATGCGGATTTCGTGACGACTCAGTTACGCGTTGGGCAACTTGATGCGCGAATCAAAGATGAGCGTATTCCTTTGTCTCATGGGCTCATCGGCCAGGAGACTAACGGTGCGGGCGGGCTGGCCAAAGCACTGCGCACTATTCCCGTAATTCTGGATATTTGCCGCGATATGGAAGAACTGTGTCCGGACGCCTGGCTCATTAACTTCACCAATCCAAGCGGTATTGTCACTGAAGCGGTACTGAAACACAGCAAAATCAAATGCATTGGGCTGTGTAATCTCTCCCAGTCGATGCAGCGCATGGTGGCAGAAATTCTCGGTGTCGATAAATCCCGATTCTTGCTGCAACTCATTGGATTGAACCACTTCCTTTACGGCACCCATGTTTACATGGACGGCAAAGATGTGATGCCGGATGTGCTGCGCAATCTCAAATATGACAGCGTTCATAAGCCGAAAAATATCCCTGATATTCCCTGGCTGCAGGAACAAATCCAGCATCTTGGCGTAATCCCTTGCCCGTACCATCAGTATTACTATGCCACCAGCGATGTTCTGGAAAAACAGCTCCATGAATTTGAAGAGCATGGAACGCGCGGGGAAGTGGTGCAAGCCGTAGAGCACGAGTTATTTGAGCTCTACAGAAATCCGCAACTGCATGAAAAACCCAAACAGCTTGAGCAGCGAGGTGGGGCGTATTACTCCGAAGCAGCGTGCGAGCTCATCAGCGCTATTTATAACGATAAAAATCTCCTGATGACGGTGAACGTACGCAACAACGGGGCGATTCGTTCGTTACCAGATAACGTCGCTATTGAGACGACCTGCGTTATTGGCCGCTATGGTGCGATTCCACTGAATAATGATCCGTTGCCGGCCACGGTTTCAGGTCTGGTCTCATTGATGAAATCGTGGGAAGAGATGGCAGTAGAAGCCGCTGTTACGGGCGACTACGGTGCAGCTTTGCAGGCTTTGACGCTAAATCCGCTTGTGCCGTCAGGAAAAGTGGCAAAAGTGGTGCTTGATGAATTACTTGAGGCGCACCGCGAATACCTCCCGCAATTCTTTAATAAATAAGGTTTAAGGAATAAGGATTTTCCGGCTGCGCATTCTGAAGAGGTCGCCACGGTTGTAGCTCCACGAATAGTTAAACACCGTGCCGTCCTCAAGCCAGGTGCTTTCTTTGATGTGCAGCATCGGTGAATTGACAGGGATGTCGAGTAGAGCAGCCATAACGTCATCAAACAAGCTCGCACCAACGACCGAATCCGTGCCGCCAATCTTTTGTTGGCATTTATCTTCGATGAAGGCGTAGAGCGAATGGTTTTGCAGCACGTTGTCGTCAATGGCATCGACAATCGCTAACGGAATGTAGCTGTCTTCGACCAGCACCGGTGTGCCGTCGAACAGGCGAACACGGCGAATGGCGTGAACGGGTTCGTTGGCCGAAACGCTGAACTGGTTTGCCAGATAGTCACCGGCAGGTTGTTGAACATGGTAAATCAGGCGGCTGGTAATAGTGACTTTGCCGCTCAGCTCCTGAGTGACGCCCAGAGCACTGCTTTCTCCGTCAGGGTTGAGCAGATAAACCGGTGGCGCAAAGGCCCGGTTTACATAGGTGCCTTTACCGACCACTTTTTTAACCAGCCCTTCCTGCTCCATTTGAGCAATGGCTTTTTGTACCGTAGCACGCGTGACCTGGTAAGTTTCGGCCAGCTCGCGCTCAGAAGGGATCAGGGAGCCAACCGGGTATTTTTTGTTCTGAATATCGCGCTTGAGCGTATCGCGAATAAGGATGTAGACCGGTTTCATGGTTCCCCCGATAGGGTTGTTAATGAATAAAGAGCGCGAGTGTCGGCATGCTAAAGCACTTTTCCGACGCGGCGCAAGCGTCATAACAGGTGGAAAATAAACATGTTAAATCATAATGAAGCGTACTGGCAGCAAAAGGGAGCCTGTTTAACCGTCGAGGCAATTGTTGCTCAGCCTCGTTTATGGCAGGAAGGGTTAGCGCTGGTGAAAGCACGCCAGGCCGGCCTTGAAACTTTCTGGCGTAAAAGCAATGCCGATACGCGCATCCTTATCACCGGAGCCGGATCTTCGTTGCTGGCTGCGCAGGCGAGCGTTAACTGGCTACGGAGTGTTGTGCCCAATCCAATCGATGTTATTCCTGCAACCGATTTAGTTCTCGCTCCTGGTACACTGCATGAAAACACTGTTCTGGTTTCTGTCAGCAGCTCGGGCAACACGCCAGAAACCGTTAAAGTTGTGGAGCAGGCGCTTACCATATACCCACAAATGCGCCACCTTGCAGTGACGAATAACGCCGATAGCCGTCTTGCTCAACTTGCTCAGCAGCACCCCGAAGGGCTGTTTATTCCGGTGCCTGAAGGCACCTCTAACGGCAGTTTTGCTGCAACCTCAGAGTTTACGGTTCCTCTTTGGTATCTGATGTTATTGGTGGCTCCGGCTGGTTTATCGGAAGCAGAAAAAGTACTCCCTGTTTTGCAGCGAGGCATTCACCATTTCCTGACTACTTATGCCGCGGACATTGAACAATGGGCGAAAGAATCACGTAACAATGTGGTTGCCGTCGGTTCTTTATCGCTGAAAGCCGTGGCCTGTGAAACCAGCCTCAAACTTCTTGAAATGGGGAATGGGAAGTTGATGACTGCCTGGCATTCGATGCTGGAGTTTCGCCACGGCCCTAAGCTGATTATCAACCGTGACGCGACCGTAATCGGCTATCTTGCTGCGCGCCCTGACATTCAGCGCTATGACCTCGACATGATGACTGAGCTTACGCAGGAGCGCAGCGCTGCGGCACAGATTATCGCTATAGGCCATGATATGTTGCCCGCGGGAACGATAGCCGGGGATAAGTATTTTCATTTTGCCTCTCCTGAACTGGCTGATTATCACGAATCCTGGGCTTCGCTAATCTACGTTGTGTTCGCCCAACTCGCCGGGCTTTATTGCGCCATTGAATTAGGTGTGACGCCTGATACGCCTTCCCGTGACGGTAAAGTTGCGAAGGTCGCAAAAGTCACCGTTTATTAATGTGAAGGCGGGGCGGCAATGGGAAGGGTAAGTTGCCGCCCCGGTCGGGTTCGGAATCCGACAACGGCGACAATATTTGACGGCTCACACCACAGCAACAGTGAATAAATGATTCTTCGGCACCGCTCGGAGACTTCTTTCTATAGCCTGCAAACTTACAAAACTATTGCGCGGCTCTTCCCAAAAAACTGTCCCAGTCTTTCCAGACCGGCTGCAGGCCGGATTGCGCTAACGCGGCGGCGACCTCCGCAGGTGTGCGTCCATCGTGCGGCGCAAACTGCTCAAGCTCCGGGTGATTATCGGCATAACCGCCCGGTTGGGTTTTCGAAAATGCGCTGACGTTGTTAATGGCAAGCGGGATCATATGATCCCGGAACCATGGCGATTCGCGGGTAGAAAGTGAAAGCTCTACGTCAGGTGCGAGCAAACGAAATGCGCAGATCGCCTGTACCAGTTGGCTTTCCGTCATCACTGATGCGGGTTCGACACCACCCGTGCAGGGGCGTAAACGCGGAAATGAAATCGAATAGCGGCTTTGCCAGTAGTTTTGTTGCAGCCACAGCAGATGCTCCGCCACCATAAAGCAGTCGGTGCGCCAGCTATCCGACAGACCAATCAGCGCGCCCAGGCCAATTTTATCTATGCCCGCGCGGCCCAGTCTGTCCGGTGTTTCCAGCCGCCAGAAAAAATCCTGCTTGTTACCGCGCAAATGATGCTGCGCGTAAACTGCCTGATGATAAGTTTCCTGATAGACCATTACGCCGTCTAACCCAAGCGTTTTGAGTTCAGCGTATTCGTGTTCATCCAGCGGCTGGACTTCCATTTGCAGCGAGCTAAATCGACGACGAATCGCCGGAAGATGCTGACGGAAATAATCCATGCCGACGTTGGTTTGATGCTCACCCGTCACTAGCAGCAAATGCTCAAATCCCAGCTTGCGAATCGCCTCGCATTCTCGCTCAATTTCCTGCTCATCCAGCGTCTTACGTTTGAGCTTGTTGCTCATAGAAAAGCCGCAGTAGGTGCAGTCGTTGGCGCAAAGATTGGAGAGATAAAGCGGAACGTAAAAACTCACCGTGTTACCAAAGCGCTGACGAGTTAACTGTTGGGCCTGTTGTGCGAGCGGTTCAAGGTACTGACTAGCCGCCGGAGACAACAGCGCCATAAGATTATCGCGGGTAATCTTGCGGGCGCTTAACGCACGTTCTACATCTGCAGCGGTTTTGCTGTTAATCCGAAGCGTGATGTCGTCCCAGTCCAGTTCACGCCAGCGGTCGGTGAAGGTCTGTGCCATCACGCTCCCTCCTGGCTGAATTGCAGGAATTGAGTTAATGGGCTGGAAGCCTGAGCTTGCTGGTGGCGCGGCCCCAAACCTGACTGAGCCGCTATCGCGCCCGCTTCAACTGCCAGACGGAAAGCCATAGCCATTTGCACTGGATCGTGCGCAACGGCTATCGCGGTATTCACCAGCACAGCAGAAGCGCCCATTTCCAGTGCTTCGGCGGCATGGCTTGGTGCACCGATTCCTGCATCAACCACCACCGGCACTCGAGCCTGGTCGATGATAATTTCCAGCAGGGCTTTCGTTTGTAAACCCTGGTTAGAACCGATTGGCGCCCCGAGCGGCATAACCGCCGCACACCCTGCTTCTTCCAGTCGTTTGCACAAAACCGGATCGGCGCCGCAATATGGCAGAACAACAAAACCCAGTTTTACGAGTTTCTCCGCAGCTTTTAGTGTTTCAATGGGGTCGGGCAGCAGATAACGAGCATCCGGGTGAATTTCCAGTTTCAGCCAGTTTGTGCCGAGCGCTTCGCGAGCGAGTTGTGCCGCAAAAATGGCTTCTTCCGCGGTTTTCGCCCCCGACGTATTCGGCAGTAATTGCACGCCAGCCTCAAGCAAAGGCATAAGAATCGCATCGTTATGATTACGTAAGTCGACGCGTTTCATCGCCATGGTCACTAATTGCGATCCTGATGCACGAATGGCTTCGACCATCATTTGCGGTGAGGCGAATTTTCCTGTGCCGGTGAACAAGCGTGACGAGAATGTTTTATCAGCAATCTTTAGCATGTTATCCCCCAGCTATGGCCTGAAAAAGCAAGATCTGGTCGCCATCATTCAGCAAGTGAGCATCCCACTGCTCGCGTGGAACAATAGTTTGGTTGATGGCCAATGCGACGCCTGGCTTCAATAAACGCAGTTGTTCCAGCAGATTTCCCAGCGTCAGGTTATCCGGGCACTGTATTGGTTCGTCGTTAAACTGAATGTGCATTTTGCCCTCCGCATATCGGGCATCCTGCCGCTTTCTGCATAGTGAGAGTGCGCCAGCTATGTTGCCGGGCGTCGAACAGGTGCAAAGACCCGGCTGCCGGAACCATACCGGTAAGCAATTTTATCGCTTCGAGCGCCTGCAATGTTCCCATTACCCCAACGACCGGGCCAATAACGCCCGCTGTGCGGCAATTGCGTTCAGGTTCGTGTTCATCAGGCCAAATGCAGCGGTAGCAGCCGTTATCCCACGGCGGCGTTAGCACCATCAACTGACCGCCAAATCCGACGGCGCTGGCAGAAATCAGGGGTTTTTTGTATGTCACACAAGCGGCGTTAATCCCCTGGCGTGTTGCCATGTTATCGCTACAATCCAGCACCAGATCGACGCTTTTAACTGCATTTAAAAGCCGCGCGCCTTCGAGGCGCTCACCAATAACCTGAAGTTTTATCTCTGGATTTAGCTGCCGGAGATGGCGCTGGGCGACCAGCGATTTCGGCTGGTCGAGATCCTCAGAGGTGAAAAGAATCTGGCGCTGCAAATTGCTGATATGCACGTTGTCATCGTCAGCAAGAATCAGCGTGCCGACTCCTGCCGCCGCGAGATACAACGCTGCGGGTGAACCCAGCCCGCCGAGTCCGACGATTAAAACCGTGCTGGCGAGCAGATTTTGTTGCCCTTCGATGGCAATGTCTTCCAGTAACAACTGGCGGCTGTAGCGCATGAAATCTGTATCATTCATCTCCAGCTCCCACTAATTCCAGCAGTTGTCCAGTGGCGGCTCGCCAGTCTGCAGCCTGAGTGATTGCGCTAACAACTGCCACACTGCCAACGCCAGTGGCGAGAACCGCAGGAACACGTTCCAGACTAATTCCGCCAATCGCCACGGTAGGATAATCACCGAGGGTTTTGATATGTGCAGCCAATTGGGCGAGCCCCTGTGGGGCAGAGGCCATCTGTTTGGTATTGGTTGGGAAAACATGCCCCAGAGCGATGTACGAGGGATGCGCCACCAGGGCGCGATCCATTTCCATATTATCGTGAGTGGAAAGCCCAAGCCGCAGACCTGCATCGCGAATAGCGTCCAGATTTGCCACATCCATATCTTCCTGGCCCAGATGTACGCCATAGGCGTGATGCTTTATCGCCAGACGCCAGTAATCGTTAATGAATAAACGTGCGTTGTAGCGCTCACCCAGTTTGATGGCCGCGATAATATCGGCTTCTACGTCGCCTTCGGCTTTGTCTTTGATACGCAGTTGAATGGTGCGCACGCCTGCGTCCAGCAAGCGGGCGATCCACTCGACGTTATTAACCACCGGATACAATCCCAGGCGTTTTGGAACATTAGGAAAAGCTGATTCGCTCATCACGCTTCCTCCTGACGCAGGTAAATTTCACCGCCTTTTGCCCGGAATGTTTGCGACATATCTTCCATGCCGATCTCAATCGCCTGTTTTGCTGCGAAATCACGGACTTCCTGGGAAATTTTCATCGAGCAGAATTTTGGCCCGCACATTGAGCAGAAGTGGGCGACTTTTCCAGACTCTTGCGGGAGCGTTTCGTCGTGAAAGGCGCGGGCGGTGAAGGGATCGAGCGCGAGGTTAAACTGATCTTCCCAGCGGAATTCGAAGCGTGCTTTCGACATGGCGTTGTCGCGGATTTGCGCGCCCGGATGACCTTTTGCCAAATCTGCGGCGTGCGCCGCAATTTTGTAGGTAATCAGTCCCTGTTTTACATCTTCTTTATTGGGCAGGCCGAGGTGCTCTTTTGGTGTAACGTAACAGAGCATCGCGCAGCCAAACCAGCCGATCATGGCGGCCCCAATACCGGAAGTGAAATGGTCGTAACCTGGCGCAATGTCCGTGGTCAGCGGGCCGAGCGTGTAGAACGGCGCTTCATGGCAATGTTCCAGCTCTTCGGTCATGTTGCGGCGAATCATCTGCATTGGCACGTGACCCGGGCCTTCAATCATCACCTGGACGTCATATTCCCAGGCGATTTTTGTTAGCTCACCCAGCGTATGCAACTCGGAGAATTGTGCTTCGTCGTTGGCGTCCTGAATGGAACCAGGGCGCAGGCCGTCGCCCAACGAGAGCGAAACATCGTAAGCCGCGCAGATTTCACAAATTTCGCGGAAGTGTTCATACAGGAAGTTTTCCTGATGATGCGACAGGCACCATTTCGCCATAATCGAACCGCCGCGTGAAACAATGCCCGTGAGGCGTTTGGCGGTCATTGGGACATAACGCAGTAGCACACCGGCGTGAATGGTGAAGTAGTCCACGCCTTGCTCGGCTTGTTCCAGCAGCGTGTCGCGGAACATTTCCCACGTCAGGTCTTCGGCGATGCCGTTGACTTTTTCCAGCGCCTGATAAATGGGCACGGTTCCGATAGGCACCGGGCTGTTACGTAAAATCCACTCGCGGGTTTCGTGAATATAACGGCCCGTGGAGAGATCCATCACCGTGTCTGCACCCCAGCGGGTCGACCAGACCAGTTTTTCCACCTCTTCTTCAATCGATGAGGTCACCGCCGAGTTACCAATATTGGCGTTCACTTTTACCAGGAAATTACGCCCGATTATCATTGGCTCAGATTCGGGATGGTTAATGTTAGCAGGGATAATCGCGCGGCCCGCGGCGACTTCATCGCGCACGAATTCAGGTGTGATATTTTCCGGCAGGCGTGCGCCAAAACCCTGGCCAGGATGCTGGTGGTGTAATACTTCATCACGGATCCGCTCGCGCCCCATGTTTTCGCGTATCGCGATAAACTCCATTTCCGGCGTTACAATCCCTTTGCGAGCGTAG